>NZ_JBHSIV010000002.1:0-302543 GCF_042653685.1 Actinomycetospora atypica | reverse complement strand
GCGGCGGTGCTGCCCCAGCGCGGCCTGCTCGCCCGGGCCGCCGAGGTGCACCGCTGGCTCGCCCGGCAGGGCGGCGGCGGACTCGACGCCACCGCCGCCCTGCTCGCCCTCGACGAGTTCGACGAGGCCCGCGCGGCCGGCGTGTCCGCCACCGGCGGGCTGCCGGGGCTGCGCGACTCGGCCGCGGCGCTCGTCGCGCAGGGTCTGCTCGCCTCGGTCGACGGGGCGGCCGGCACCGCACTCTCGCTGCTGGTCCGCGCCGCGACCGCCCTCGCCGCCGCCGGCGAGCCGGAGCCCGCGGGCGACTCCCCCGCCGCGCTCGGCGCGCTGCTCGCCCTGCACCGCGGGGAGCCCGAGCTCGCCGACCCGCTGCTCGACCTCGCCGTCGACGCCGACCTCGGCGGCCCCGCCCTGCGCCGCCGCCACCTCCTGCTGCGCGCGTTCTCGGCGATGATGCGCGACGACGAGCAGGCCGCCCGGGCCGCACTCGCCGCCGCCCAGGCGCTCCCCGGCGCGCTCGAGCCCCGCGACGAGCTCGTCGCCGTGGCCGGCGAGGTCGCCCTGGCCCGTCGCGCCGGCGACACCCGCCGGCTGCTCGAGCTGTGGGCGCGCGCCCGGCAGGCCCTGCTGCGCCACCCCGTCGACCTCTACTGCCTCCTGCCCGTCGGCGAGCTCGCCGTCGCCGCGGCCCGCCTCGGCGAGGGCCGCTGGGTGGAGCCGCACCTCGCCGAGGCCACGTCGCTCCTCGCCTCGCTGGGCGACCCGGCCTCGTGGGGCACCTCCTGGCACTGGGCCGGGCTGCACGCGGCCATCACCGCCGAGGACCCCGACGCCGCCGCCGCGCACGCCGCCGCACTCGACGCGGCCGCCGCCGTCAACGACCGCGCCGTCGCCCCCGCCCACGCCGCCCGCGTCTGGCTCGCGGTGCTCGACGGGCGCATCGACGTCGACCTCATGCTCGACGCCGCCTCCGCCCTGCGCGCCGTCGGGCTCGCCTGGGACGGCGCCCGCCTCGCGGGCGAGGCCGCCATCCGCACCACCGACCGCGCCGACAGCGCCACCCTGCTCGCCTGCGCCCGCACCCTCCAGGCCGCCCGCACCCCGGTCGCCCCGGCGCCGGTCCCCGTTCCCGACGACGCCGCCCGGGCAACCGCGACGACGGTCGCCCGCCGCTCCGCCGCCGGCCTCACCGAGCGGGAGCACGACATCGCCGAGCTCGTGCTCGAGGGGCTCACCTACCGCGAGATCGCGTCCCGCCTCTTCCTCTCGACCAAGACCGTCGAGCACCACGTGTCCCGCATCCGCCGCCGGCTCGGCTCGGAGAGCCGCGCGGAGCTGTTCAGCGAACTCAAGGTGCTGGTCGCCTGTGAGCACTGATCCGTGCCTGGACACGGATTAGTGCGCACGAGTTACTACACATCGACGGACGCCGCCTCCGGGTCCTTCGACCCACCGCGGACCGGCAGCGAGGCGAACACCGCCGGGGGCTCCGACCATGGGTCGGCGAGCGTCCCGGCCTCGGCGTCGCGTACGGCCCGCCAGACGCGGTCGGGCGTGAGCGGCATGTCGAGGTGGCGGACGCCGAGGTGGGCGAGGGCGTCGACGACCGCGTTCTGCACCGCCGGGGTCGACCCGATCGTCGCGGCCTCGCCGATGCCCTTGGCGCCCAGCGGGTTGTACGGGGTGGGCGTCTCGGTCGACGCCGCCTCGAACATCGGCAGCTCGGCCGCGCTCGGCAGGAGGTAGTCGGCGAACGAGCCGGTCACCGGGTTGCCGTCCTCGTCGTAGGAGAAGCCCTCCCACAGCGCCTGCGAGATGCCCTGGACCAGGCCCCCGTGCTGCTGGCCCGCGACGAGCGTCGGGTTGAGCACGCGCCCGCAGTCGTCGACCGCGACGTGGCGGACCGGGGTCACGCGGCCGGTGTCGAGGTCGACCTCGACCACGCTGACGTGCGCGCCGAAGGGGTAGGTCGCGCCGGGCTGGGACTCGTCGCGGGCCTCCGCGAGCTCCACCCCCTGCTCGTGGGCGGCGGAGGCCACCTCGGTCCACGTCAGCGACCGCCCGGGCACGCCGGCGATCCCGAGCGTCCCGTCGTCGGTGACCACCACGTCGTTGGGCGAGGCCTCCAGCACCGACGCGACGACCTCGCGGGCGCGGTCGAGGACGGTGTCGGCGGCGACGAGGACGCTGGAGCCCGCGAGCTGCAGCGACCGCGAGCCGCCGGTGCCCCCGCCGCGGGGGACGGCCGCGGTGTCGGACTGGACGAAGCGGATGCGGTCCATCGGGATGCCGAGCCGGTCGGCGACGATCATCGCGAACGACGTCGCGTGCCCCTGCCCGTGCCCGGAGGTGCCGACGGCGATCGTCGCGCCGCCGTCGTCGTCGACGGTGACCTTCCCGTACTCCTGGGCGGCCCCGCCGGCGGTGACCTCGACGTAGACCGCGAGGCCGATCCCGAGCAGCACCCGGTCGCCGCGCTCGCGACGACGGGCCTGCTCGGCCCGCAGCTCGTCGTACCCGGACAGGCGCAGGGCCTCGTCGAGCGAGTGCTCGTAGTCCCCGGAGTCGTAGAGCGATCCGGTGACCGTGGTCAGCGGGAACTCGTCGGGCTGCAGGAAGTTCTGCCGGCGCAGCGCGGCCGGGTCCTTCCCGAGCTCCACCGCGGCCATGTCGACGAGTCGCTCGAGCATCGCCGCGGCCTCGGGCCGGCCGGCGCCGCGGAAGGCGCCCATCGGCGTCGTCGTGGTGAGCGCGGAGGCGGCGCCGTAGGAGATCGTCGGGATGCGGTAGACGCCCTGGGCCATGTTGCGCGTGGGCCCGAGGGCGAGCGCGCCGCCGAAGCCCGCGTACGCGCCGGCGTCGCCGACCACGCGGGCGCGGAGCCCGACGATGGTCCCGTCGCGGCGCAGCCCGAGCTCGCCGTACTGCACCTGGCCGCGCCCGTGGGGCATCGCGGTGAGGTTCTCGCTGCGGGTCTCGGTCCAGGTCACGGGCCGGCCGAGGCGGCGCGCGGCCTCGATCACCACGGCGTGCTCCGGGGCGAGCCCGGCCTTGCCGCCGAAGCCGCCGCCGACGTGCGGGGCGACGACGTGCACGCGCTCGGGGTCCCAGCCCCACTGCTTCGCGACCTGGTCGCGCAGCCCGTGGGGCATCTGGGTGGAGACCTGGACGGTGATGTCGTGGGTGTCGTCGCCGGGCAGCGCGGTGACCGCGTTGCCCTCCATCGGGGCGACCGCGAGGCGCTGGTTGACGATGCGGGCGCGCACCACGACGTCGGCGCCGTCGAGGGGCGTCACCTCGTCGCCGTCGCGCATCCCCGCCGCGAGGTTGGAGCCGAGCTCCTCGAACTGCAGCGGGGCGCCGTCGGCGAGGGCGGCCTCGGCGTCGACCACCGGCTCGAGCGGGTCGTAGTCGACCTCGACGAGCTCGGCGGCGTCGACCGCCTCGGCCGTCGTCGTCGCGATGACGGCCGCGACCATGTCCCCGACGAAGCGCACCTTCCCGCGGGCGAGCAGCGGGCGCGCGCAGGCGTCGTTGAGGACCATGAAGGGGCGGTGGTCGGGCAGGTCGGCGAGGTCGTCGCTCGTCAGGACGGCGACGACGCCGGGTGCCTCGCGGGCCTTCGCGACGTCCACCGACTCCAGCCGGGCGTGGGCCATCGGCGAGCGGACGAACACCACGTGCAGCGCCCCAAGCGGGACGATGTTGTCGACGTAGGTGCCGCGGCCCCGGATCAGCTCCGGGTCCTCGAGGCGGCGGACGGCAGTTCCGAGAATCGATCCTGGCACGCGTCAGACGCTACGACTTCGAGCGCGCTCGAAGGCAAGAGGTGGCGAAGCCTCGTGAGCACTAATCCGTGTCCGGGCACGGATTACTGCTCACGAGCGGAGCACCTCGGGAAGCACCTCGGAGATGCCGCCGCGGAGGACGACGGCGGCGACCCGGTCGTAGGGCGTGGGCTCGGCGTTCACGATGATCACGTCGGCGCCCACCATCGAGGCGATGTCGACGAGCCCGGCGGCCGGGTGCACGCCGAGCGAGGTGCCGATGGCGAGGAAGAGGTCGCAGCCCAGGGCCGCCTCGCGCGCCCGGGTCAGCACGTCGACGTCGAGCATCTCGCCGAACATGATCGTCGTGGCCTTGAGGATCCCGCCGCAGTGCACGCACCGCGGGTCGTCCTCGCCGGCCCGCACGCGGTCGCGTGCCTCGGCCATCGGCGAGACCTCACCGCAGCTCATGCAGACCGTGCCGTGGTTGCTCCCGTGCAGCTCGGCGACCAGCTCCCGCGACGAGCCCGCCCGCTGGTGCAGCTCGTCGATGTTCTGGGTGAGCAGAGCGAGGAGCTTGCCCGACCGCTCGAGCTCGACGAGCGCCTCATGGGCCCGGCCCGGGACCGCGGCGAACATCGGGTGGTCGAGGCGCTCCCGCCACGCCTCGCGCCGGACCTCGGGGTCGTCGCGGTAGTTGTCGACGTTCCAGATCAGCTCGGCCTTCGGGTTCTTGGTCCACACCCCCTCGGGACCCCGGAAGTCGGGGATGCCGGAGTCGGTGGACACGCCCGCGCCGGTCAGCACGGTGATGCGCTGCGCGGCGGCGATCAGCTCGCGCGCCCGCTCGACGTCGTCGGAGGAGGACACGGCGTCCACGGTGTCACGCGAGCAGGGCCCGGGCGACCTCCCCCGGGTGCGACAGCGCGGCCAGGTGCCCGCCCGGGACCACCTCCGCCTCCACCCCGAGCCGCTCCCGGGCGAGGCGCTGCACGAACGGGAGCGGGAAGAAGCGGTCGTCGCGCCCGGCCAGCACCCGGGTCGGCACGTCCGGCCAGGCCCGTAGCGGGAACTCGGCGTCGAACACCGCGGCCGACTGTCCCCGCTCCTCCAGGGCCAGCAGCTCGGCGAGCACGTCGGGCGGCAGGTCGTGGAAGAACGCGACGTGCGGGTCGAAGCCGGGGCCCGGCAGGATCGCGGCCGGGTCGAGCCCCCTGGCCGTCGCCGCCTCCTCGACCGCGCCCGCGTGCCCGGTGCGCTCCCACCACGAGCCGGCGGTGTCGCCCGGGGCCGGGACCATCGGCGCCAGCAGCACCACGGCCCTCGTCGGGAACCTCTCGGCGACCAGCGCGACCGTGAAGGCGCCCATCGACTGCCCGACGAGCACCGCGGGCTCGTCGGGAAGGACCTCGGCGACGGCGGCGACGTAGTCGTTGAAGTCCGCCGCGTCGGGCGGGAGGTCGACGGCGACGGCGTCTCCCAGCAGCGGGACCACCCGGTCGAAGTAGCGGCCGTCGCCACCGGCACCGGGCACGAGGACGAGGGGTGCCGGTGGCATGTGAGCACTATTCCGTGTCTGAACACGGATTAGTGCTCACAGGGCGTCAGCCACCTCGTCGAGCGAGACCTGGCTCGCCGCGACGTTCTCCTCGAGGTGGGCGATCGAGCGGGTGCCCGGGATGAGCAGGGCCTGCGGCGACTGCGCGAGTACCCAGGCCAGGCCCACGCTCGCTGCGGGCCGGGATCGACCCCGACGACGTCGTGACCCTGATGGTCGGGGTCTTCGTCGCCGTCGGGGACTCCGGTAACCGGGCGCGCATTGCACGGTTGCTGGATCTCGTGGTGTGCGCTGCGCGCCCGTGAGCACTATTCCGTGTCCAGGCACGGAGTAGTGCTCACATGGCCGTAGGCCTCCTCAGGTACCGACCCGCCGGCTCACCGACCACGGCGCCGTCGGCGTAGACGGTCCGGCCGCGCAGGAACGTCCGGGTGACCGTCGAGCCGATCTCCAGCCCGCGGAACGGCGTGTACTCCTGGGTCGACTCCGAGTCGGCCGGGTCGACCGTCCACGAGGTGTCGGGGTCGATCAGCGCGACGTCGGCGTCGAACCCGGGCGCGATGTCGCCCTTGGTGCCCAGCCCGAAGCGGCGGGCCGGGTTGGTGGAGGTGAGCTCCGCGATCCGCGGCAGCGCGAGCCCGCGCTTGAGCCCCTCCCCCACGAGCCCGGGCAGCAGGTACTCGGCGCCCCCGAAGCCCGACTTGGCGGCGAACACGTCCTCGTGGTCGTCGCCGAACTTCGTCGCCTCCTTGCAGCAGGCGTGGTCGGAGACCACCCACGAGACGTCGCCCGCCAGCACGTGGCGCCACAGCGCCTCGACGTCCTCGCGCGGGCGCAGCGGCGGGTTGACCTTGCCGCCGACCCCGTCGGCGGTGTGGACGTCGGCGAGCAGGTGCCCGACCGTGACCTCGCGGCGGAAGTCGACGTGCGGGAACGTCCCGGCCATCAGCATCGCGGCATCGAGGGCCTTGGCCGACGACAGGTGGAGCAGGTTGATCGTCGGCAGCCCGGTCTCGTGCGCGAGGTACGACGCGATCGTCACGGCCAGGCCCTCGGAGTGCGGCGGCCGCGACGCGCTGTAGGCCTCGAGCCCGGTGAGCCGGCCCTCCTGCTCGACGATCTTCGTGTACGCCGTCATGATCTCGGCGGTCTCGCAGTGCAGCGACAGCGAGATCCGGTCGGCGATGTCGGGGCGCTGCTCGCGGACCCGCTGGATGCCGCGCATGACGAACTCGAAGTGGGCGATGTCGTAGCGCTCGCCCTCGGGGATCATGAGGAAGTCGTTCTGCGAGTTCGAGCGCCCGTGCAGCCCGTGGCTCCCGTAGAACATGAAGATCTTGAACGACGTGACGCCGTGCTCGTCGACCAGCATCGGGATCTCGTCGATGTGCGCGGCCTGCATCGGGGCGAGGTGGAAGCCGTAGTCGACGTGCGAGCGGCCCTCGGCGGCGGCGAGCACCTCGGGGAAGAAGTCGGCGTACGCGCCGCCCTTGTTCAGGTAGTACTGCCCGGTGCGCATGTAGGTCAGCGACGTGGTGACCCCGCCCTGCGCGCACGCCCGGCTCTCGGTCGCCGTGTCGTCGGAGAGCGGGTTGTAGATGCCCCAGTGCTGGTGGGCGTCGACGACGCCGGGGAACGCGAGCTGCCCGCGCCCGTCGTGCACCTCGCCGGCGTCGGTGCCGAGGTCGGGCCCGACCTCGGTGATCCGGCCGTCGTCGACCGCGATGTCGGCGAGCGGGGTGTCGTCGGTGCCGGGGCGGACGACCCGGACGTTGCGGATGATCAGGTCGTGGGTCATGCGGGGACCTTCCGGACGAGGTGGTCGGCGGCCCGGTAGGCCAGGCCGAGGGCGGGGAGCAGGCCGTTGCCCGCGAGGTAGCCGGCGGCGCCGTGACCGGACATCCCGACCGCGGCACCCCCGGAGGCGTAGAGACCGGCGAGGGGTCGGCCGGCGGCGTCGAGGACCCGGGCGTCCTCGTCGACGGCGAGGCCGCCCTGGGTGTGGAACAGCGCGGGGACGATCTCGACCGCGACGTACGGCGGCTCGAGCGCCCGGGCGACGAAGCGGCGGCCCACGCGGTCGACGGCCGCCTCCCCGCGCGCCACCGCGGCCGCGTCGGCGAGCTCGGCACCCAGTACGGCGGCGTCGACCCCGATCCGCTCGGCCAGGCCGTCGACGGTGTCGGCCCACCGCAGCGCCCCGGCCTCGGCGACGTCGCGGTAGTCGACGAAGCCCTGGGTGGCGGCGTCGATGGTCGCGTCGAACACCACCCAGCCCCGCGCGCCGGGCCGGGCGGCGAGCATCGCGGCGTACTCGGAGTAGCCGACGGTCTCGTCGCCGAAGCGGCGGCCGTCGGCGTCCACGACCACCGCCCCGCCCATCACGGTCGTCCAGGTGACGAGCGTGCGCGCGGCGGCCGAGAGCCCGGCATGGCCCTGGTAGGCGTCGAGGGTCGAGCTCGCCGCCCCGAGCGCGCCGCCGAGGCGCAGCGCGTCGCCGGTCGCGTACTCGCTGCCGTGGTAGGCGGCGTCCGCGATCTCGGGCAGGTGCTTCCCGACGAGGCCCGGGTCGGCGCCGTAGCCGCTGGTGGCGAGCAGGACGGCGCGGGCGGTGAGCTCCTCGGCGCTGCCGTCGGGGCGGGCGAGGGTGGCGCGCCAGCCGGCATCGTCGGGACGGGGCTCCAGCGCGGTGAGCCGGGCCGGGACCAGCAGGTCGACCCGCGACTCCGCCGCCTCGAGCAGGCCACCCAGCAGCGACGAGCCGTGGTGGCCCGGGACGGTGTGGCAGCGGCGCACGGAGTGGCCCGGGTAGTCGACGTCGGCGAGGGAGATCGGGAGCCCCACCGAGTCGGCGAGCCACTCGACCAGCTCCGCGCCGACCCGGGCGAGGGTGCCGGCGACGGCCGGGTCGGCGGTGCCGTGGGTCTTCGCGTCGACGTCGGCGAGGAAGCGCTCCGGGGAGTCCTCGACGCCCGCGGCGCGCTGGAAGCGGCTCCCGGGGCCCGGGATCATCGCCGTCGACATCGCGGTGTTGTTGCCTCGCCGGAAGGCCGGGTTCGCGTCGGCGACCACCACGGTGAGCCCCTGCTCGGCCGCGCGCAGCGCCCCGGCGAGCCCGCCGCCGGCTCCGGCGACGAGGAGGTCCACGTCCGCCATGTCTCCGTACTCCGTTCCGCTGAAAGAAACGACCCGCCGTGCGCGGGGCGCTCATGACAGCAGCGCCGGGCGCCCCGCGCAAGGGAGCGAATGGCACTTCCGCTGCCCTAGAAGCAGCGGGAGTGCCGTTCGCTCCACCCGGAGCGCTTGACGGACGGCCCGCCGATCGTCAGGGTTCGTTTCCGTCAGCGGGACGATGTGGGGAGGCGCCGGTGAGCGAGGCGAGTGGCGGGACGGAGGGCACGTCGCGGGTCGCGGACGTGCTGCTGCTGTTCGTCGACGGCCCCTCGACGCTGGGGGTCTCCCGGATCTCCCGCGAGCTCGGGCTCTCGAAGGCCGTCGTCCACCGGATCCTGGTCTCGCTCGCCGGTCGCGGCCTCGTCGCCGTCGACCCCGCGACCCGCGAGTACCGGCTCGGCCCCGCGGCGGCCGCGATCGGGGCGCGGGCGCTGCGCGAGTCCGACCTGCGGGTCGCCGCGCTCCCCCTGCTGCGCGAGCTGCGCGACGAGACCCACGAGACCGTCACGCTCTCCACCCCGGTCCCGCACGGCCGGGTCTACCTCGACCAGGTCGTCGGCACCCACGAGATCAAGATGACCGTGGAGCTCGGCCGCCGGTTCCCGCTGCACGCCGGGAGCTCGGGCAAGTGCATGCTCGCCTACCTCGACGACTCCCAGCGCGAGCAGGTGCTCGACGCCGGGCTGGCCCCGCTGACCGAGAACACCCCGGTCGACGCCGACGCCCTGCGGCGCGAGCTCGACCGCATCGTCGAGCGCCGCTACGCCGCCTCGGCGGGCGAGCGCCAGGCCGACGCGGGGTCGGTCGCGGCCGCCGTCTTCGGGGTCTCCGGCGAGGTCCTCGGCGCGATCTCGGTCTGCGGCCCGCGCTACCGCGTCACCGACGAGTTCGTCGCCGCCATCGCGCCCCGCGTGATCGCGGTGGCCGACCGCATCTCCCTCCGCCTCGGCGCCGCCCCGCGCCGCCCGTCCGCCGCGCGAGCGGCAGAGAGGACGGCTCGATGACGAGCCCCGTTCCCGACGATCCGACCGCCCACCCCGGCGGCGCCCTCGCCGGCCTCAAGGTCCTCGACGTCGCGACCCTGTTCGCGGGGCCGCTGGCCGCGACCATGCTCGGCGACCAGGGCGCCGAGGTGATCAAGATCGAGCACCCGCGCGGCGACCCGTCGCGCACCCACGGCGCGCAGCGCGACGGGGTCGGGCTCTGGTGGAAGATGCTCGGCCGCAACAAGAAGTCGGTCACGCTGGTGCTCTCGACCCCCGAGGGCCGGGAGCTCTTCCGCGAGCTCGCCGCGGACGCCGACGTGGTCATCGAGAACTTCCGGCCCGGCACGCTCGAGCGCTGGGGCCTCGGGCCCGACGTGCTGCGCGAGCGCAACCCGGGCCTGGTCCTCGCCCGCGTCACCGGCTTCGGCCAGACCGGGCCCTACGCCGGGCGGCCCGGCTTCGGCACGCTCGCCGAGGCGATGAGCGGGTTCGCCGCGATCACCGGCGAGGCCGACGGTCCCCCGACCCTGCCGCCCTTCGGCCTGGCCGACGGCGTCGCCGCCCTGACCACGGCGTTCGCGGTCATGACGGCGCTGCGCGCCCGGGAGTCGACCGGCCGCGGCCAGGACGTCGACATGGCGATCATCGAGCCGCTGCTCACCCTGCTCGGGCCGCAGGTCATCGCCTACGACCAGCTCGGCGAGCTGCAGCCGCGCACCGGCAACCGCTCCTCGAACAACGCGCCGCGCAACACCTACCAGTGCTCCGACGGCCGCTGGGTCGCCGTCTCGACGAGCGCCCAGTCGATCGCCGAGCGCGTCATGCGCCTCGTCGGGCGCCCCGAGCTGATCGACGAGCCCTGGTTCGCCACCGGCTCCACCCGCGCGCAGCACGCCGACGAGCTCGACGCGGCGGTGGGCGACTGGATCGCCCGGCGCGACCGCGACGAGGTGGTGGAGGCCTTCGAGAAGGCCGAGGCCGCGGTCGCCCCGATCTACACCGCCGCCGACGTCGTCGCGGACCCGCAGTACGCGGCGCTGGAGTCGATCGTGACCGTCGAGGACGACGAGCTCGGCCCGGTCCGGTTCCAGAACGTCCCGTTCCGGCTCTCCGGGACCCCCGGCCGCGTCCGCACCTCGGGCCCGCCGCTGGGCGCGCACACCGCGGAGGTCCTCGGCCGCCTCGGGGTCGACGCGGCCCGCCTGGCCGAGCTGCGCGCGAGCGGGGCGGTATGACGGGCGGGGCGGGCGGGGTCGGCGAGGCCCGCAGCTGGCTCTACGTCCCCGGCCACCGCCCCGACCTCGTCGCGAAGGCGCTCGCGGGACCGGCCGACGCGGTCGTCGTCGACCTGGAGGACGCCGTGCCGGCCGCCGCCAAGGCGACCGCGCGGGACGTCGTCGGGACCCTGGCCGCGGACGGGCCGCTGTGGGCGCGGATGAATCCCGACGACGAGGCCGATGCCGACGCGCTGGCCTGCGCGGCGGTCGACGGGGTCCGGGTGCCGAAGGCGACCGACCCCGGGGCCGTCGCGCGGCTGGCCGACCGGATCGGCAAGCCGCTGCACCTGCTGCTGGAGTCGGCGCTCGGGGTGGAGCGGGCGTTCGCGCTCGCGACCGCCCACCCGCTGGTGGTGATGCTCTCCCTGGGCGAGTCCGACCTCGCCGCCGACCTGCGCGTCACCGACCGCGGGGCCCTGGAGTGGGCGCGCCAGCGGGTGGTCGTCGCGAGCAGGGCCGCCGGGCTCGCCTCCCCGGTCGCTCCGGTGTGGACCGACCTGCCCGACCTCGACGGGCTCGCCGCCGACTCGACCCGCGCCCGCGACCGCGGCTTCTGGGGCCGCTCGGTGATCCACCCCCGCCAGATCCCGGTGGTGCACGAGGCCTTCCGCGTGACCACCGACGAGCTCGCCCGCGCCCGTGCCCTGCTCGACGCCACCGGGTCCGACGGCGAGAGCGCCTACCGCGACGCCGACGGGCGCTTCGTCGACCCCGCCGTCGTCGCCGGCGCCCGCGCCGTCCTCGACCGCCACCGTGAGGAGACCCCGTGACCACCCCCGGAACCCGCGCCCTGCTCGACGCCGTCGCCGGCGGGCTGCGGACGATCGAGCTCGGCCAGCCGCTGTTCACCGGCATGCCGTGCTCGCCGAACCACCCCGGCTTCCGCATGACCCTGATCCGCCGCCACGGCGACATGACCCGGCCCGACGGCGGGTCGGCGTCCAACGAGATCCTCGTGACCGGCGGCCACGTCGGGACCCACGTCGACGCGCTCGCCCACGTCAGCCACGAGGGCTGCCTGCACGGCGGGATCGACGCCTTCGAGGCCCAGGCCGGCGGGGTGCACTCCGAGCACGGCGCCGAGAAGATCCCGCCGATGATCACCCGCGGGGTGCTGCTCGACGTCGCCGCGGCCCACGGCGTGGACGTCCTCGAGCCCGGGACCGCCGTGACCGCGGCCGACCTCGCGGAGGCCGCGAAGCGGGCGGGCGCCGAGCCCGGCCCCGGCGACGTCGCCCTGGTCCGGACCGGCTGGGCGCGGCACTTCGACGACGCCGCCCGCTACCTCGGGCAGGCCGACGGCGTGCCCGGGGTCGACGAGGACGGCGCCCGCTGGCTCGCCGAGCGCGGGGTGGTCGCCGCCGGCTCGGACACCACGGCCTTCGAGCGCATCCCGCCCGGCGCCGGCCACCGGGTGCTGCCGGTGCACCGGATCCTGCTGGTCGAGCACGGCATCCACATCGTCGAGCACCTCGCCCTCGAGGACGCCTCCGCGGCGGGCCTGGGCGAGTTCCTGTTCGTCATGGCCCCGCTGCGCATCGTCGGCGGCACCGGCTCCCCGGTCCGCCCGGTGGCGGTGGTGGCGTGAGGACCCCCGCCCAGCAGGTCGCCGACCTCGCCGTCCGGGTGCGCGACGAGGGCCTCGACGACCGCCTGCGCGACGACCTCGCCGCCCGCACCGTCGACCTGCTCGGCAACTGCCTCGCGGCCCGCACGGAGGAGCCCGCCCGCATCGTCTCGGCCGTCGTCGCCGAGTGGGGCGGCACGGGGGCCGCGACCTCCTTCGCCACCGGCGACCTCCTCCCGGCCCCGTCGGCCGCGCTGGTCAACGGCACGCTCGCGCACTCGCTCGACTTCGACGACACCCACCTGCCCTCGGTCCTGCACCCGTCGGCGGCCGTGCTGCCGGCCGCCCTGGCCGCGGCCGAGGCCGTCGGCGCGAGCGGGCCCGCCTACCTCGACGCGGCCACGCTCGGGGTCGAGCTGACCTGCCGGCTGGGGATGGCGGGCTACGACGAGGACGCGAGCACCTCGGTGTTCTTCGAGTGGGGCCAGCACGCCACCGCGATCTGCGGGGCGGTCGGCGCGGCGCTGGCGGCCGGGGTGCTGCGGGGGCTCGACGCCGACGGGCTCACCTCCGCGATCGGGATCGCCGCCAGTATGGGCAGCGGGATCATCGAGGCCAACCGGACCGGCGGCACCGTCAAGCGGGTGCACTGCGGCTGGGCCGCGCACGCCGGGGTCGCGGCCGCCGACCTCGCGCGCCACGGCCTCACCGGCCCCCCGACGGTGCTCGAGGGCGGCTTCGGCTTCCTGCGCGCCTTCTGCGGCGACCGCGCCCGCCCGGAGGCCGTGACCGAGAGGCTCGGCGAGCACTGGGAGACCCCCGGGGTGTTCGTGAAGCCCTACCCCTGCAACCACTTCACCCACGCGGGCGTCGACGCCGCCCTCGCCCTGCGCGACCGAGGGGTCGCCCCCGACGACGTCGAGCGCCTCGTCCTCGGCGTCCCCCGCCCCGTCCTGCGGACGATCGCCGAGCCGCGGGAGGAGAAGACCCACCCGCGCTCGGGGTACCACGCGGCGTTCAGCGGGCCCTACACCGTCGCCGCGGCGCTGTGCGGCGACCGGGAGGGGCTCGGCGTCTTCCACTGCGACTTCACCGACGCCGCGGCCGCCGACCCGGCCCGCCTCGCCGTGGCGGCGCGCGTCGAGGTCGTTCCCGACGACGAGGCCACCGCCGGTTTCCCCCGCGCGTTCCCCGCCGTGCTGACCGCCCACCTGCGCGACGGACGCGTGCTCACCGAACGGGTCACCGACAACCGCGGCGGACCCGTCCGCCCGCTCTCCCCGGCCGAGCACGGTACGAAGTTCGCGGGCAACGCCGCCCGCTCGCTCGACGCGGCAGCGGCCGAGGATCTGACCGCCGCGGTGTGGGATCTGCGCGGCGGGACGAATCCGTCGCGCGTGGCAGAACTGTTCCGTTCCCATGAGCGGAACGATTCTTGACCCGCATGACGACGTCTTGACATTCTCGCGCATCGCGTTCCGCACGATGTTTCTCCCGGCGGAACGCCTCTCTCAGGAGCAGGTGGAGCACATGCCGACCCGATTCCGGTGGGTGACGATCTCGGTGGTCGTCGCGCTCATCGTCATCAACTACATCGACCGCAGCGCGATCTCCTACGCGGTCACCCCGTTCAAGACCGAATTCGGGATCACCGACGCGCAGTACGGCGTGGTGTCGAGCGCGTTCTCGATCGGCTACGCCGTCTTCGCGTTCCTCTCCGGTCCGCTCGTCGACCGGTTCGGGGCCCGCAAGGTGCTCATCACCGCGGTGCTGGGCTTCTCCCTCGCCACCGCTCTCGTGCCGCTGGCGGGCGGCTTCGTCGGGCTGCTGCTCATCCGCATCGTCCTCGGCGCCACCGAGGCCCCCGCCTTCCCGGCGGCCAGCCGTACCGCGAGCCGGTGGCTGCCGCGCGCCGAGCGCGGGTTCGCGCTCGCCCTCATCGGCGGCGTCGCGGTGTCGGGCTCCCTGCTCGTCGCCGGCCCGCTGCTCACCAACCTCATCGCCGGGGTCGGCTGGCGCGGCATGTTCTGGATCATCGGCGGGCTGGGCGTCCTCTGGGCCCTGCTGGCCGTCGCCCTGCTGCGCAACTCCCCCGACGACGCCTCGCAGGTCAACGACGCCGAGCGCGCCCACATCGCCGCGGGCCAGGACGCCGGCGAGGCGGAGAGCACCTCCGGGCCGACCGACTGGCGGGCCCTGCTCACCAACCGGAATCTCTGGATCTGCGCGATCGGCTACTTCTCGTGGGGGTTCATGTTCTGGGGGTTCATGTATTGGCTGCCCCAGTACCTCTCGACCTCGTTCGGCCTGTCGATCAAGGCCGTCGGCGCGTTCGCGGTCGCGCCCTGGGCCGCGGGCATCGTCGGGGCCCTGGCCGGCGGGTTCCTCGTCGACCGGGTCTACCGCCGCACCCACAGCATCCGCAGCCGCTACACGATCATGGGGACCGCGCTGCTCCTCTCGGGTGCGTCCCTGGTCCCGGTGTTCCTCGACCCGACCCTCACCGTCGCGCTGGTCTCGATCTCCTGCGGCGTCGGGTTCGGCTTCGTCACCGGCGGCATCTGGTGGGTCGCCTCGATCGACGCCGCCCCCACCCAGCCCGCCACCGCGGCCGGGTTCGCCGACGCGGCCTTCGCGATCTCCGGGGTCGTCGCCCCGCTGGTGATGGGCCTGATCGTCGAGAGCACCGGCACCTTCACCAGCGGCTTCGTGACGATGAGCGTGCTCGCCGTGCTCGGCGCGCTGCTGATGCTCTTCGCGACGCGGGAGCCCACGCGGCCCGGCGTCGGGGCAGGTGCGCTGACGCGCTCGTGAGCACTAATCCGTGTCTGGACACGGATTAGTGCTCACGAGCGGAGCACCTCGCGGAGCTCGTCGAGCAGCTCGTCCTGCTCGGGCGTGGTGGGCGGCCGGGACGCGGCGCCGCTCCCGGGCGTGAGCAGCAGGGCGAGGTCGGGGACGCCCTCGTCGGCCACGGCCGCCATCGCCCACCGGCCGAACACCCGCCCCGCGACCGTGCCCTCGCTGATCACCAGCACGCCGTCGTGGCGCGGGTCGTCGTGGATGGTCGCGTAGAGCTCCCGGACCGTGGCCTCCTCGCCCTCGAGGACCTGCACGACCGATTCGTTCCACACCAGCAGCGCCCCGCTGACGCCGAGCCCGGCGTTCTTCGAGCGGGCCTTCGAGTAGATCGCTCCCAGCTCGGCCCGGCTGTTCCGGGCGGACACCCGCAGGCGGCTGCGGTAGACCAGGCGGAAGACCGGGCCGGGCGGATCGGGCTCGACCGTCACGCGCAGGACCTCCAGCTCGCTCCGGACCCGGGGCTCACGGCCCCACCGTAGACCCGCGTCCTCCCCCAGGACCCCGAGCGCCGCCTCCGGCCCGGCCCACACGTGCGCCTCCCACCCGTGGGCCCTGGCCGCCTCGACGTTGGCCGGCTTGTCGTCGAAGAACACGCAGTCGTGCGTCCCGAACACGCGGTCGGCCTCCGCGAAGATCGCCGCGCCGGGCTTGACCAGCCCGACCTCGGCGGAGAACACCATCGCCGCGAACCGCCGCGACCAGGGCGCGGTCCGCACCGTGGCGGCGAGCCCGGCCGGGGCGTTGGAGAGCACGGCGCACCGGCGGTCGCCGAGCGCGTCGAGGAAGGCCAGTGACTCCACCGGCAGCTCGGCCCACTTGGCGACGTCGATCGCGGTCAGCTCTCGGGCGTCGTCGGGGGTCACGACGATGCCGAGCGCCGTCCCGACCGCCGCCCAGTAGGCCTCGTCGGGATCCCCGAGGTCGTAGCCCTCCCGCGGCGGGAAGTACGCCCGCTCGAGCTCGGCCGTCCCCACGCCGAGCCGTGCCGCGAGGGCGTCGAGGACGGCGGTCGAGGACAGCAGCACCCCGCCCAGGTCGAGCACCACGGTCCGCACGACCCGGCACGCTAGCGATCACGGCGGGCCGCGCTCCACTCGGTGATTCCCGACGATGCCCGTCGCGTTGCGGCCCGCACACGGCCGGCGGGGTCGGCTCCGGGCCTCACGACCGTTGCGGCCCGCAACACGGGGACGACGTCGCGTCGACCCGGCCAGCCGTGTGCCTCGCGCAACGCCCGCGCTCAGCCGCGGAGCGCGCCCTCGCACGAGCGCACGACCGCCCGCGCCACCTCGGCCGCCGCCCGAGACGTCAGCGGCGACTCCGCCCGGGTCCGCCACCGGTCGAGGGCCTCGAGCGCCGCGGGCCGGGGGTCGGCGCCGGGCTCGAGGCCGAACCGCTCCGCCACCCCGGGCCCGTCCCCGCCGAGGAGGCGCTCCGCCTCGGGCTGGGTGTCGGCCGGCATCGTCACCTGCCCCTGGCGCAGGGCCGCCAGGAGACGCTGCTCGGTGAACTCGTGGGCACCGGTGAGGACCCGCTCGAGCTCGGCGGCGACCGGGCCGGCGTCGGGTCGCGGGGCCCGGTCGAGCACCAGCTCGACGGCGAGCAGCGCGGAGCGGGCCTTGTGCACGTCGCGGCGCCCGAGCACCCGGGACGCCAGCGCCTCGCGCAGCTCCTCGAGCCCCGACCGCTTCGCGAGCTCCTCGGCCAGCGACGGCGAGTCGACCACCCCGCGCCCGGTCCGGGCGCCGCGGCGCAGCACCGTCGTCGCCGTCCGGATCCCGAACACCCCGAACCGGTCCATCAGCGCCCGGCGGGTCCGCGCGTCGAGCCGGACCCCGTCGGGGTCGGAGGCGAGGGCCTCGGCGACGACCGCCGGGGGCTCCGCGGAGCAGAACCGGTCGGCCGAGAGCAGCAGCGCGTCGACCTCGGCCCGCGGGGCCCGGGCGAGGGCCCGCAGTGCGGTGAACTCGACCTGGCGCAGCGTGCGCGCGGTCTCGGCGAGCAGTCCGTCGACCGCGACCACCGTCTGGCAGAGCGGGCGCAGCGCCGGGTCGACGCGGTAGGCCTCGGCGACCTTCCCGGCCGTCGTCACCGCGTCCAGCCCCCCGCCGCCGATCTCGTCGGCCCGCGAGAGCACGACGACCGTGCCGGAGGCCCCGACCGCACCGAGCCCGCCGCCCCCGCCGCGCGCGAGGTCGGCGAACGCCTCGAGGAACCCGACGTCGGAGCGGTGCGCGTGGCGCATGAGGTAGACGACCGCGTCGGCGCCCGAGGGCCGGTCGTCGGGCGTGACGAAGGCGAGGGTGCGCCGGGAGTTCGTCTCCCGGATCGAGTCGAGCCCGGGGGTGTCGACGAGCGTCGTCTGCGCCAGCCCGCGCGAGGGCCAGTCGACGAGCAACCGCCCCACCCGCGTCGGGTCGACCGAGCGCAGGTCGATGTTCAGGCCGTCGCCGTCCCGCTGGAACGGCACCGGGCCTCGTCGTCCGTCGAGGTCCTCGCGCAGCACCGCTGGCGAGGCGGCGTCGCGGTACCAGGTGACGAGGTGGGTGCACTCCCCCGCGTCGGTCGCGGCGATCCGCTCGCCCACCAGCGCGTTGAGCAGCGTCGACTTCCCCGCCTTGAGCGTGCCGGCCAGGGCGACGCGCAGGGGCTCGTCGAGCCGGGCGCGCGCGTCGTGCAGGACCGACCGGGCCCAGTCGGTCGCCGGGTCGGACGGGCCACTCGCGTAGAGGCGCAGGGCGTTCTCGACGACGCCGCGGGCGGCCCCGACGAGCCCCGAGCTCCTCGGCGGCGCGGTCACGCCCGGACCAGCGGCGCCGACCGCCCCTCGGAGCGCACGGTCTCCCGCAGGCGGCGGGCCCGGGTCGACAGCCCCTCGATCCGCTCCAGCTCCGCCTCGAGGTCGGCGAGCCGGGCCTGGCGCTTCGCGCCGTCGGCCTCGACGGCCTTGGCCGCCTGCGACGTCGCCGCGAGGGAGCGCTCGAGCTCCTCGGCGGTCGTCGTGAAGTGGTCGCGCAGGGTCCGCTGGACCTCGCGGAGCATGTCGCGGGAGTTCTTGCCCGCCTGGAAGATGACGTCGTCGACGTGGCGGCGCACGGCCTGCTTGGCCTCGCCCTGCCGGCGCCGCAGCGCCCGCTTCCGCTCGTCGATCAGGGTCTTCGACCCCAGCAGCAGGCCCGCCCCGACCGAGAACGGGTTGATCAGGGACAGCCCGGCGAGCGTGGTCATCAGCCCGATCATCAGCACCCCCCCGTACGAGCCGCGCATCCCGATCAACGCGGACTGCGAGAACCCGAACTTCTCGTGGTCGGGGGCGGCGAGCATCTTCACCGGGTCGGCGACCATGCCGGTGCCGTCGGGCCCCGCCCCCACCGGCGGCAGGATGCCCTCCCCGTCCTCGGCGAAGTGGGTGGCGACCCGCTCGGAGAGCCAGCGCGTCCGCTCCTCGGCCCACACGACGTTCGTCGAGACGGCCGCCGAGACCTGCTGGTGGAGCCAGGGCCCGAACTGTTCCCAGGTCTTGGCGGGGTCGGTGTCGTCGAGGGCGGCCTCGGCGTCGGTGGTGACGGTGCGCAGGCGGTCGCGCAGGTCGTACTCGATGTCGGAGACGAGGTCCTGGGTGCCGTCGTTGAGGGTCTGCTGCCACCGGGCGGCGCGGTCGCGCAACGCGGCGGCGCGGGCCTTCGAGCGGTCCAGCTGCTCGGCGATGCGCTGGGCGCGGCCGGGGTCGGCGAGGGCGTCGCGCTCGGTGCGGAACCGCGTCGCGACCTGGTCGCAGGCGACGAGCACCTCGTCGGCGGCCATCCGGACCCGCCGGGCCTGGCGACCGGCCGCCACCTCCTCGGTGAGGACCCGCCGCAGCTCGGCGATCCCCGACTCCTCGGTGAGCGCCCGGCCGGTGCCGTCGGCGGGGTCGTCGCGCTCGGCGGCGAGCAGGGCGAGCGAGGCGGAGGTGGGGAGCACCGCGACCCCGCGCATCGGGTCCCCGGCCCGGTCGAGGTGCCCGCGGTCGAGGTCGGCGATGCGCCGCCAGTGCGGGTGCAGGTCGGTCCGGGTCAGCACGACGATCACCGTCGCGCCGACCGCCGCCGCGGTCCGGGCCAGGGCGAGCTCGGGGGCGGTGAGCTCCCGGCCGGCGTCGCAGACCAGCAGCACCGCGTCGGAGCCGGGCAGCTCGGCCATCGTCGAGACCGATGCCGGGGAGGCGAGACCGCCTGCGCCGGGGGTGTCGACGAGCCGCAGCCCCTTGAGCGGCTCCACCGGCAGGGTCACCTCGGCGTGCGACCAGCCGGCGGCGTTGTCCGCGTTGCCCTGCTCGGTGACGTGCTCGGCGAGCTGGGCGGGGCCGATCCCCTGCTGCTCCTGCCCGCCCTCGACGGCGCGGACCAGGGTCACGGCCCGCTGGGCGCCGTGGACGCAGGCCGTCGGCACCGTCGTCGCCCGGTGCGCGTCGGTCGGCAGGGCTCGCCCGCCGAGGACCGCGTTGACCAGCTCGGTCTTGCCCGCCTTGAACTCCCCGACGACGAGCACCCGGGCCCGGTCGTCGGCGACCGCACGACTCAGGACGGCGAGCCGCTTCTCCAGGTCGGGCCGGTCGTAGGCCTTCACCGCCTTGCGGGCGAGCCCGACGAGCTCGGTCAGCTCCCGCGAGGCCGCGTCGTTGCCGGCACTCATGGACGTACCTCCCCCTGACATGCGCGAAGGCCGGGACACGGTGCGTGCGCACCGTGCCCCGGCCTCGTCGTCACGCCGCGGACGTTACGCGGCCGTGGTCCCGCACTCGGCGGTCAGGGAGCTCAGAGCAGAGCCAGGTCGACGTCGTTGTGGTGCACGTCGACGGTCGTCGAGGCGTCGGTGTTGCCCGAGTCCTCGATGTTGGTGTTGCCGGAGTGCGACGTGTCGGTGTCGACGTGGTTGTCCTGGTGGGAGTTGTCGGTCGAGCTGTCCACCGAGTTGTCGGTCGAGTTGTCCTGGTGCGAGTTGTCGACCGAGTTGTCCTGGTGGGAGTTGTCGGTCGACGCGTCGATCGTCGAGGCCGCGCCGTTGCCGAAGACGATCGCACCGTGGTCGCCGGCGTCGACGTCCCCGTCGACCGCCGAGCCGGACCCGAAGGCGGTCGTCGAACCCTGGCCCGAGACCTGGTTGTCGTCGCCGACCACGTTGCCGTCCCCGTGGGTGATCGGGGCGTTGTTGTCGCCACCGACGTAGGTGCCGCCCTCGCCGACGTTCGTCGTGGTGTTGTCGACGTGGATCTCGGCGTCGTCGCCGGCCCAGATCTTGGTGATGTTGTTGGTCTCGTTGTACGTGTGGTGCGAGTTGTCGACGAAGTTGTAGTTGTTCGTCACGTAGTTCAGGTGCGCCACGACCTGGTCGGTCGGGCTGCAGTGCGCGGCGGGGCGGCCCTCGTCGTCGCAGTCGACCGGCTTGCAGTGGTGGTCGTCGTCCTCGTGCTTGGGCTCGGAGTCGTAGCAGTGGTCGTCGTCGCAGTCGTCCTCGTACTGCGCGCACTTCTCGGCGTCGACCTTCTCGAGGACGACGGGGAGGAGCTCCTTGATGTCCTCCACGGTGCAGTCGCCGAGGCCGGCGTGCTCGAGCGCCTCGTGCGGGTTGTCGCGGAAGTCGGCGAGCGCGTCCTTGTCGTTCAGCAGGTCGAGCAGGAACTCGAGCAGCGTCTTCGACTCGGTGATGTCCAGCGTGGCCATGGTGTGCCCCCAGGTATCGGTGAAGCGGAGTGCGCTCTCGGCGTGCTGCCGGAGCGGCGTTGGGGAGAACAGTCGTCGTCGGGGGCCCGCCGGCCATCGGGGCGGCGCCCGGGTTCTCGGGGGGACCCCCTAGGGGGTCGGGGGCCTCGTCCGGACCTCCCGCCCCGGGCGGCCCAACCCCTCACGGCGAGTGACCACCGGGGGTGCGGCCGAACGGTGGACGTCCCCACGATCGAGCTACGAACGTGTAACGGCGGCTCCGGAGGGGTCGATGATGCCCACGAGTCAGCGACACGGCGCCGCCCCTTCCGGGGAGGTCCGGGACGGGGGAGCTGCAGTGACGCAGGTACGGACCACGCAGTGGAGCGGACACCGTCCGGCGACCCCGCCTGCCTACGACCTCGGCATCGACCTGGGCACCACCTTCACCTCCGCCGCCGTCCACACCGACGGCGGCTCCGACCTGCGGGTCGTCGGCCTCGAGCGGGGCCGCGTGCAGGTCCCCTCCGTGCTCCTGCTCGACGACGACGGCTCCCTGCTCGTCGGCGGCGAGGCGGAGTCCCGGGCGTCCTGGGCCCCGCAGCGGGTGGTGCGCGAGTTCAAGCGCCGCCTCGGCGACGACACCCCGATCGTCGTCGCCGGCCAGGGCTTCTCCGCCGACGGCGTGGCCGCCGAGATGGTCCGCTGGACCGCCGACCGGGTCGCCGAGCAGCACGGTCACGCGCCGCGCCGGATCGCCGTCGCCCACCCCGCGGGCTGGGGCGCCTACCGCCGCCGCGTGTTCACCGAGGCGCTGGCCGAGGTCGGCCTGCACGACGTCGTCCTGCTCACCGAGCCCGAGGCCGCCGCGGCCGCGCACGCCGCCGCCGGGCGCCTCCCGGTCGGGCGCACCGTCGCCGTCTACGACCTCGGCGGCGGCACCTTCGACGCCGCCGTCGTCCGCGGCACCCTCCCCGGCCCGCAGGCCCCCGTCGGGCTCACCGTCCTCGGGCGCGGCCAGGGCCTCGAGGCCCTCGGCGGCATCGACTTCGACGAGGCCCTGTTCTGGCACGTCTGCGCCGAGCTCGGGGGCGCGGTCGCCGCACTCGACCCGAACGACCCGGCCGTCATCCGCGCGGTCACCGGCCTCCGCCGCGCGTGCGTCGCCGCGAAGGAGTCGCTCTCGGTCGACACCGAGGCCGTCGTCGACGTCCGGCTCCCCCAGCTCACCACCCGCGTGCGCGTCACCCGTGGCGAGTTCGAGGACATGATCTCCCCGGCGCTGCGCCAGACGTTCGACGTCCTGGGCGAGGTGCTCGACTCGGCCCGCCTGCGCCCCGCCGACCTCGACGGCGTCCTGCTCGTCGGCGGCTCCTCGCGCATCCCGCTGGTCGCCCGGATGCTCTCCGCCGAGCTCGGGCGCCCGGTCGCGATCGACCCCGACCCCACCACCGTCGTCGCCCGCGGCGCCACCTGGGCGGCCGCCGCCGCGAGCGGCGCCGTTCGTCCCGCGTCCGGCCCCTTCCCGGCCCCGCGCCCGGTCCCCCCGGTCTCCACCCCCTTCCCGACGATCACCCGTGCCCCGGCCCCGGCGCCCCGCGCGCCCGAGCCCCGGACCGAGTTCGTCGGCCCGGCCGCCGCTCTCGCCGCCCACGACGAGCCCCGCACCCAGTTCGTCGGCCCGGCGGCCGCCCTGGCGGCCCACGACGAGCCCCGCACCGAGTTCGTCGGCCCGGCGGCCGCCCTGGCTGCCCACGCCCCGGACCCGACGACGACGCCCGTGCGCCTCGACCTGCGCGGGCAGGCGCCCGACCCCGTCACCGACGTGGTCGGCCCGGCCCAGCGCAGCCGCCCCACCTCCGCCCTCGCGCCGGTCCGCGCCGCCGCCCCGATCCCGGTGGCCTCCGGTCTGCGGCCCTCGCCCTTCGCGGCCGCGGCGCCCGGGCCCGACCAGCGCCGCCGTCGCCTCGCCGTCGGCGCCGGGGCCGCCGCGGTGCTGACCGCCGCCGGTGTCGCCGCCGTGACCGTGCCCATGGTGAAGGCGTCGAACGCCTCGAACACCTCCGCCACGGTCGCCGCCCCGGTGTCCCAGGCCCCCGGGCTCCCGGCCGCCCCGGCCCCGGGTCTGCCCGGCGCCGGCACGCTCCCCACCGGGACCTTCGCCTCGACCGACCAGGACCCGTCCGGCTCCACGACCTCGGTGGCGAACACCGCCGGCACGCGCGCCTCCACCCCGGCGGTCCCGGCCGCGAAGCCGGTGGTCCCGGCCGCGAAGCCGGTCGTCCCCGCCGCCCCGGCGCCCGCGGTCGTGCCGCCACCCGCCGCTCCGGCTCCGGCCCCCGCGCCTGCGCCGGCTCCCGCGCCCGCCCCGGCTCCCGCACCGGCCCCGGAGCCCGCACCCGCGCCGGACCCCGGGCCCGCCCCGGAGCCGGCGCCGGACCCGGTTCCGGCCCCGGAGCCCACGTCGAAGGTGGCGCCCGCCCCGGCTCCGGCCCCGGTGGTGGCTGACCCGGCCGCACCGGCCGCAGTGTGAGCGCGCCCGAGCTGGACCGGCTCATGGAGTCCGACGCCGACCTGACCGCGGCCGCCGAGCACGCAGCGCTCGCCGGCGAGCTGGTCGAGGCGGCCCGCTGTGCCGACGAGGTGCTGGCCGACCCGACCGCCGGCACCCCCGAGCTCGTCCGGGCCGCCCACGTCCTCGCCGGGGTGCACGCCCACCGCGGGATGCTCGCCGACGCGGCCGACCTGCACGCCTGGGTCGCCGCCGTTGCGCCCGCCCAGGCCTGCCCGGCCGCCGCCGTGGCCCTCGTCGGGACCGGCCGCGAGCCCGTGACCCCCGCCCCCGACGCCGGACGTCCTGCGCCGCCGACCCTGCGGACCGGGGCCGACGGCCTCGTCGGGAAGGCCGTGCGGGCCAGCGTGCGCGCCGGGGGGTCCGCCGCCGCGCTGTCCGACCTCACCCGCGCTGCGGCGATGCTCGAGTGCCGCGCCCCGGCGCTGCACGACGACTCCCCCGCCGCCCTCGGCGCGCTCGTCGCCCTGCACCGCGGCGAGCCCGACCTCGCCCGCAACCTCGTCGACCGGGCCCTCGCGACCGACCTCGGCGGCGCCCCGTACCGGCGGCGCCACCTGCTCCTGCGCGCCTGGGCCGACATGGCCGGCGGCGACCTGCTCACCGCACGCGCCGGCCTCGACGCCGCGAACGCCCGGCCCGAGCCGGTGCAGGCGCGCGACGAGCTGGTCGCGGTCGCCCTGGAGGCCGGGCTCGTCCGGCGCGCCGGGGACACCCGGGGGCTGCTCGCGCTGTGGTCGCGGGCCCGCGAGGCGGTGCTGCGGCACACCGTTGATCTCTGGTCGCTGCTCGCGATCGGCGAGCTCGCGGTGATCGCGGGACGGCTCGGGCGGATGGCCTGGCTGGCCCCGCACCTGGCCGCGGGCGACGAGTTGCTCGCCGGACTCGGCCAGCCCGTCCTCTGGGCGTCGCCGTGGCACTGGAGCGCGTTCCTCGCCGCGGTCGCCGCCGAGGACCCGCCCTCGGCCCAGCGCCACGCCGCGCACCTCGCCGAGGCCGCCGCCGACCCGGCCGCCGAGGCCGGTTCGCTCGCCGGGGTCCTCGCCCGCGCCGCCCGGGCCTGGCTGCACGTGCTGGCCGGGGACGTCGACGCCGACGAGCTCGACGCGGTCTGCGCCGCCCTCGCCGGGGCCGGGATGGTCTACGACGGCGCCCGCCTCGCGAAGGAGGCCGCCGTCCGCACCAGCGACAAGCGGGTCCTCGCCGCGATGCTCGGGCTCGCCCGCGGCCTGCTCGCCGGGCCCGCCGAGGCTTCCACTCCCCGCGGCGGCGACGAGGCACCCGAGCCGGCCACGCCGGTCGTCGGGAACGCCCCTCCGCCGCGGCCGGCCGTGCTGTCGGACCGGGAGAAGGAGGTCGCCGAGCTGCTGCTCGACGGGCTCACCTACCGCGAGATCGGCGACCGGCTGTTCATCACCGCGAAGACCGTCGAGCACCACGTGCGCGGGATGCGCCAGCGGCTCGGCTCCGGGTCGCGGACCGACCTGTTCGCCGACCTCCGGGGCGCCTGCGGCCGCTAGTCCGTCCGGCCCATCCCCCTGGTGGAGCGAACGGCACTCTCGCTCACGTAGAAGCAGCGGGAGTGCCGTTCGCTCCGGCCCGGGACTACAGGTTCTCGATCTCCACCGGCTCGATGCCCTCCGCCTCGGGCAGCGAGAAGCCGAAGAGCCGGGAGTAGAAGGCCAGCTCCGCGTCGAGGGCCCGCCGGATGTTCTCGGCCTTGCGGAACCCGTGCTGCTCCCCCGCGAACAGCAGGTACGCCACCGGCACCCCCCGGTCGCGCAGCGCCGAGACGATCATCTCCGACTGGTTCGGCGGGACGATCGCGTCCTCGTCGCCCTGCAGGACGATCAGCGGCGTCGCGAACTCGGCGACGTGCGTCAACGGCGAGCGCTCGACGTAGACGTCGCGGGCCTCGGGGTAGGGCCCGACGAGCCCGTCGAGGTAGCGCGACTCGAACTTGTGCGTGTCGGCGGCGAGCGCCTCGAGGTCGGCGACCCCGAAGTGGTCGGCGCCCGCGGAGAACGGGGTGTCGGCGCGGGCGAGGGCGGCCAGCGTCGTGAACCCGCCCGCCGAGCCACCGCGGATCGCGAGCCGCTCGGGGTCGACCCGCCCGGCGTCGGCGAGGGCCCGCGCGGCGGCGAGGCAGTCGGCGACGTCGACGATCCCCCACGCCCCCTGCAGCTGCTCGCGGTAGGCGCGTCCGTAGCCGGTCGACCCGCCGTAGTTGACGTCGACCACGCCGAACCCGCGGCTCGTCCAGTACTGCAGGCCCACGGCGAGCACCGGCGCGGCCGCCCCGGTCGGGCCGCCGTGGATGACGACGAGCAGCGGCGGCAGCTCGCCGTCGGACCCCTCGCCCGCCGGCGGGTAGTAGAGCGCATGGGCGTCGCGCGCCGCACCGTCGCCGTCCACCGAGGCGAACGTCATCGGCTCGGGGACGGAGATCGTCGTCGGGTCGAGGCCGAGGTCGCGCGGCGCCCGCAGCGTGGTCACCCCGCCGGAGGCCGACACCCGGTGCACCCCGACCTCCGCCGTCGGCGCACCCGCCAGGCACACGACCCCGTCGCCGTCCGCCCGCACCGACCGGATGGCCGAGAAGCCGGCGTCGAGCTCGGTCAGGGTGCCGTCGGCGGCGCGGACCACGAGGGCGTCGAAGCCCTCCGACGACCGCGCGAACACCACCCGGCCATCGTCGAGAACGGCGTACCGGGACCCGCCGAGCTGCCAGCCCGGCTCCCCGATCTCGGCGTCGATCTGCACCAGCGGCTCGACCCCCGCGGACGGCGACCACCGGTAGAGGTTCCACCAGCCGGTGCGGTCGGAGAGGAAGGTGAGCGACCCGTCGGGCTGCCAGGCCGGCTCGGTCACCGACTCCCCCGGCCCGCCCGCGACGACGACGTCCTCGCCCGTCGCCGGCGACCGCACCGTCAGGACGACGTCGTCCCACGGCATCGAGGGGTGGTCCCAGGAGAGCCACGCGAGCGACGAGCCGTCGGGCGAGAGGCGGGGCGCGGCGACGAAGTCGGGGCCGCTGACGAGCACCTCCGGGGTCGAGAGAGCCCGGGCGTCGAGCCGGACGACCTCGTTGACGACGTCCGTGGCCGGGGAGTCCGCCGCGGGGTGGTGCTCGCGCACGCACACGAGCCAGGTGCCGTCGGGGGCGACGTCGCCGTCGGCGTAGCGGTCGCCGCGCGACACGGCGGGCTCCGGGGTGAGCAGGGTGACCGCGCCGTCGTCGAGCCGCCGCAGGCGCTGGTCGGCCCAGTCGACGAGGAAGACGACCCCGTCGTGGACCCACCAGGCGCCGCCGCCGTACTCGTGGACGGCCGTCCGCACGTTGGCGTCGGGGCCGAGGAGGTCGGTCGTCGTGCCGTCGGCGGCGCGGCGCACGAGCGCGACCCGCCCACCCTCGGCGGCGCGGCCCTCGCCCCAGATCACCGCGTCGCCGTCGGGGTGCACCGCGTCGAGGCGGACGGCGGCGGTCACCACGAGCTCGGAGGTCACGGGGGTCGGCCACGAGCCGTACGGAGCGATCATGGGTCCATCGTGCCGGTGCACGCCGCAGACCACTTCCCGGGCCGACCGTGCCGTGGAACCGGGTCTCCAGGACCCGGTTCCACGGCCGGGGTCAGGACGAGGAGGCGCTCTGGGACCCGCTCGACGAGTCCTTGCGGCCCGACGAGTCCTTCGACGACGTGGACCTGCTCGACGAGTCCTTCGAGTCCGACGAGTCCTTCGACGTCGAGGCCGGCTTCTCCTTCAGCCCGAGGACGTCGAAGGCTTGGGCAGGGTGAGCTGGAGGTCGACCTTGTTCGGCGCGTAGGTGAACGAGTAGTACCTGCTGCTCACGCAGAACGTCCTCCCGTTCTTGTTCGCCGCGTAGGCATTCCCCCCGCCGCAGCTCACGCTCGACGAGGTCGAGCCCTGGGCGCTCGCGGCCGTCGCCGTGGCGTTCTTGCCGGCGTAGGCGACGGACTTGTCGTTCCCGGTGGCGGTGGCCCGGGCGGTCGCGTTGTCGCCCTGTGCGCGAAGCGCTCGTGAGCACTTCGTGGGGCTATAGCCCCTGAAAGTGCTCACGAGCGGCGGAGCCGCCCATGGGCCGCGCGAACAGGTACCCCTGGGCCGACCGGCACCCGAGCGCGACGAGCGTCGCCGCCGCGATCTCGCTCTCCACGCCCTCGGCCACGAGGTCGAGCCCGAACGACTCGGCGAGCTTCACGATCGACCGGACGATCGCGTGGTCGTCCTCGTTGCGCCCCAGGTCGTGCACGAACCCGCGGTCGATCTTCAGCGTGGTCACCGGGAACGCCTTGAGCTGGGCGAGCGAGCTGTAGCCGGTGCCGAAGTCGTCGATCGCGATCCCGACGCCCAGCTCCCGCAACCCGTGCAGCGTCCGCAGGGCCGCGACGTCGTCGCTGACCATCACGTGCTCGGTGACCTCGAGCATCAGGTCGCCCCCGACGAGGCCGTGGCGGGCCAGCACCTCGGCCACCGACGCGACGAAGTCGATCGAGATCAGCTGCACGGGCGAGACGTTCACCGACATCATCACCCCGGCCGCCACCCCGTCGGCCCGCCACTCCGCGAGCTGCCGGCAGGCCTCCCCGAGCACCCAGTCGCCGAGCTCGCCCGCGAGGTTCGTCGCCTCCGCGACCCCGACGAACAGCTCCGGGGCCACCGGGCCGAGCGTGGGGTGGTTCCAGCGCACGAGCGCCTCCACCCCCACGGGGCTGCGGGAGCGCAGGTCGACGATCGGCTGGTAGGCCACCGTGAGCGCCCCGTCGCGGATGGCGTTCAGCAGGTTCATCTCCACGGCGACCCGCACCTGCTCGCGGGTCTGCATCTCCGAGGTGAAGACGACGACGTGGTTGCCGCCGCGGCCCTTCGCCACCAGCACGGCCTGGTCGGCCGAGCGCAGCCACTCGGCCAGCGACACCGAGCCCGGCTCCATCACGGCGATCCCCACGCTCACCGTCCGCGCCAGCGACTGCCCGCCGAGCTGCATCGGCTCGGCCACCGCCGCCTGGATGCGCTCGGCCACCGCCACGGCGCGGGCCTCGTCGCACACGCCCGCGACCGCCACGACGAGCTCGTCGCCGCCCAGGCGGGCCACGACGTCGTCGGGATCGACGGCCGCCCGGATCCGCTGCGCGATCGCGACGATGAACCGGTCCCCCGCCTCGTGGCCGAGGAAGTCGTTCATCGCCTTGAGCCGGTCGACGTCGAGGAAGAGCAGGGCGCGCGGCCCCGGCCGGGTCGTCTCGGGCCGGGGGTTCCCGACGATGCCGTGGAGGACCTCCATCAGCGCCCGCCGGTTCGGCAGCCCGGTCAGCTCGTCGTGGTGGGCGATGTGGCGCAGCCGCTCCTCGGCCGCCATCCGTCCCTGCATCTGCGCGAACAGCAGCGCGATCGTCTTCAGGGCCCGCAGCTCGTCGTCGGCCCAGCCGCGGTCGCCGAACTTGATGAACCCGAGCGTGCCCGTGGTCGTCCCGTGCGAGCGCAGCGGCACCACCGCGAGCGACGTCGACGCGACCCCGGAGCCGACACGCACCCGCTCCTGGTAGTCGGCCGAGTCGGTCGTCGGGCGGATCACCATGATCTCGGCGAGGTGCTCGCTCGCCGCGAAGATCGGGTCGGCCGTCGCGAAGGGGATGACGCCGAGCGGGTCGGGGTCGGGAATCTCCGCGCGGACCGGCCACTCCGCGACCAGGACGGTGGCGTGGCGGACGTCGTCGTGGAAGCGCAGGAAGCTCGTGTCCACCCGGAAGTAGTCGACCAGCGTGCGCAGCACCGATCGGGCGGCGTCCTCGAGGCCGGCCGAGTCGACCCCCATGAGCGTGGTGGCGACCGCGGTGACGAGCTCGTCGAGATTCGCCGTCCCGATGTCGTCCTCCGCACATGACACCTACGGAGCGTAACCGATGCTCGGCCGTTCAGGCAGGACGAAGGATCTCCCCGACCGGGCGACGCCGACTGCGTGGCGGAGAGGAATCGCCGCGGACGTGACTCAGTCGCAGGACCAGCGCCACCTGCTCCCCCGGCTCCAGACCGGCCGCCAGCCGGAAGTCCCGCCGCGCCCGGCCGAGCTCCCCCGCCAGCGACGGTGACAGCTCGACGAGGTCGGCGTCGTCCACCGCGAACAGGAACACCGGCGACACCGGGTGCACCGCGAGCCCGATCGACTGCGCGGTGACCCACACCGACTCCACCGCCTGCCCGCCCCGGACGAAGTCGGCCGGCGCCGCCCCGTCGACGGTCACCACCGCGAGGGCGGAGCTCGACCGCACCCGGTCGCGGGTGTCGTCGGCGAGCGCCGTCCCGGCGTCCCAGTCGGCGAGCAGCGTCATCACCTCCGGGCGCCGCGCGATCGCGAGCTTTGCGAGGTCGGCGTCGTCGAGCCCCAGCGAGGCCACGTCGATCCCCGAGGTGGCCCCCGCGTCGACGAGCTCGGAGAACATCTCGCGGTGCAGCGTGGCCGTCAGGTAGCGGACGCGGTCGGCCTCGGCCATCGCGTCGGCGGCGTGGTCGAGCACCGGGCCGGGCTCGAGCAGCCGCAGCCGGCCGCCCTCGTCGCGCGCGGCCTCGTCGAGGGTGAGGCGGTCGCTGGTGCGCAGCGGCTGCGGCACCCCGAGGGCGCGGTCGGTGCCGCGGGCGAGGACGTCGACGGCGTCCAGGCGCTCGTCGCGGCCGGCGCCGAACTGCAGGGTGGCGACCAGGTCGGGACGGGCCTCGTCGGGAAGGATCGCCACCGGGCCCAGCCGGCCCTGGCGCGACGCCGCCGCCCGCGCGTTGTAGAGCGCCGCCCCGAGCGCGACGTAGCTGCCGCGGAAGGCGACGTCCATCGTCGTCGTGCGGCTGCGGTCGAGGTGCAGGCGCAGGCCCGCGTCGTCGGTCTCGACGTGCCAGGGCTGGACGTTGCCGCCCGACGGGGCGCGGCGCACGGCCTCGAGGATCGCGTCGTCCAGGGGGTCGTCAAGGACTTCCTGCTCCCCCGACGATGGTTCCACCGGCGTCGCCTCGAGGGCGTCCAGGTCCTCCTCCAGGTCGACCCGGATCCGCCCGGACGCCAGCTCGCGGCCCAGCCCGAGGCGCCGGACGGCCGCCGCGACCGTCGCGCCGCCGAGCTCCACGTCGCCGCCGAGCTGCGGCCAGGTCGACAGCGTGGTGCCGACCTCCACCATCGACGCGGCGATCCGTGGCGAGAGCTCCGACGCCCCGAGGATGCGCAGGACGTGCGGGACCTTCTCCTTCGTCGCCAGCGCCGCGAGCGAGGCGGAGTCGAGGTCGCCGACGAGGCCGTGGAACAGCGGGCGGTCGGGCTCGAGGTCGAAGCGCTCGACGTCGAGCAGCCCCCGGTCGCTGGTCACCATGAGCACCGGGATGCCGCGGGCCCGGGCGCGCTCGCGCAGCAGGACCTTGACGTCGAGGGAGTCGGCCTCCTCGACGAGGACGTCGAGCCCGTCGAGGAACTGCTCGAGGTTCTCCGCGGTGATGCCGTCGGTGAACGTGCGCGTCCGCAGGTAGGGGTCGAGCTCGGCGATCCGGCGCGCCGCGACGACGGCCTTGTTCACCCCGAGGTCGAGGACCGAGGCGGGGATGCGGTTGAGGTTGGAGAGGTCGAGCGCGTCGAAGTCGGCGAGGCGCAGCTCCCCGCCCAGCCCCTCCAGCGCGAGCGCGTACGCGGCGGCGTGGCCGACCGAGAGCCCGGCGACCCCGATCGTCAGCGACCCCAGCCGCTCCTGCTCGGCCGCGGTGATCTTGTTGCGGTTGCGGTCGGTGCGCAGCCGGCGGAACGCGGTCTCGTTCAGCACGGCCACCGCGGTGCGCCGCCAGGGGTAGTAGACCCAGGTGGTGCCCTCGTCGTCGGGCCGGTCGGTCCGCAGGGCGGCGAGGTCGCGGCGCTGGGCCTCGCGCTGGTCGAGGACGGTGACGCCCGGGTCGGTGAGCTCCGGGGCGTCGTCGGGCAGGAAGCGGTGTTCCATCACGCCGCTCGCGGGGCCGGGATCGTCGAGCGCAGCAGCGCCGCGGTCTCGGCGTCGACGGCGCGCATCTCGTCGTCGGAGACCTCCGGCGGGAGGTGCCAGCGGTCCCAGAACATGAGGTGCGTGCGGTACCGCTCGTCGGGATAGGGCACCGGCGGGATGTCGCGCTGCAGGACCGCGCCGGTGGAGGTCCAGAGGCGCTCGGTGTGCGCGGCGGTGGTGCCGAGCCCGTAGCGGGCGCCGAGGATCGTGCTCGCGTGCACGGGTGCACGGCCGAACGCCTGCACCACGGGCCGGCGCCCGGGCACGTCGCGCGCCACCCACAGGCCCTTGGACTCGACGATGCCGTCGGCGAGCCGGTCGGTGATGCGGGCGTGCACCTCCGGGTCGTCGTCCCACACCTCGAGGGCCTGGGCCTCCTCGGCGCGCTCGTAGGGCCCCTGGGCGCGCATGCCGCCGACGGGCCGGCCGTCGGGCGCGAGGGCGACGAACACGAGCGACGTGCGCTCCCGGTCGAGCTCGAGCGCCGGCGCGACCCCGTGCGAGCCGTACACCGCGAGGGCGCCCTCGAGGTAGCTCTCCCACAGCTCCGGGGACGCCTGCGGGGTGGACACGACCATCCGGTGACCGGTGTGCGCGACCTCGTAGCTCACGCCCCACGGAGCTCCGGACCGGCTGTGCAGCACGATCCCCTCGGTCATCCGATCCTCCATCGTTCGGGTACCCGAGGATCTTGTGGGTGAGCCGAACGGGGCAGAACCGCCGTTCAGGGTGTCCTTCCGTCACGATCGATTCGTCCACCCGCCGAACGAGGGACACCATTCGCTACGGTCCGTAGAGCCCGTCCGGTCCAAACCGTCCGTCGCGCGGGACTTGTCGTCCGACGTATTCCCGACGACCGCTCAGCGCCCGAATCCGACCGAACGGTTTGTGATCCGGGCCTCATGGGCCACCCTGTGGTCGTCGGCGTCCACGACGGGAAAGGAGCGCCCGATGAGCATGCTCCTCGGCCTGCGTGAGCTCCTCGGCGAGTACGACGCGACCGCGCTCGAGCCCGATGTGATTCCTTCGCCCGTTCCCGACGATCCCGTGGTCGAGATCGAGGCGGTCCCGCGGCGTCCGGTCGACTAGACCGACCGGCCGTCGAGACCCCGCGTGAGCGGACCCACCTCCGCGAGGCACGTCACGGTCCGGTCGCCACGCGTCACACCGCCCCGGCATGGCGCCCGGGTCCGGCGGTGCGGAGCATCGGAGGCTCCCCACCCGGAGGTGCCCGACATGAACCCGCAGGAGCGCTACGACCGGTTCCGTTCCGCCCTCGGCTTCCGCGCCGACCTCGCCGAGACCGCCGACGAGGCGGCGCCGGGGCTGTCCCTCGCCGGTCTCGACGGCGAGCCGATCGAGCCCGCCGTCCGCCTGCACGTCGATCCCACGACCCTCGCCGACCACGTCGGCGGGCCGGCGGAGGTCGACGACGTCGACGACCTCGAGGCGGGCCGCCTGCAGACGCTGCTCGCCCAGATCGAGGAGGCCATCCTCGTCCGCGAGCCCGGTCAGGACCACCTCGTGCTGGTCGACGGGGTCGTGCGGGCCGTCAGCGAGGAGCCGGCCCGGGGGTGACGGCCCAGCGCTGACGCGTCACGCCGTGAGGTCCACGACCACCTTGCCGCGGCCCCCGGCCTCGGCGAGCTGATGGGCGCGGGCCACCTCGCCGAGCCGGACGACGTGCTCGACGGGCACCCGCAGCCTCCCGGTGGCGACGAGCTGCAGGAGGTGGGCGAGGTCGGCGCTGCGGGCCGCGGTGCGCACCGCCGTGAAGTCGGCGCGTCCCGGACGCAGTGAGCGCAGGACGTCGGGGTGCAGGGGCCGGACCGACACCACGATCCCGCCCGGGGCCAGGGACGGCGCGAGGTCGCGGTGGCGGGAGCGGCCCGCGGCGTCCAGCACGAGCTCGAAGGGTCCGGCGTCGCGCAGCTGCCGGTCCAGGTCGTCCGCGCGGCGGTCGAGGACCCGCGGCACGCCCAGATCGCGCACCCAGTCGAGCTTGTCCCGGCTGGTGGTGCCGACGACCTCCGCGCCCGCGAGGGCGGCGAGCTGGACCGCGAGGGAGCCGATCCCACCGGCCGCGCCGCACACCAGGACGCGGGCCGGTCGGCCGCCCGGGCCCGTCCGGGCGCGGAGCCGGCCCTGCCGGTGCAGCGCCTGCAGGGCGGTCAGTCCGGCCAGCGTCACCGCCGCGGCCTCGGGCGCGCCGACGTCCTCGGGAATCCGCGCCGCGCGGTCCTGCCCGACGAGGACCTGCTCGGCCAGCCCGCCGCCGCGATGCGGCAGCAGGGCCGCGACCCGGTCGCCGGGCGAGAAGGCGGTGGCGGCCGGCCCGACCGCGAGGACCCGGCCGGCCAGGTCGAAGCCCGGCACGAACGGCATCCGCCCCCACGTGGCGGGCGGCAGATCGCCCCGGCGGAGGCCGAGGTCGGTGCCGTTGATGCTGCTGGCCTCGACCGCGACGAGGAGCTCCGCGCCCCGGGGGCGGCCGGGATCGGGCCGGTGCTCGATCCGCATGACCGAGGCGTCACCGAACTCGGCGAAACAACCGACCCGCACCGCGATCCCCCGGCCCCTCGTCCCGGACGGCAGGGGCTCTACGCCCGGACCCCGCCGACCCACTGGGTGGCCTGCGCAGCGGTGGAGGCCCAGGTGACGTTCCCGGCGCGCCCGGCGAGCCGGGCGATCAGCTGCAGCCGCTCACTCGCGGTCGCCCGCGCGCCGAAACCCCGCCAGGCCGCGAGCGCACCGGGGTCGAGCACGAGGACGCGTCGCGCGGTGTCGAGCCGGGCGTCGAGCCGGGCATCGGTGCTCGACAGCGCCTCGGCGGAGGCGCCCTCCACCCGCTCCGCCCAGCGCGCCGCCTCGCGGGTGCCCTGCTCGTCGGCGCGGACGCTGACCACGAGGACCTCGGGACAACTGGTCGTTCCGGAATAAGTCTGGGTCTCGGACTGGACGTTGTCGGCTCGGGCGGCGAGCGACGGGGAAGACATGGTGAATCCTTTGTCGGAACGAGTCGTCGGCATCGATGCCGACAAGTCGATTCTGCCACCGCGGACGGCGTCGCGGACCGCTCGCCCGATTCGCCCTGCAGCTTCTCCGACAAGCAGATCGAATGGTGACCTGCGCGACCTCCGGCCAACCCCGGGCCATTCCGGTGCGGGCCGTGCCGCCTTACCGGGAAAGCCCGCCCGCGAGGTCGTCGAACACCTCGCGCACCATGGCCCGCAGGGTATCGACGTCGCGGGCGCCGGGCTCGGAGCGGTCGGTCCAGCGCTGCATCGCGATCCGCATCGCGGCCATTGCCACGGCGGCGACGAGGGCGGCGTGCAGCCCGACCTCGGGGGTGCCCTCGTCGTCGGGGTCGATCTCCCCGAGACGCTCGCCGATGGCCACCGCGAGCTCCCGCTCCCGCTCGGCGTAGGCCGCGAGCTGCGGGGCGAGCAGGGAGGGGCTGCGGCGCACCATCCGCAGCGCCTCCATCCGGGTCTCGTCGGTGAGGTCCTCGACGTGGGCCTGGACCGCGACCTGCAGGGCCTCGAGGACGCTCTCGGTCGCGGGCCGGTCGCGGAACCGCTCGAGGAGGACCTCGCCGCGGGCGGAGTCGCCGGCGACGACCGCCTCCTCCTTGCTCGAGAAGTAGTTGAAGAAGGTGCGCAGGGAGACGTCGGCGGCGTCGGCGATCTGCTCGATCGTCACGTTCTCGACCCCGTGCTCCAACGACAGGTGCAGGGCCGCCTCGCTCAGCGCCTCCCGCGTCGCCTGCTTCTTGCGCTCCCGCCGGCCCACCACCCGGCCAGTCTCCCGCGAGGCGGGCCGGGTGGGGGCGGCGGTGGTCATCGGGCCACCGCCGGGAGGACGTCGGTCGCGGCGTCGAGGGCGTGGCGCCCGGTGGGGGCGCCCTGGGTGATGCGCACGTCGCGGCGCTGGACGCCGGTGCCGCCGCCGAGCAGCTCGACGTGCGGGCTCCCCCGCCACTGCGCGACCAGCAGGTAGGGCACCGGGTCGCCGGTGACCGGGAGCCGGTAGCGGCCGTCGTCGTCGGCGGTCCCGCTCGCGAGCTGGCGCCCGGAGCGGTCGATCAGGGTGAGCACGGCGCCGGCGGCCGGGCGGTCGTCGTCGCGCACGGTGCCCTCGACGACGGCGACCGGGGCATCGTCGGGAACCGGCGCGGTCTCCTCGATGTCGATGGTGTCGCGCAGCGGCACCTCGCGCAGGAAGAGGATCGCGATCAGGGCGATCAGCGCCAGCGGGGCGGCCACCAGGAACATCAGCGCCACCGAGTCGCCGTAGGCGTTCTCGACGACGGCTCGAACCGGCTCGGGCAGCGTCGCCAGGTTGGGAATCTGTCCGCCCGACGACGACGTGGCCGACGCCGGGATGCCGACCGCGGTGAGGCCCGAGGTGATCGACGACGAGACCTGGCTCGAGAGCAGCGCGCCGAGGGCGGCGACACCCGCGGCGCCGCCGAGCGAGCGGAAGAACGCGACGGTGGAGCTGGCCGCGCCCATGTCGCGCAGGGCGACCTGGTTCTGCACGGCGAGCACGAGGTTCTGCTGGGTCGCCCCGACGCCGATCCCGACGAGGGCCATCGAGACGGCGAGCTCCCAGTACGGGGTGTCGGCGCTCATGATCGAGCCCTGGATCAGCAGTCCGAGGACGAGCGAGATCCCGCCGCCGACCAGGTAGGGCTTCCAGCGGCCGTAGCGCGAGATGAGCTGCCCGACGACGGTCGAGGCGATGAACAGCCCGGCGATCATCGGCAGGGTCAGCAGGCCGGCCTCGGTGGCGCTGGCACCCCGGGCGAGCTGGAAGAACTGGCTGAGGAACACCGAGGAGCCGAACATCGCGACCCCGACGAACAGGGCGGCGACGGTGGCGAGCGCGACCGTGCGGTTCCCGAAGAGCTTCAGCGGGATGACCGGCTCCTTCGCCCGCGACTCGACGAGCACGGCGAGCCCCAGCGCGACGACGCCGGCGGCCAGCCAGGCGAGCGACGCGAGCGAGACCCAGGCGAAGTTCTTGCCGCCGAGCGACACCCAGATCAGCAGGGCGGAGACGCCGCCCGCGACGAGCAGGGCGCCCAGGTAGTCGATGTGGACCTCGCGCTTGACCGTGGGCACGGTCAGGGTGCGCTGCAGGACGACGAGGGCGATCACGGCGACGGGCACGGTGACGTAGAAGCACCAGCGCCAGCCGATGGTGTCGACGATGACGCCGCCGATCAGCGGGCCGCCGACGGTGGCCACGGCCATGATCGCGCCGAGGTAGCCGGAGTACCGGCCACGCTCGCGCGGCGGGATGATCGCGGCGATCACCACCTGGGCGAGCGCGGTCAGACCACCCATGCCGAGGCCCTGGATGACGCGGAAACCGATCAGCTCCGGCGTCGAGGTGGAGAGCCCCGCGAGCATGGTGCCGACGACGAAGACCGCGATCGCGATCTGGACCAGCAACTTCTTGGAGAACAGGTCGGCGAGCTTGCCCCAGATCGGGGTGGAGGCCGTCATCGCGAGCAGCGACGCGGTGACCACCCACGTGTACTCGGCCTGGGTGCCGCCCAGATCGCTGAGGATCCGCGGCAGGGCGTTGGACACGATCGTCGAGGACAGGATCGCGACGAACAGGGCCATCAGCAGGCCCGAGAGCGGCACGAGCACGGCGCGGCGGCTCGTGGGGGCGGGCGGTGCGGTTATGGGTCCGGCTTTCCCGTGAGTGACGACGAGGCCGCGGCGATTCCGTTCGCGACACCAACGACCTTACGCTTCGCTGCATGCCGTGCAACTTTGCTCGTTGTGCCGTCTTGCACATCGCGCGACCCTGCTCGTCGTGCACGTGTCCGCACTGCGGCCATGCTGACACTGGACGTCACAATCGCCGCCGGCTCGACGGCGGGCCCCGATCCGGACGAATCTGACGCGACGCTGTCGGACCCCCTCGCTACTCTCGCGCCGGGTCTGATCACCGAGGGGGAACTCCATGGACGTGGCGATCGAGGTCGCCGGTCTCGTCAAGCGGTACAAGGAGGTCACCGCGCTCGACGGGGTCGACCTGCAGGTCCCGCGCGGCACCGTGCTCGGCCTGCTGGGCCCCAACGGCGCGGGGAAGACGACGATCGTCCGCATCCTCACCACGCTGCTCCAGCCCGACGAGGGCAGCGCGACGATCGACGGGGTCGACGTGCTGGCGAACCCGCGCGAGGTCCGGCGCCGGCTCGGGCTCTCCGGGCAGTACGCCGCGGTCGACGAGTACCTCACCGGGTTCGAGAACCTCGACATGATCGGGCGGCTCTACCACCTGGGGCGCAAGCACAGCCGCGAGCGGGCCCGCGAGCTGCTCGCCCAGTTCAGCCTCACCGAGGCCGGCGACCGGCCGACCCGTACCTACTCGGGCGGCATGCGCCGCCGGCTCGACCTCGCGGGCGCCCTCGTCGCCGCTCCCCCGATCCTGTTCCTCGACGAGCCCACCACGGGGCTCGACCCGCGGAGCCGCACCGAGATGTGGGGCGTGATCCAGCGGCTCGTCGCCGACGGCACCACCCTGCTGCTCACCACCCAGTACCTCGAGGAGGCCGACGTGCTCGCCGACGACATCGTCGTCATCGACCACGGCCGCGCGATCGCCCGCGGCACGGCCGACCAGCTCAAGGCCCAGGTCGGCGGCGAGCGCCTCGAGCTCACGGTCAGCGATCCGGCGCAGCTCGACGACGTGGTCCGGGTGGTCTCCCCGCTCGGGGTCGCGCCCGCGGTCACCGAGGCGCACCGCCGGTCGGTGACGATGCCCGTCACCGGCGGGGTGAAGGTGCTCCGCCAGGCGCTCGACCAACTGGAGACCGAGGGGCTGGAGGTCGACGACGCGGGGGTGCGCCGCCCCACGCTCGACGACGTCTTCCTCACCCTCACCGGCAGCACCACGGGCGACGACGCCGCGGGGGCCGGGCAGTGAGCGCCCTCGACGTGGTGACCGACGCGGCGGTGGTCGCCAAGCGGAACCTGATCAAGATCAAGCGGGTGCCCGACCTGCTGGTCTTCACCACGCTCTCGCCGATCATGTTCGTGCTGCTGTTCGCCTACGTGTTCGGCGGCGCGATCGACCCCTCCGGCGGCGGGGCGGCCTACCGCGAGTTCCTCATCGCGGGGATCTTCGCCCAGACCGTCGTCTTCGGGGCCACCAACACCGGCGCGGGCCTCGCCGACGACGTGAAGAAGGGCATCATCGACCGGTTCCGGTCCCTGCCGATGGCGCCGTCAGCCGTGCTGACCGGGCGGACGCTCTCCGACGTCGTCAACAACGTGATCGTCCTGGTCGTCATGTCGATCACCGGGCTGATCGTCGGGTGGCGCATCAACACGGGCCCGCTCGAGGCGCTCTGGGGCTTCGCCCTGCTGCTGATCTTCGCCTACGCGATCTCGTGGATCATGGCGTGGCTCGGCCTGCTGATCCCCAGCCCGGAGGTCATCAACAACGCCTCGTTCATCGTGATCTTCCCGCTGACGTTCGTCGCGAACACGTTCGTCCCGCTCGGCACCCTGCCCGGGCCGCTGCGGGTGTTCGCCGAGTGGAACCCGGTCTCGGCGGTGACGCAGGCGGCGCGGGAGCTGTTCGGCAACGCCGACCCCAACCCTGCCGCCCAGGTCTCCACCGCCTGGTCGCTGCAGCACCCGCAGCTCTACACGCTGATCTGGGCTGTGGTGGTGGTCGCGGTGTTCGCCCCGCTCGCGTCCTGGCAGTACCGCCGGGCCGCCAGTCGCTGACCGTGGCATCGGGAGCGACGACCACGCGGCAGCGCGGCGAGATGGGCGAGGGCCTCGCGGTGGGCTGCCTCGTCGTGGGCGTCACGGCGCTCGCCCCCACCGCGCCGCTCGACCCGGCCCTGGAGCACGCCCTCGACGGGTGGCCGTGGGCGGCGCGGTACCCGGTGGTGCGGCGCACCCCGCAGCTCGTCGACACGTTCGCCCGCAGCCCCGGCCGGCGCGGGCTGCGCATCGCGCAGTGGGTGCGCTCGCGCGGCCTCGTCGTGCCCCAGCTCCGCGACGACGAGTGGGACCTGACCGCGGCATGCGCCCGCCTCGAGGAGGGCACGGGCGTCCCGGCGCGGCGGTGGATCGACCTGACGCGGGCGTTCCTCGACGGGCTTGCCCCCGACGCCGTCTGGCGGGCCCCCGAGCCCCACGCCATGCCCGACGAACTCCCGGGGTGAGCCGGGTGACGGGTGAGGGGCCGTCGGGGCGGGGTAGCCGCGCCTCATGACACAGCTCCCCGAGACCGGCCGTGCCCCGCGGGTGACCCTGACGACGGAGGGCCCGATCCTCGTCGAGGGCCCGATCGAGCTGGAGACCCCCGACGGCACGATCGTGCGGTCCGAGCGCCCGGTGGTCGCGGTGTGCGCGTGCCGGCGCAGCAAGCGCTACCCCTTCTGCGACACCAGCCACCGGCGCAAGGTCCGTCAGACCGGCTCGGGCACCCGACGCAACGACGACGAGCCGGAATCCCAGGCCGCCACCAGGTAGTCGGCCATCCGGTCCTCGAGCAGCGTCGAGGCCTGGATGCCGAAGACGATGTCGGCGGCCAGCTCGGGCTCCCGGGTGGTGAGGTCGGCGAGCAGGCCGCGGCGCACGAGCTGCTCGTGGACGGCGTCGGCCTCCACGTGCTCGGCGTAGAAGGCCGTGGCCGCCTCGGAGGTGCCGAGGCGCCGCATGGCCTTGACCAGCCGTGCCGAGCCGGGCGACGAGGTGACCTCCACCAGCGCGAACTGCCCCACCGACGCGCCCCGCCAGCGGCGGTGCAGCCCGAACAGCGACATGACGTTGACCGTCGCGAGCGTGATGCCGGGGGCCTCGTCGAGGAAGGCGTGATAGCGCGAGTCGAGGCCGAGCTCGTCCATCATGTCGGCGAAGATCTTCGCGTGGACCCGGTCGGCGCGCCCGGCGCCGAACTCGTCGTGCTCCACCGTCACCAGGGACGCCTTGGCCTGGCCGTCGAGGCGCGGGATCACCCACGCCTGGGGGTCGGCCTCCTTGAGGTGGTAGATCGACCGGTGCGCGACGTACTCGCGCAGCTGCCAGAGCTCGCCGTCGCGGGCGAGCCGCCACGAGGGGCTGTCGCCGTCGGTGGCCTCCACGAGCAGGGCGTCGATCTCGGCGTCCACGTCGTCGCCACCGGCCACGTCGGCCTGCAGTGCGGCGAGGAACGGCTGCTCCAGCTCGCGGCGCAGGCGCAGCAGGTCGGGGTCCCACTCGAGCTCGGCGTCGACGCCGGGGAACGAGTGGTAGTGCAGCTCGTAGCAGAGGTAGAGCGCGAGGTGGAGGTCGTCGCCGTAGGGGTCGAGGCCCTCCGGCGTCGGCAGGTCACGGGCCGCCCGCTCCCCCGCGAACACCTCGAGCACGGCCTGCGAGACCGGGCCACGGGCCCGCGGCAGTACGGGGTTCTGGTCGAGCACGGTGCCTCCTCGGCGTCGGATACCGGCCCGCGAGATGCGGCCGAACCGGCAGTGGGGACCTGGTTACCCACCCTCGGCCGGCGGGACGCGAGGGGCGGATCACCCCCGGTTCACCCCCGAGAAGAACGAGTGCACCCCGCAACCTGCGGGTAACACGAGACGGAGATCGTCCCCGCCGGTTGAGGATCCAGCTGCTCTTCGGGGACCACACGGCACCCCTCTGCGTGCCTCGTCGCCCCCTCCCTCGCGAGTCCAACCGAGGAGCACCCACGTGTCCGTCGATCGCCTGCCCTCCCCTGCCCTGACCAGCGCGGATGTCGCCGCCGCGGCGTTGCCGACGCGGCCAGTCCTCGCGCCAGTCCCGCCCCGTCCCGTCCTCGACGGGAGCAGACCGCACCTGCCCGTGCTCCGCGGACCTGGCGTCTACCCGCCGCAGCGCGACACGTGGCTGCTCGCCGACGTACTGCGCGAGGAGCTCCTCGACGCGCCCGGGACGCCCTGCCGCGTCCTCGAGGTCTGCGCCGGCGCGGGCGCGCTCTCGCTGGTGGCGGCCGGGTTCGACAACACCGACGTCACCGCGGTGGACTGCTCCCGCAAGGCCCTGTTCAGCGTCGCACTCAACGCCCGGCGGCTCCGCCGTCGCGTCCGGGTCCGTCGCGGCGACCTCACCGCCCCGGTCGCCACCCAGCGGTTCGACCTCGTCGTCGCGAACCCGCCCTACGTCCCCGGCGCGGGCGACGACCTCCCCACCCGCGGCGTCATGCGCGCCTTCGACGGCGGCCGCGACGGCCGCCTCGTCGTCGACCGCGTCTGCGACGAGGCCCCGGCCGTGCTCGCCCCCGGCGGCTGTCTGCTGATGGTGCACTCCGCGATCAACGGCGTGGACGAGACGCTGCGCCGGCTCGAGGCCCAGGGGCTCCGGGCCGACGTCGTCACCCGCTGCACCCATCCGTTCGGGCCGGTCTTCACCGCCCGCGCCGAGCTGCTCGAACAGCGTGGGCTCATCGAGCAGGGGCAGCGGACCGAGGAGCTCGTCGTGATCCGGGCCCGCCGCCCCTGAGCTCCTCCAGCGCGTAGGCCAGCTCCAGCAGGGTGCGTTCGTCGCCGCGCGCGGCCGCGAGGTGCACCCCGACCGGCAGGCCGTGGGCGTCGACCCCGGCGGGCACCGCGATCGCCGGGGCGCCCGCGACGTTCTGCAGCGGGGTGAACCCGACGTAGCGCACCAACCGCTCGCGCAGCTCGTCGAACGGGACCGCCGGGTGCAGGTGGCCGAGGCGCGGCGTGCGGTGGGCGAGCACCGGTGAGAGCAGCACGTCGTGGTGGACGAACTCGTCGGCGTAGGTCGCCCCGACCGCGCGGAGGCGACGCAGGAACCCGGGCCGGCGCGGCGCCGTCGTCCGGAAGTGGCGGGCGAGGCCGTGGGTCAGCGGGTCGAGCCGCGACGGGTCGAACGACCGCCCGAAGGCGAACCGCCCACCGACGGTGATCGAGAACGCGAGCAGGCCCCAGTAGACGAGGAAGTCGTCGACGAACGCCGGGCCGACCGCGGGCACGTGGGGGACGACCACGTGCCCCTGCGCCTCGAGCGCGTGCGCCGTGGCGAGCACGGCCGCGCGGGTCTCGCCGTCGACCTCTCCCCCGGCCGGGCTGTGCAGGACGAGGCCGATGCGCAGCCGCCGGGAGCCCGGCCCCTCGACGAGGGCCTGGCCGGACATCCCCGCGAAGGCCCGGGCGGTGTCGCGGACCGAGCGGGTCACGACCCCCTCGGCGACCAGGTCGATCGGCATCACCGCCCCGGAGGCGCTGGGCGCGGTGACCCCGCGGCCCGGCTTGAGCCCGACGAGGCCGCACGCGGCGGACGGGATGCGGATCGACCCGCCGCCGTCGTTGGCGTGGGCCAGCGGAACGACCCCGGCCGCGACCAGGGCCGCGGCCCCGCCCGACGAGGCCCCGGCGCTGAACTCCGGGTCGTAGGGGTTGCGGGTGGGCTCGGCGTCGACGAACTCGGTGGTGGCGTTGAGGCCGAACTCCGGCATGCGGCTGGTCCCGACGAGGTCGAGCCCGAGGCCGAGCAGCTGCCGCGTGACCGCGCCGTGCTCCGGGGCGGGCACCGGGACGACCGCGGCGCTGCCATGGGTGGTCGGCCAGCCGGCGACGGCGGTGCTCTCCTTCACCAGGGTCGGCACCCCGGCGAACGGGCCGTCGGGGTCGCCGGGGACGGGGTCGGCGACCCGGTCGAGGCCCAGGCCACGGATCGTCGGGTCGACCCGGGCGAGCCGCTCCGCGACCGCGTCGCGGACCTCGACGGGTGAGACCTCACGGCAGCGCAGGCGTTGGGCCAGCCCGGTGGCGTCGTCGTCGGCCAGCGCGTCGTCGGTGAAGCTCACGCCGGTCAGGGAATCATGCGGCGGACCGTCGGTCGTCATGGCGGCGGGCCCCGACCTCGAGGAGCGACCCCGATGGAGACACTGCTCAGCGGCCTGGCGATGGTCGAGTCGGCCCGGTGGCACGACGGGCGGCTGTGGTTCGCGCACTGGGGCGTCGGCGAGGTGGTGGCCGTCGACCTCGACGGGAACGCCGAGGTCATGGCGCCCGGCCCGGCGCAGATGGGCTGGGCGATCGACTGGCTGCCTGACGGGCGCCTCGTCACCACCGGCGACGCGGTGCGGGTGGACGGGACGGTCCTGCGCGAGGGCGGCGCCAACGAGGTGGTGGTCGACCGTCGGGGGCGGGTCTATGTCGACGGGTTCGACGGAGACTTCTCCTTCACCACGCCCGGCTGGATCGACCTGGTGGAGCCCGACGGGACCTCGCGCCGGGTCGCCGGGGACATCCGGTTCCCCAACGGGATGGTCGCGACCCCCGACGGCTCGACGCTCGTGATCGCCGAGTCGGTCGGCGGCTGCCTGACGGCGTTCGATATCCACGACGACGGATCGCTCGGCGGTCGTCGGACGTGGGCCGAGGGGCTCGGACCCGACGGGATCGCGATCGACGACGAGGGCGGCATCTGGGCCCAGACAGCCGACACCTTCGCCCACTCCGGCGACCCCGACGCTCCCGCCGGCGCCGTCGTCCGGGTGCTCGACGGCGGGGAGATCACCCACCGGGTCGAGACCCCGATGCCCTGCTTCGCGTGCGCCGTGGGCGACGGCCGGCTGTTCCTGCTGTGCAACGAGTGGGAGGGCATCGAGAAGGCGGCGGAGGTGCAGGCGCGGCGATCGTCGCGCATCTACGTCGCGGAGATCCCGGAGCTCACGACAGGACCGCGGTGAGCTCGACGTTGATGTCGTCGGGGTCCTGGAAGGACAGGATCGCCATGCCGGCGTCGGTCATGTCGTGGATCCCGCCGTGCTCGATGCCGGCGTCGCTCAGCGCGGACGCGGCCCGGTCCAGGTCGGCGCGGGAGTCCACGGTGAAGCTGACGTGGTCGAGCCCCGTGCGGCCGGAGTCGAAGGAGTCGGAGCCGACCGGGCGCAGCCCGAACAGGGTCCCCTGCGGGGTCTGGTAGATCACGCCGCCGTAGAACTTCTCGGGCGACTCGCGCACCCCCGGCTCGTCGACCTGGTCCGAGGTGTCGATGGCGGCCGGCCAGCCGAACACGCGGTCGTAGAACGCCTTGGATCGCGCGATGTCGGTGACGGTCAGACGGACGTGGGCGAAGCCCGAGCTCTGGACGAGTGCCATGATCGGTGGTACCCGATGCGATCGCGGACAACCGGAGAATGCCCCGTCAGGACGCCTTGACAGTCAAGGTGACCTGACAGAACCTGTCGGCATGACGACGCCGCAGGAGCTGCACCGGGAGAAGACGCTGCGGACCGCGGTCGCCCGCTACGAGGAGCTGCGCCTGCAGGAGGCCCTCCTCGATCCCGACGATCCCCACGGTCCCGCCCCGCTCGACCGCCCGGAGGCCCTCGAGCTGCTCGCGCTGAGCGAGGTGATCGTCCAGAAGGCCGTGGCCGGGCGGCAGCTCACCGTGCGCAGCGCCCGGCGGGCCGGGGCGTCGTGGGCCGCGATCGGGCAGGCCCTCGGCACCACCCGCCAGGCTGCGTGGGAGGCCCACAACCGCTGGATCGAGGCACAGGTCGACCGACGCGACGAGGTCAGGGGGCTCGGGTTCGACGACGAGGACGCCGCCCGGGCCCGCGACCTCGCCGGCAGCCCGGAGGACGACGACCGCACGGAGCGCTAGCGCCTAGGCTGGGCTGCGGGAGGACATGTGCGGGACGAGGAACTGATCGTGGAGTTCGCCCTCGCACGTCTGGACCACCCCGACCTCGACCTCGAGGAGACGGCGGCGGTCCTCGTGCGGCGGCTCGGCCCCGAGCAGATGGTGCGGTTCGCCGAGCAGAACCTGGCCGACCGCGGCGAGTTGCGGGGCGCGATGTTCGAGTCGGCGGTCGAGCGGGTGGTGCGCGTGGTGCTCGCTCTGCGCGACGCCCGCGACTGACGACAGGCCCTTCGCAACCGTGTCCGATGGACACGGTCGCCACACGGCCGGCAGAAGCGCCCCGGCCTACGGTGCGGCCATGAGCCGACCGGACGGTCCCTGCTTCGCCCGCCGCCCGCTGCTGCAGGCCGGTCTCGCCGGGAGCGCCGCGATCCTCGGGGCCGGCGCCCTCTCGGCCTGCGGCGGTCCGCAGACCACCCCGACGACGCCCGCTCCCGGCCCGCTCGCCACGCTCGACCAGGTGCCGGTCGGCCGCACCACCGTCGTCACCAGTCCGAACGGCGCGCCGGTCGCCCTCGTCCGGACCGAGGCCGGTGTGGTCGCCCACAGCGCGATCTGCACCCACCAGGGCTGCGCCGTCGCCGGCGCCGGGGCCACGCTGACCTGCCCGTGCCACGGGTCGGTGTTCGACGCGACCACCGGCGCCGTGCAGCAGGGCCCGGCCGACCGGCCCCTGCCCGCGGTCCCCGTCGCGGTGCAGGGTCAGAGCATCGTCGTGACGTAGGCCGTCAGTAGCTCGCGGCGACGTCGAGGATCCAGGTCACGCCGAAGCGGTCGGTGAGCATCCCGAACGCCGGCGCCCACGGAGCGGGGCCGAACTGCTCGACGACGGTCGCGCCCTCGGCGAGCCCCTTCCAGAGGACCTCGACCTCGTCGACGCTCTCGCCGCGCACCGACACGAAGAACGGCTGGTCGGTGATCGTCGTGCCCTGCTCGCGCCGGGTCACCGGTGCGGGCCGGTCGGTCCGGTGCCGGGCCGGGACGTCGTAGGCCATGACGGTGAAGCCGTTCTCGGCGACGACCTGGCCCCAGACGACGTCGCCCGCACCCGGGACCTCCGCCGGCATCCCGAAGTCCGCGTAGGTGGCGATCATGACCTGCCCGCCGAACACCGAGCGGTAGAACTCGAGCGCCTCGCGGGCCTGCCCGAGGAAGTTGAGGTGGGTGACGGTGCTGACCGACATGCTGCGTGCTCCCTGGTCGTCCTTGATCTGACTACGTGGACGACTCTCGCAGCAGTAGTGGACAGGGATCGTCCTCTTCTCGTGCGAGGGTGAACCCGTGCCCACGACCTCCGCGCCGACGACCTCGAGTCGCCTGCTCGCCCTGCTCTCCCTGCTGCAGGTGCGCCGCGACTGGCCCGGCGGGCTGCTCGCCACCCGGCTCGAGGTCAGCGAGCGGACGGTGCGCCGCGACGTCGACCGCCTGCGCGAGCTCGGCTATCCGATCCACACCACCAAGGGACCCGACGGCGGGTACCGCCTCGAGGCCGGCAGCCAGCTCCCGCCGCTGCTGTTCGACGACGAGCAGGCCGTGGCTCTCGCGGTCGCGCTGCGGATCGCGGTGGGGACCGGCGCCGGGATCGAGGAGGCGGCGGCCCGGGCCCTGACCACGGTGCGCCAGGTGATGCCCGCCCGGCTGCGCTCCCGGATCGACGGCCTCGACGTGACCGTGGCCGCCCGCGACGGTGCCCCGCAGGTCGACCCGTCGGTCCTCCTCGCGATCGGCGCCGCGATCCGGGCCCGCGAGGAGCTGCGCTTCGACTACTCCTCCCCCGCCCGCCCCGACGTCGACGAGCCGCCGCGGCGGGTGCAGCCCCACCACCTCGTCGCCCGGGCCGGGCGCTGGTACCTCGTCGCGTGGGACCCGCACCGGGAGGACTGGCGGGTCTACCGCGCCGACCGCATGTCGCCCCGCACCCCGACCGGCCCCCGCTTCACGCCCCGCGAGGTGCCGGGCGGCGACGTGGCGGCGTTCCTGTCGGCCCGGTTCAAGGGCTCGGACGGCGCTGACGAGTGGCCGTGCCGGGGCGAGGCGGTCCTGGAGTGCCCGGCCGCCGAGGTGGTGCCCTACGTGGGCGACGCGGTGGTGGAGCCCGTCGATAACGACCGTTGCCGTGTCGCCCTCGGCGCCTGGTCGTGGGGCGGCCTCGCCGCCTCGTTCGCAAGGTTCGACGTGGACGTCACAGGTGTCGAACCAGCTGAGCTTCGCGAGGCCTTCACGGCTCTGTCCCACCGCGCGGCCCGCGCCGCAGGCTCGTGAACTGACAGCCGAACCGAGTCACGACGACTCGGTCGTCCAGACTTCGTCGTCGATCCGGTCAGACACCGGGGTCGGGCGCGACGGTCACCTGCCACAGCCAGACGACCGTGCGAGCCCTGTCCTCGACCACGAAGAGGGCGACATCGTCGCCGACCGGCTGTACCTCGTACACGGCATCACAGGCCGGCTCTGGCGCGCGTGACCGCGAACGGCTCGTCCGCCTGAACGGCCTCGCCCGGACGACCTATCGCCCGACCATGATCCCGAGAGGGAGCACCCACGTCGAAACGCTCACGGGTACCACCTCCTCGTTCTCGCGCACGGTCCGGCGGAAGCTAGCAGTGGCTCGAGCGCCCTGCCACCGAGTTGTCTGGGCTCCAGGTGGCGGACATCCCGTGGAAACCGGGTCCCGAGGACCCGGTTCTCGAGCACCTGCCAGACCCGCAGGTCACGCTTCGTGAGCAGACCCGCAGCTCGGTCAGGATGTCGGCGGCGCCAACTCGTGCCGCTCCGCCAGCCACGCCGCGATCCGCTCCGCCGCGAGCTCGTTCCCGGTCGGCTCGCCCTTCGCGATCGCCCCGCCGAAGTGGGTCCCTCGCACGTCGACGTGCGTGAGGTCGCTACTACCCAGCGCATCCACCATGCGGCGCGAGTCGGACGGGAACGCGGCCTGGTCCCCGGTCAGCTCGACGAACAGCGTGGGCACCGCGACCCCGGGCGCGCACCGCACGAAGTCGGCGTTCGACGACAGCCCCGACCACGTCGAGAGCCACGCCTCCGGCGTCGTCAGCCGGCAGAACCCGACCTGCCCGTAGTTGATGAGGTCGGGACGGGCCCCGAACAGCGACCCGTAGGGCCGGTCGCTCGGATCGAGCGCGAGGTCGACCGTGCGCGGGTCCGCATCCGTGCGGAACACCGTCATGATCTCCGGCGCGAGTGCCCGACGACGATCGGCGGCCGCACCTGTGCGCTTGTGCGCAGCCCGGGCCTCGGTGGTGCGCGCGAGGTGCTCGCGGGCCCGGGCGTCGAGGCGGGCGACCCGGGCACGCTGGGCCGCACGGTAGCTCGTCAGGAAGTCCTCGCTGTACGACGACGAGGTCGGCGGCTCGGCGAAGCCGTTGCGGGGGTCGAACGCGTCGAGCTCGGGCACCGCTGCGAGCGGGTCCGTCTCGTCGGCGACCGAGGGGTCGATGCAGCCGAGCAGCAGCCGCCCCTGCCCCGGGTGGGGCGCGAGGAACACGACGCCGTCCGTCATCGGCATCGCGGCGTCGGCGAGCTTCGTCGGGCGCCCGCCGGGGGTCGTCGTGATCCGTTCACCCGGAGCGAGCCCGGACTGCTCGAGGTAGAAGGCGAAGAGCGTGCCGCCGCCGGAGTGCCCGAGCGGCACGATCGACTCGAACCCCTGCTCGCGCAGGAACACCATCCCGGCCGCGACGTCGAGCAGCGCCTGCTCATGGACCAGCGTCAGGTCGTTGTTGACCGAGCGGGTGTGCTGGGTCCACACCGCCGCCCCGGCCGCGAGCAGGTGCGGGACCAGCGCGTGGTGCGTGACGTCCTGGCGCGGGTGCATCAGACAGACGACGGTCCGCGCGCCCGGCACCGTCGCGAGCACGCCGCGCACGGTGGCGCCGTCGGCGGTCGTCAGCTCGTGGACGCTCGTGACCGTCGCGGTCGGCCGCTCGTCCACCGCGACATAGCGTCCCGCGCCCAGACGGGTCGGGGCGCTCATGCCGGGTCGACCTGCAGCGCGTTCTTGTCGTGCTGCACGATCGTGCCGCCGGCCACGCCCGCGATGCAGCTGTACCAGACCGCGTGCCGACACCCGGTCGCCCGACGATCCACCACGATCGACCCGTCGGACGTGATCTCGAAGTACGGACCGACCTTCCCGACGACCGCCCCGGCCTCCGCCGCGACCTTGGCCACCGACGTGTTCTCCGGGACGTCGAGGACGTAGAGGGCCGTCATACCTGCGCGCCTTCCCGAGCAGCTTCCCAGTCGGCCGCCCGCTCGACGATCAGCTCGGCCTTGCGCGCCAGCAGCTTGCCGAACGACGGGTCCGGCTCGGCGACGACGTCGAGCAGCGCGTCGATCGTCAGGTTCGCGTCGAGGTCCTCCTGCGGCGTCACGGGACGCATCGCGCGGGTGAACTCGACCATGTAGCCGTTGGGGTCGTGCGTGTAGATCGACTCGATCGTCTCGTGCTGGATCTGCATCTCGACCGGCCACGACGAGTCGTCGAGCCGGCGCCGGTACTCCAGCAGGTCGGTCTCGTCGTCCACGTGGATCGCGAGGTGACGCGACCGCACGAAGAACTCCGGCACGTCGGGCCCGAAGCCCGCGTAGACGTCACCGCGCTCCTGGGAGTGGATCGGCTCGAGACCGAAGTAGTAGAAGAACGCGATCCGGTCGTCGTTGCCGATGTCGAAGAAGAAGTGGATGAAGTCGGGGTGGTTCTCCGGGCCCCACCCCGCGGCGCAGATCGAGTGCACCACCGGGAAGCCGAGGACGTCGCGGTAGAACCGGACCGTCGCGGCGGGATCGAAGGTCGGGAACGCCGTGTGGTCCACGCCGCGGACCTTGTGCTCCAGTGCCATGGCCCCAGCGTAGAAGTTGTCTACGCGCTCGTCAATCTTTCGACGTCGGCGTCGTGATGACGCTCTCGAGGTAGTCCAGGTCCTGGCGCAACAACGCGAGCGCGGCCGCCGGATCGTCGGGACGGGGGACGTCGGGCGTGCGGTCGGGGGCCTGCGCGACGAGCGCGACCGCCATCTCCGCCATCTGCTCCGCAACCTCCTCGGGCGACTGCGGACCGGCCGGGTTGAACCACCACGCGACCCAGTTGCACATCCCGATCAGGGCCAGCGCGGTCGTCCGGACGGGGCGTGGCCGGAACTCGCCGCTCCGCACCCCCTGGTCGACGATGCGCGTGAACCCGTCGAGCACGCGGCGCTTGGCGGCCTCGTGGGCGACCGCGAGGTCGTCGGGAAGCTCCGACTCCGAGCGGATCACCAGTTGGAACCGCGCCGCGTGCCGCGCCTGCTGACCTGCGATCAGCCGGACGAGCTCGCGCAGCTTGGTCGGTGCGTCGACCTCGCGCTCGGCGATCTCCTCGGTCGCGGCCGCCGGCGCCTCGGTGATCTCGGTGACGAGCCGCGCGAGCAGCTGGTCCTTGTTCTTGACGTAGTAGTAGAGCGACGGCCGGGTCATGCCCATCGCATCCGCGATGTCCTGCAGGCTCGTGCCCGCGAAACCACGCTCGGCGAAGAGGCGCGTCGCCTGCTCGTAGATCTGCGCCTCCACCATTTCCCGACGAGGCCGCCGGGCCGGGGCTTCGTCGGGGACGGGTTCGAGCGCGCTCATGACCGGCGACGATACCGACGCCCCGACCGGGCGCCCGCTCAGCGCGATCGGTCGCCGAGAGCGACAACAATCGAATGTCGTCGCTGCCCGTTCCCTCGTTCAGCCCAATGAACTCGCCGTGCGGGCGCGCATACTGCTGACGAGCTGTAGTTCGGCCGAGTCCGGGGGGGACACCGATGACGAGGAGCACGTCCGAACGAGTCAGGATCGTCGGGACGGAGGTGCCGACGTGACCGACACCGTCGAGCGCGCGACCACCCGCTTCGACGAGGAGCCGGGAGGCGGAGCGCCCCGCCATCTGCGCGGAGCCAGGGTCCGGAGCGGGACGCCGGGCAGTCCGATCCGACGGCGCCGACCGGTGCACCGGCACAACGTCTTCCAGGTGCGGCGCGAGCTCGATCCGTGCTCGGCCGTGGCACTGGTGAGCCGGCGGGGCGAGACAAGGGTGTTCACCGAGGGGAAGCGCCCGACCGTCACGGACCTCCTGCGGGCGGCCGGCGGCGTGGTCTACGAGGTCGACACCGGTCTCCACCACCACGGCGTGGTCGTGAACCTCCCGGCGCGCGGCGACGAGTTCCCGTTCTACGCCTGGGTCGACATCGAGTGGCGGGTCGTCGACGTCGAGCACGTCGTCCGCGACCGGGTCGAGGACGTGATCCGAGCCCTCGTCCCCGCGATGCGGCGGACCATGGCAGCCGCCACGAGGAAGCACGTGATCACCGCGATCGAGGACGCCGAGCAGGCGGCCCTCAACGCCCTGGCGTCCTCGGGCATCGGGGCGCGGTACGGAGTGGGGTGTGCCTTCTGGGTCCGGCTCTCCGGCGACCGGGCGCTGGTGCACCACGGCGCCGCGAAGCGGGAGCTCGACCAGCAGCTGGAGCTCGAATCGGGCAACTACGAACTTCGCAAGCTCCGGCAGGAGAACGAGCACGATCTGCTCAAGGAGCGGGTCTCCGCGTATCGCGAGTACATGCGGGCCGGCAAGTTCGACCAGGCGGCGCTGCGACTGGCGGCGAGCCCGCAGGACGCCTCGGCGGTGGCTGACCTCCTGAGCACCGAGGCCTTCGACGAACGGCAGCAGGCGATCGACTTCGTCACCCGACTCATCGATGCGGGCGTGCTGGACAAGGAGCAGGTCAAGGACCTCCTGGCCGGGGCACTCGCACGGCTCCAGTGATCCACCGCCCCGGAGGCCTCCGCTAGGTCGTCGGGCGGCTCGAGTGGTGCACGTCGACCGTGCACCACTCGAGCCGCTACCTGACCCAGCGAGCCGAGTTCGTGGTCAGCGCTCCGCGGTCCACCCGTAGAGGCCTCCCGGCGGAAGGAACGGTGCACCACCTTCGAGTCGGGTCTCGTGCAGTGCGAGCCGCCCTTCGAGGCCGCGCCTCAACTCGATCTCCGTCACCAGGTTGTTCTCGCCGTCGTGGATCGTGCTGAGGGCTTCGACCAGGAGCATCACCAGCATGCCGAAGGCGTACTCCTCCGGGTCGTCGCCGGCCCACCCCTCCTGCAGCTCCTGCAGGTACTTCTGCCCCTCCGCCGCCGGGATGTGCACGGCGGCCGGTACGGCGTGGTCTCCCCGATGCATCGAGCCGACGACGAATCGGTCGACGTCTTCAGCCGGCTGAGCGTCGAGGCCTTCCTGTCGAAGGGCGGTCACCAGCTCGTCGAGCAGATCGTCTCGGCTCACAACGGCCCACACTGGCGGTTGCTCGGGAACACGGTGTTGATCCTGTTCACCCCGTTCTGGGAGTACATGGTGAAGATGACCTGCCGAACCACCTGATTGGTCCGCAGATCCTTCAGGAACAGCACACGCGATCGACAGGTCTGGTCCCCGCGCGCAGGGTACGTCGCGTCCGGGTCCGCGGCGATGGCCCGCATCGCGAGGTCGGCGACGTCGCGCCAGTTCTGATACGTCCCACCTGCGGCTCCCTCGAAGTCCGTCTTGTGTCTCCAGAGGAGGTGCCGGTATCCCCACGTCGGCGCAGGGCTGTAGCGCGGTCCCCCGCACAGGAGTGCCAGCTGTCCGCCAGGGGCGGGGAAGGTCTGCACGGTCTTCTGTTCATCGGTTCCTCGCCCACACGCTCCCCACGGGCCGGCCACTTGCGCGGCCGCCGTGCTGGGCGCGCCGAGCAGCAGAACGACTGCCGCACAGACAATGGCGGCCAGTCGTACTACGTGTGATGTCCTCTCATCACGAGAGATGCCGGTTCCCATCACTGATGGTGAGGTCAACGGCTCGCTCAGTCCCACCAGAACCGCCACAGGGGCTCCCCGCGAAGGGAGTCCGCGTATTCCGACAGAGTCAGTGGGCGGGTACGGATCTCGGTCTGAGGGTCGATCTGATCGGGACAGAACGCGAGGTGCTCCGCGGCGACCGACCTGCACTCCTCGCTGCGACGCGGTGGTCGCGCGACCGAGAGCAGAAGGGTGTCAGGCGCCATGAAAAGCACCAGGGCCCCGAACCGCTCCTCCCAGCTTCGCAGGACCGCGGTCAGCCGTGCCAGGTCGTGGCTGGCGTAGTTGCACGCGCCGGACCACTGCAGGGCCAAGGGGACGTCTGCCGGCCGCCCGGCCTGGACGACCGCCAGCGACGAGAGCTCCCGCACCGCACGGACGAAGCCGGAGGCCGAGGCGAAGGTCGCCGGGCTCTGGGACAGGTCCTCTCCGGTGCGCGCCAGCGGCGGGAATTCGGCGGCCAGGGGCTCGTCGCACGGACAGTCCGGCAGGCACGGACCTGGCCACCAGCCGGCGAGCACCTCGTACGGGTCAGCGTCGACGTGTGCCTGGTCCCCGCCGACCGTGTTCCAGCCGCATCGCTCGAGGGTCGCGTCGTACAGCAGCACCGGACACCGGTGTGAGCGACGTGCATCGCGGATCAGTTGCCGGTAGGTCGAGGCCTCCGGATCGTCATGGAGTTCGAGCAGGTTCGGTACTGCCTCGTATTGGGTCCTCACATCTATTCTGAGTGACCCCGGGCCGGATCGGTTCCATGAACTTCGCGCGGGTGCACTTCGCGCTCGTGAGCACTAAGAGGGGCTATGACCCCGCGAAGTGCTCACGAGGCCGGAGGCCACAAGCAGCGAGCCGGCGTCGGGGAGCTCCGCCGGGAGGCCCAGAGCGCGGAGCAGGCAGAACGCGCCGGCGGTCGCGGCCGAGAGCACCGGCAGGCCGAGCTCCTTCTCGACCACCGGCACCAGCGGCAGCGACGGCATCTGCACGCAGCAGGAGATGACGAGGGCGTCGGCGTGGCGGAGGTCGAGCGACCGTGCCGCCTCGAGCACGCGGTCGCCGGGGATGCAGCCGACCTCGGCGTTGTCGCCGACCTCGAGCGCGGCCCAGTCGACGATCTCGACGCCCTCGGCCTCGAGGTAGGCGACGACCTGCTCAGCGAGCGGGCGCAGGTAGGGCATGACGAGCGCGACCCGGCGCGCGGACATGGCCTCGAGCGCGTCGACCAGGGCGCCCGCGCTCGACACCAGCGCGGCCGGCAGCCCGCGCTCGGCGAGCTGCTCCGCCACGGCCTCCTCGACCCGACGATGCTCGCCGGGGCCCTGCGCCATGATCGCGACGAGGCAGGCGTAGAGCAGGGCGTCGACGCCGGCGTCGGCGAGCTCGTCGACGCAGCGCCCGCGCTGGGCGTTCATCGCGACGAGCTCCTCGGGCGACACCTTGGCCATCCGCATGCGGCTGCCGTGGAAGGAGAAGGTCGCGCTCGCGTGGCGCGCCAGCAGGGCCGGGATCTCGGTCTCGACGGTGACGTTGGAGCTGGGGACGATCATCCCGATGCGGTGGTGGCTCATGCGATCTCGGACTCCAGCCGTGTCGTGATGTCGGCGGTCATGGCCTTCTTGTCGAGCTTCCCGACCTTCGTCCGCGGCATCGTCTCGACGAGCTCCACGCGCTCGGGCCACTTGAACTTGGCGACGTCGAGGGCGCGGAGGTGGTCCTGCAGGTCGGCGAGGGTGACGGGCGTGCCGTCGGTGGTGAGGTAGGCGCAGCCGCGCTCCCCGAGCCGCGGGTCGGGCATCGCGACGAGCGCGGCCTCGAGCACGTGCGGGTGGCCGAGCAGCAGCAGCTCGACCTCCTCGGCGTTGATCTTCTCGCCGCCACGGTTGATGAGGTCCTTGATGCGGCCCTCGATCGACAGGGCGCGGTGCCCGTCGATCACGGTGACTTTCGCGAGGTCGCCGGTGCGGTAGAAGCCGTCGGAGGTGAAGGCTTCCGGACGATCGACGCCGTAGTAGCCGCGCAGGGTGTACGGACCCCGACAGCAGAGCTCGCCCACCTCGTCGTCGGGAACCTCCTGCTCGGTCCCGGGCTCGAGCACCCGGACCTCGTCGAGCGGGGAGATCGGGACCCCGACGGTGGTGCGGCGGAGCTCGGGCGAGGCGTCGAGCGGGGTCACGAGGAACATGCCCTCGGCCATCCCGAACAGCTGCCCGACCTGCGCGCCTCCCCGGGCCGTCGTCGTGAAGAGCTCCTCGGAGACCTTCGCGCCCGAGAGAACGACGACGCGCAGGGTCCCGACGAGCTCGGAGTAGAGCGGGTGGGCGGGCGCGCGGTAGTGCACGTGGCCGAAGAGCACCGAGGTGGTGCGCTCGGCGACGAGGACCGGCATGGCGGTGTCGAGGTCGTGGTCGGTGAGGACGAGGCACGCGCCGACGGTGTGCGGGGCGTGGATCCCACAGACGACGCCGGCGTTGTGGATGATCGGGATGAGGTGCCCGACGCGGTCGTCCGCGGTCCAGCCGAGGACGTCGGCGTAGGCGCGGGCGTTGTACCAGTACTCGGCGTGCAGCCGCGGGATCAGCTTCGGGACCCCGGTGGTGCCGCCGGAGAGCTGGAAGACCGCGACGTCGTCGGGCCCGATCCCGTGCTGGATCTCCTCGACGCACTTGCGGGCCTCGTCGGGATCGACCTCGGGAGGCTCCTCCCCGAGGACGAGGACGTGGCGCATCGTCGGGTGGTCGCGGGCCTGCTCGTGGGCGAACTCGACCAGGTCGATTCCGCGCGTCCCGGGCTCGACGAGGTGCGCGCGCGCCCCGACGGCCCGGCTGATGTGGGCGATCTCGTGGCCGCGGTGGGCCGCGAGGGTCGCGACCGGCACCAGCCCGGCCTTGAGCAGCGCGTACCAGGCGACCACCGACTCGAGCCGGTTCGTCACCTGCACGATCACCGGGTCGCCCGGCTCGAGCCCGAGGTCGGCGTAGGCGACGGCGAGCCGGTCGGTCCGGGCGTCGAGCTCGGCGTAGGTGAGCCGGCCCTCGGTTCCGACGAGGGCGTCGTGGTCGGGGTGCGCGGTCGCCGTCGCGTGGAACTCGTCGGCGATCGTCCGCGTACCCCAGAGCCCGGCTTCCCGGTACTGGTCGACGAACTCCTGGGGATAGGTCATCGGAGGGCCACCAGGTGGGTGCGGTCGGCGACGAGGGCGTCGGCGAAGTCCTCGCGGAGTGCCTCCGGGCCGGCCACCACGACGAGCGCCGGGGTCCGGCGACGCAGGCGCTCGGCGACCTCGAGCCTCGTCAGGACGCTCCCCCGCTCGTCGGCGCCGGTGAGCCAGAGGCAGCCGGTCGTGGACGCCCCCTGGTGCACGGCCTTCTCGACGACCTCCTCCGACCCCGAGGGCCGGGCGTCGGCGCCGAGGTCGAGCACGGTGGCGTCGAGAGCGGCCGGGTCGTCCGGGACCACGCGGGCGTCGAAGCCCCGCGGCCCGGCGGGCTCGTCGATCACCTCGGGGTCCTGCCCCTGGGTCGAGGGCCGCAGCGACCGGGTGAGCACCCACTCCGCCAGCGGGCCGACGTTGTGGCGATTGTGACGTTCAGTGTCAGCAAGGCCGCAGTGCTGACACTCCTCCCCCGCCCACTGCCGCAGCGCCGTGTGCACCACCTCGGGCGAGCTGGCCGCGAACCGGTCGAGCGGGACGTTCCCCGCCCGGCTCATGTAGGCGACGAGCAGCTGCTCCACCGGCAGCTCCAGGCGCTCCGGGAACGTCTCCCACCAGCGGCGGGAGCGCTCGGCGATGTCCTGGATGCGGGTGACCGCCGGGCGGCGGGCACCCTCGTAGGCGGTCAGCGCTGACTCGAGATCGTCCGCCTCCCCGAGGGCATGAACGAGCGCGATCGCGTCCTCCATCGCGAGCTTCGTCCCTGAGCCCACCGAGTAGTGCGCGGTGTGTGCGGCGTCCCCGAGCAGCACGACGTTCCCGTCGTGCCACCGGTCGCACCGCACCGTCCGGAACTGCAGCCACCGGGTCCGGTTCCCGATCAGCCGGTGCCCGTCCAGGTGCGAGGCGAACACGTCGGAGAGGTACTCCAACGCCGTGGAGTCGGACTCGTCCGCATTCAGCGCCGCCGTGGTCCGATCGAACCCCGCCGCCCGCCACGTCGCCTCGTCGGTCTCGACGAGGAACGTGCTGCGGTTCGCCGCGTACGGGTAGGCGTGCGTGACGAACACGCCGTGCTCGGTGCGCTCGGGCGCGAACAGCGCGTGCGGGAGGGCGACGTCGGTGCCGGCCCACAGGTACCAGCCGGTCCCGACCTCCACCTCCGCCCCGAACTCCCCCGCCGCCCGGGAGGCGCTCCCCACCCCGTCCGCCGCGATCACCAGGTCGGCGTCGAGCTCGGCGGCCGTACGGCGAGCACCGAACTCGAGCTTCACCCCGGCGTCCTCGGCGTGCCGCTGCAGGACCGACAGCAGCTCGGCCCGACCCACCGCGACCAGCGACGACACGCTCATCCCCGCCTCCCGGCCGCCGACGCGCATCCGCATGTCGTGCGACCAGGCACATCCGAGGATGTCGTCGAGCGAGGCGGGGTCGGCCTCGGCCAGTCGACGCTGAGTGCGGGCCGCGAGCCCCACGCCGAACCCGAAGGTCTCGTCGGGAACGCCCTGCTCGTGGACCACCACCTCGCAGTCCGGCCGCGCGAGCTTGAGCAGCCGTGCGGCGTAGAGACCTCCCGGTCCCCCGCCGAGCACGGCGACCCTCTCCAGATTCATGAGCGGGCGTCCGCGAGCACGCGGCTGGTGCGGGTGACGTCGTCGACGTGGTCGACCGGCACCACGGCCGTCGAGATCGCCGTGAAGCACCCCGGGCAGCAGTACTGGCGGAAGTGCACCTCGCCGTCGACGTACTCCCCCGCGGCGTCGATCACCTGCGGGCCGGCCTCGGACACCGGGCCCTCGTGGCGCACCAGGTCGAGCTCGCCGACCGCACCGCTCCCGAGCACCGTCGCGCAGTGCGTGCACGCCACCTGGTCGCCGACCGCAACGAGGTTGTCGTCCAGCCGCCGCGCGTCGGCCAGGTCGACCGTGGGCCGATCGTCCTGCGAAGCACTGCGGGACCGACGCGCATCACGCAGTTCCCGACGACGGCCCTCGGTCGCCTTGGCATCCACCGCACCGGCGCCGTCGAGCACGACCCCGTAGCTCGCCTCGGCCGAGGCCGGCGTGACCTTGTCCTCCCGCACGTCCCGCGCGACATCCTCCGGCTCGCGGGTCAATGGATCCCCGTAACCCCCGCCGCCCTGCCAGAACATGGTGAACACCTCGCCGGGCGCCACGTAGGTCTCGCCGTAGCAGGGCTGGAGCTCCGCGTCGCCGCCGATGCCGGACAGGTCGGAGGGCAGCTGACCGACACCGAGCATCGTCGTGACGTCGGCGCCGCGGGCGATCCACTCGATCCCGGTGTTGCCGGGGTAGCCGCCGGCGAGCCCGTTGTTCTGGCTGATCGCCTTGCCGTTGGAGGCGAGGACGAGGCCGATCGGGAAGCTCGTGCCGTGCGGGGTGATGGCCATCGAGGCCGACACGCCACCCCGACGACGGCCGGGGCCGCCCGAGTCGGGCTCCTCGCGGCGCCACAGCGCGAGCACCGGGTAGAGGAACTCGGTCATCTCAACGTCGGGCACGCGGCCCAGCGGGATGCAGAACAGCCCACCGGTGTCCATGCCGTCGGCCTGCGGCTGCGCGCCGTAGCCGCCCGCCATCGGGTCCATGAGGATCGAGAGGAACGGGGTGGGCACCGCGCCGCGCTGGTCGAGCCCGGCGATGACGGCCGTGTCCCACGTGCCGCAGCAGCTCGACTGGACGTGCGCGTCCAGGTTCGGCGACTGGTCGAGCATCTGCGACAGGCACTCGGCCACGAGGTTGCCGGTCAACCAGGCAGGCCCGATCGGCCCCCGCCCCACCGCGGCCGGGAAGCTCGCGTTGTTGATCGTGCCCTCCTCGGCGATGAGGTCGAAGCAGCGCATCAGCCCGCCGGCCGACCACGGGATGTCGCCCGCGAGGATCGGCAGCAGCGCGAGCATCACGCCGCCGCGCATGCCGGCGTACGTGCAGTTGACGACGCCCGACTGCTCGTCGGTCCCGGTGAAGTCGAACGCCAGGTGACCGTCGGTCTTCGTCATCGCGACCGTGATCTTGTGCAGGCCGCGGTCGGCGGAGTGCGACTGGTCCTGGTAGCCGGTGGCCCGCCACGTGCCGTCGGGCAGGGTGCGGAGCTTGCCCCGGAGCCGCGACTCGGCGTCGGACATCATCCGCTTCATCACGGCCTTGACCGTGTCGGCGCCGTACTGCTCGATGACCGCGAGCATGCGGTCGCGCCCGACGGTGTTGGCGCCGACCTTCGCCCGCAGGTCGAGCCCGATCATCATCGGCACCCGCGAGCGGCGCACCCACATGTCCGCGATGTCGTCCTGCAGGAGCCCGTCGCGCACCACCTTCACCGGCGGGGTGGGCAGCGACTCGGAGAACACATCCTGCGCGGCCGGGGAGAACGAGCCGAGCCCCACGCCGCCGAGGTCGGGCTGGTGGGCGATCGCCGAGGTCCAGCCGAACAGCTTCCCCTCCCAGAACACGGGCTGGAACACCATCGCGTCGTTCTGGTGCAGCCCGCCGCCGACCCACGGGTCGTTGGTCAGGAACATGTCGCCCTCGGCGATGCCGGGGTTCGTCGCGCGGTGCTTGAGCGTCCAGTAGATCGCGAGGTCGACGGCACCGACGAGCATCGTGTTGTAGAGCCCGACCTGCACCTCCTGCCCCAGCTCGTCGGACAGCGCGAAGTCGAAGTCGTTCGCGTCGGTGACGATCGGCGAGCCCGACATGCGCTTGAGCGCCTCGCCCATCTCGTCGGTGACCGACCAGAGGCGGTGGCGGACCACCTCGTAGGTCAGCGGGTCGAGCGCGTCGATCTGCTCCTGGGTGACGGTGTGCACCGGCAGGCTCGCGGGCAGCTGCGCGGCGAGGGTGTCGGGGTCGATCGGGCGGCTCGAGAACCTCTCGGAGCCGGGCACGGCCATGACCATGGTCAGGCTCCCTTGCGCGTCGTCGTGATGTGGAGGTTGCCGAGCTCGTCGACGGTGCCGGTGCGGCCGCCTGGGACGACCACGGTCGTCGTCGGGACCTCGATCACCGCGGGACCGGTGATCACGTGGCCGGCGCGCAGCGCCGCGTAGTCGTAGATCGGGGTGTCGACGAAGCCCTGGCCGATCTCGAGGTAGACGGGACGGCTTCCCGACGAAGGCGCGGGGCCGGTGGCCCTCTCGAGCGGCGGCAGCTCGGGGCTGAACGGGAGGACGCCGCGGCCGCGCACCCGGTAGGTGATGGCCTGGACGCCGGCCTCCCGGAAGCCCGAGCCCTTCCCGTAGAGCTCGGCGTACTTGGTCTCGAACCGCTCGGCAGCTTTGTCGAGGGCGTTCTGGTCGATAAGCCCGTCCCCGACGGGCACCGTGACCTCGGCGAGCTGCATCGCGTAGCGCATGTCGATCTCGCGGACGATCTCGACGGAGTCGAACTTCAGGCCCTGCCGGTCGAGACCCTGGCGGACCCGGTCCTCGAGCTCGGCGAAGTTCTTCTCCGCGCGCACCGGGTCGACCGGGAGCTGCGCGGGGTCGGAGAGCTCCTGGGCCAACGCGATATCGGAGGCGGCGAGCCCGTACGCGGAGAACGCGGAGGCGACCGGCCCGAGCGGGACGACGACGTCCTCCACCCCGAGCTGGCGCGCGTAGTTGGCGCAGAACGCCGGGCCGGAGCCGCCGAAGGCGTAGAGGACGAAGTCGCGGGGGTCGTACCCCGCCTCGACGACCGTCTTGCGCAGCAGGTCGCCGGTCTGGGCGTTCTGCGCGGCGTGAATGGCGGCCGCGGCGTCCTCTGTTGACAGTCCGAGCGGCTCGGCGATCTTCGTCCGGATCGCCTCCCGCGCCTTCTCGACGCTGAGCGCCTTGCGGCCGCCGAGCAGGCCGGTCGTCGGGAGGATCCCGAGGACGAGGTTGGCGTCGGTGTTGGTGGGCTCGGTACCGCCCTGGTCGTACGCGGCCGGCCCGGGCACCGCACCCGCGCTGTGCGGGCCGATCCGCAGGTTGCCGCCGGCGTCGACCCACGCGATCGCGCCGCCACCTGACCCGATGGCGTGCACCCGCAGCGTCGGGACGTTGATCGGGTGGTGGTTGATGACCGTCGTGGTGTCACGCTCGGGCTCGCCGTCGACGATCAGCCCGACGAGGAACGTGGTCCCGCCGACGTCGGTGGAGATGATGTTGCGGTGGCCGAGGCGCTTCCCGAGCTGCGTCGAGCCGATGACCCCGCCGGTCAGCACCGAGCCGACGGTGGAGATGGCCTGCTGCGGGGCCTCGCTGGCCGCGACCGCTCCCCCGTTGGACTGCATGACCAGCAGCGGCCCGTTCAGCCCTCTGCTCTTCAGGCTGCCTTCGAGGTTGGTGAGGTAGTCGCGCAGACCGGGCCCGACCTGCGTTGACATGATCGTCGTGGAGTTGCGCGCGAACTCGCGGATGCGGGGGCTGACCTCGCTGGAGAGCGCGACGTAGATGTCGGGGTCGATCTCGTGGACGAGCTCGCGGATGCGCTTCTCGTGGGCCGGGTTGCGGAAGGCCCAGAGTAGGGAGACCGCGATGGCTGTGATGCCGTCTTGTTGGAGCTTGGCGACCTGCCGGCGGACCTCGTCCTCGTCGAGGGAGACGATGACGTTGCCGTCGCGGTCCATCCGCTCGGTGACCTCGAGGGCGTGGCGCTTCGGGAGCAGGTAGTGGTCCTTGTCCTGCGCCAGGACGTGCTGGAGCTCGTGCGGGCTCCGGCCCAGGTACCGGCCCTCGACGTTCATGATGAAGATCGAGTCGCGGTGGCCCTTGGTGGTCAGGAACCCGACGTCAGGGACCTTCCGCTGGACCAGCGCGTTCAGGCTCGAGGTGGTGCCGTGCGCGATGTGGTGGGTCTCCGCGAGCATCTCCTCGAGCGGACGTCCGAGCTGCTCGGCCAGCAGCTCGAGGACGTCGAGGACGCCCTGGGAGTAGTCCGGAGGGGTGGACGGGGCCTTGGCGGCGATGACGGACCCGGAGTCGTCATCCAGCACCGCGTCGGTGAAGGTCCCGCCCACGTCCACGCCGATCACGTAGGCCATGAGCCTGCTCCTCGTTGAGGTTCGTCGTGACCCAGGCCACGAGTTTGACGGTGGCGTTGATTCTTAGACGCATACGACGATTCGGTCAAGCGGCCGACGCTCGGGCGACCGCACTGAGCCGGACCCTTCGCCGGGCGGCCATAGTGCTTGGACGGCCTCATGGGCCACCGTCTGGAGACCTCAGTGCCCTCACCGGACGGGGACCGGTGAGGGCAGCGGACGGACAGCTACCGCACCAGGTGAAACAGAAGCTGGCTTGCCCTGCCCAATACCGAGAGGCAGTGAGCTGAAGGGCGGCGGCCTGACGGTATGCGGCAGCGGTGGCAGCCTCGATGATTCCGTGGTGGACGATCAAGTTGCATACCGAGGCGACGATGCCGTCGTGGCGTCCTACAGAAGACTGCAGTCCCGCTAGACACAGGAACGTCTCGACCTGCCACACGGCGAATACATGGACGCCGAACAAACAACTGCGCCCACCTGGCTCAACTCTTCCCGACGGGACTTCCTTGGAGCCAACTACTGAGTCATGCCGCAGTGGTTTGCGCTGCGACACGGCATCCGAGGATCGGACTAACGAGTCGACTACGCGTTAACATGCGTAACTCGACACCGCTCTGTTTCTCGCGTTTCGGATTCATCTCACGCTACATCGACACAGCTCGAGCTAGATCGGTCGACGAGATAAGCAAGGAGTCCGACAGTCGAGAACGGGCTTATCTAATCGTTATTGCGTAAGTCGATCGCACCCGACGAGCTTCCAGTCAGACTTAGCAGAAGTTCTGGGCTGTATGGACTCTCAGGAGTGGCATCTAGCCATCTGACGCTCGCGTTCGCATCGCGCAGAAATCCTACTGCTAGATCGTCGAGCAGATCCGTGTAGTTGCTTCCACTAGCGGGATACTCGTACTGAGTCACGCGCATTGCTCCGTTTGTGTTGATCACTCTGACCCCTGCAGGAAGGTCCGCGTAATGCGCGTCGGCATCACCAGAGTTCACAAGTGCTGCGCCACTCAGATTGTGGTGAACGAAATCGCATAGCTGATCATATCGGGACGCCGCATCCTCTTGACCGGATTGGGAAGACAATCCGGATACGCAACTGCCGATATTGAATGGTTTAAGCCGACCAACAGGAACGCCCTCCTTCAGTAACCAATCGCGCTTCCAGGAACTACTAGTTGCAAACCGCGCGCGGAGGACCAGCCCGAAAAACTTCTCGCCCGCCTGCCGCCAATCGGTCGGGCTCGCCGTGAAGCTAGCCACCAGGAGGCGGGCATGCACTTCATGGAGAAAAGCACTCAACTCGAGCATACTGCGCGCAATCGCGCACATTGCCAATGCGTTTTCCCCTTCCGCTAAGCTCAGAAAAGCGTCTACCAGATACATATGCCTAATCTTATTGGCGGCCACAAAATTCTTTTGATGCATGCAACAATGTTGATGTATATGACGGACCGACCGATTCACAGAATGAATGCGAGGCTCAAGGTTCAAACTCATTGCAGGTTCGGGAACTTGAAACCGTCCGTTTAGAGTGAGTGCCCAGGCGTCGCCGAGACGATCGAGTTCGGCCAAAGCGGTAGGCCCATCAAAGTTCGAGTAGATGGTTCTTCTCCCTGGCGCGCACGGATTGAGTCACTCTTCGAAGAACAAGATCTCATTTTATATCACACTCTATCTTAACTTGGGAGTCGCAAGCTCGCCTCACCTCCTGAGCTCCATGTCTTGCGAGCCAACTGACAGCGCAAGATCGTGCAAGGCCCGGATGGCGCTGACCTCAATCGCTCTTCATGCGTCAGCTCGTGGCACCAGACCTTCACAACTACCGGTCGCCCATCACGTCTAGAATCGACCTTCCGTCTGCGCCATGTCCGGTAGGCGTCAAAGGCGTCGGGCCACAATTGTGGTCTTGAAGTTCGTCGAACTTCCTTTCGCGCGCAAGCTCTTTTCTTCGGCTACCTCCGTGTCGGAGAATTTGACCCCGGACGCCGCACCCCTCAGTGTGGAGTTACTCTCGGACAGTGGACGCAAAGGATGACCCCCGACGGACGTGGTTCTCGGAGAACGCCGACGACGTGGTGCAATGGGCTGACTTGTCCCAGGAAGCATTCCGGCTGGTGTCAAGCCCGAAGGGCATCTACAAGCCGGCCGACAGCGATTACGCGCTCAGTGTCCGAGTCATGCGGAATAGTCCTTATCGCGACGGGCAAATCTTCCATCGGTCAGATGGCAAGTGGATGCTCACGTACCACCAAGAGGGCCTTGGCGAACAAGATCGCGTCAAAGAATTCGCAAATCGTGGAATCCGCAGGTGTTTGGATGACGACGTCCCTGTCGGGGTGCTCATTGAACAAGAGAAGAAGGGCCGCAAGTCGAGCTACCTTGTAAAAGGTCTGGCAACCGTTGACGATTGGGTAGGCGACCATCTCGCGCTGAGCGCAGCGGTGACCAACGGTGAGCCCTCCGAAAGGACAAGAACTTTTCAGGACATTTTGACCGCGGACGCGGAAATATCCTCGCAGAGCTCTGTTGTAGAGATTCCAGACGACTACGATGCTCGACTTCGCGTAGAAAGAACAATCGTTGCTCGACGAGGACAAGCAAACTTTCGATCTGAACAGATAAGTAGTCTAGACGGAGCCTGCGTAATTTCAGGCTGCGAGGTGCGAGCTGTCTTAGACGCCGCTCACATTATGCCGTATAAAGGAACGGCATCAAATGTAGTCTCTAATGGACTCCTCCTCCGGACTGACCTCCATACCTTGCTAGATCGTGACCTACTTGCGATCCATCCTCAGACTGGGGAGGTGCATATCGCCCAGAGCCTTCAAACCACCGAGTACGGAGGCTTTGTTGGAATGACAGCCCTGAGCGGACACAATCTAGAGGTTCGCCGAAAAGCACTCGAGATCGCATGGGACAGGTACCGACGCATGACTGGCTTGTAAAGGCACGACATCTTCTCGTGAGGGTCTTACCAAGAGGAGCCGTCTGCCGCCGGTTAGACAGCCACACAGAGAGAGTGCTTGTCAGTGACCAAATCATCCCAACGCAGCTCAAGCTGCGCGGATAGTGCACTCACCTGACAACCGCCACTCCTGCTAGAGCGCTAATAAACCACGCACTCCTCCAAGGAGCAATCCTTCGTGCCTAACGGCAACGCAGACGGACTCACGGAGCTGCAGACTCGCAGGGTTGCCGGTTGACACGGTGCGGTCCAGCAAGCGACTCCAAGGGCGGCTGCGACCCGCAGATAGCTGTCGTGCCACGATCTACACCGGATATCAAGATGACTGCAGGGAGGCATAGATGGTGTACAGAGGGGCGCTGTTCACGCGGGAGCGCCATTCGTACCACCGCAGGCTACTCGAGGAGGAAGTGCTCACTTTGACGGCGGCTGGCGTGGCGAGCAACGCTGACGGCGACCAGAAGGCGAGTAGGCTCTATGCTGCCCACATCGCTGACGCCCTCGGCGCTCGGGTTCGGAACGAGAAACTTGCAGGACAGACTGCAGGTGAGCGTTTCGAAAGCGTGTGTGCCGAATTCGCGCAGGCTACCTTTCTTGAGCTTGGGCACCTTCGCCCCGGCACTTGGAAGGTTGAGAAGATGCCCGGTCGGCGCGCAGCATCAGGAGTAGCGCGCTTCGAGCAATACAGCCACCTCGCGGACCTCGACGAGGCTGTCCGAATGAATCAATCGCTCCGGGCCATCCTGGGCAACGACTATGGGATCGCCCCGGACGTTGTCATCTCTCGATCACCTATGCCAGATTCAGAAATCAACGCCTACGACGAGTTAGTCGACGACACGGTCGCTCGGAAGGCCGCCATCCGACGCGCCAATCAGCCCTTACCGATCCTGCACGCGGTAATCTCTTGCAAGTGGACGTTACGGACCGACAGGGCACAGAACGCCCGGAGTGAGGCGCTAAATCTCATCCGAAATCGTAAAGGGCGGCTCCCGCATGTAGCAGTCGTAACCGGCGAACCGACACCCGCACGAATTTCATCGCTGGCGCTCGGCACCGGCGACATTGATTGCGTGTATCACTTCGCCCTACCCGAGCTTGTCGCAGCGGTCGACGAGCACGGCGCCGACGACGCAGTCGACCTCTTAAACACGATGATCACTGGTAATCGATTGAAAGATATCGCTGACTTGCCACTGGATCTTGCAGTCTAACCTCGTAGGCGGGCGACGTGCGGCTCTGCTCCCTCTAACTAATACGGGTTCGATTGAGCGCGAATACCTCGTGCCGCCTATGCAGGTCCTGCCCGACAAAGGCCTTGAAATCGCCGAGCCGGTAGGTGACTGCTCCTTTCAATTCGCTTATCTCTAGATCGAAATCTCGACTAAGCAGCGCCAACCTGCGCTCCAGTTCCGCCACCTCAATTTGCTGGCCCATTGCCCGCTGAATCTGAGCATGCGACAAGAACGTGTTGCCGTCACGCTGTCGAGCGGTTCGCAACGTGCGGTAGAGCGGATCCTGCTCCGAGTTGCCCGCTACGTCCGAGGCTGGCTCTCCAGTGTGTTCGAGTGCTGCCCGCACGCTCGCGCCAACAGCAGCTGCGACCGGCGGGGGAAACGCATTGCCGATCTGCCGGTACTTCGCTGTCTTACGGCCGACAAACTCCCACTCGCCGGGCTGCCACCCTTGCAGGACCGCAACCATCTCGGTCGTAAGCTTTGGACCGACAGCAAAGATGTCCTCCGGGCATGGTGGGTTATCTGCCACCCCAAGCGCATCCACGCCTAGCTGGGCCCACGCCCGCTTTGCACGAGTTGGGCCTAAGTCGGCGCCACCGTGCTTCTTCGATCCACCGACGATCGTGGGGGCAATATCGTTGGCTAGCTGGGACCATGCAGCCGCACCTGCCCACCCCCCGCTTGCCATCTGTCCAGCGAGCGCCCGGCCAACGGAGGGAGCCTCGCCCCGGGGCTGTGGCCATCTGAAGTAGCGCGCGTCCTCCGGGAGCAATGCAACGAGCACGAAACGTGGCCGAAGCTGCGGCACGCCGAAGTCCGAGGCGTGTAGCAGCTTCCACTGCGCGACGTACCCTAACTCCGCGAGTCGGTCAAGAACATGCTGACGGTATCCAGCGAAGCGCGGGCTACTCAGACCCCGGACGTTCTCGAGCACAAGCGCCCGCGGTGTCACGGTTGAGGTCAGCTCTACTGCCCAAGCGAATAGGTCCCGCTCATCGGTCGCTCCGAGCTGCTTCCCTGCGACGGTAAACGGCGGGCACGGCACACCCCCGGCCAGCAAATCCACGCCCGCATAGGACCGAGGATCCCAAGTGAGCCGGTCGGCCACGTCGCCCTCAGCGATCTTCCAGGCCGGGCGATTGCGGCGCAGGGTGTCGCAGGCATGGGCGTCTAGCTCGACGGCAAGTTCGTGTTCGAAGCCGGCCTTCTCCAGGCCGAGCGCCTGCCCACCTGCGCCGGCACAGATCTCAACTACCCTCAGTGGCCTGCTCATGGCGCCTCCCTCCCACCCTCGCCCGTACGAGCCCAGGCCGCTAAGACCTCCAGAGCATCATGCCCCAGCATGACGACACTCCAAGCAGGCGCCGTAGCTGTGTCGGCGGGACGTTGGAGCGGCCCTGGCCGAGCACCGCCCGCTAGTCTCGCCTTGCAGGTCAACGGCCGAGGGACCGGTCAGTCTAGGCACCGGAGTCCAGACCCTGCACGGGCGAGCCACACGGACTACTCCGCTTGACCTCTATGACGGTCGCTACCTGCACTCGGCTGCAGCCTGACTCTGCGGGAGAAGAGGATGCGCGACGGCAGCCGCCGCCCGGTACACACAGCCCGAGAACCACGGCCAGAGTCCGCCGTCGGCTCGTACGCCAGCAGCGGTGGCGTACGAAGCCGCATGCAGCTCCAGCGGACCCGTGACACCGAGCCAGAGATGGCCGTTAGACGGCTGTTGCACGCTCAGGGACTCCGCTATCGGGTCGATCGCCCGCCGCTGCCAGGCCTTCGACGTCGCGCTGACCTTGTGTTCGGCCCGTCCAGAGTCGCAGTCTTCATCGACGGCTGTTTCTGGCATGGGTGTCCCGAGCACGGCAACCCCCGCCCGAGGAGCAACGCTTGGTACTGGCCCGAGAAGATTCAGCGGAATCGTGATCGAGACGCCGACACGGACCGACGACTTGCAGCCGCCGGCTGGCTCGTCGTGCGCGCTTGGGAACACGATCCGCCTGAGCACGTCGCAGAGGTGGTGGCCGGTGCAGTTGCCGCTCGCCGCCCTCCAGCCCGAACGTACCCGAGCGACCTTGAAAATCAGGCAAACAATACGCCCACATCGTAAGCCAAGCCGCGTTCTCAGCGCGATCACGGCCTTGGCTCCAATCCGGCCCTAGGCCCATTGAAGGATGGACGCGAAAGCCGAGGCGAGGCGAGGCGAAGCGAAGCCGGGTGGGGGCGTGCAGTTGGGGAACCACAGCCGCAGGACCCGGCGCTGCGGTATGAGCTTGCGGCCCATGCCGCAGAACAGCCTTCTGAAGCTCAACCCCACGGGCCCGCCCGCCTTCCTCGGCCGCGTCTCCGGGCCTCGGACCTGGGCCCGCGGTGGACTGTCACACCCCTGTCGTCCTCCCAAGGGCGGCCTTAGCCGCCCGGGCCTCCCCAGAGCGTCCTCTGGCAGGCGCAAGCGGAAGCCAGCATCGAGCCCTGCTGGCCACGCTCGGCGTCCACGTCGGCAGGACGCCGCAATCCGCTGCCGCAATTAGCTGTTCGGCTGAACTTCGTCGCACGAACAGGTGACACCTGAAACGCTCGGCGCCACCCTCGCGAGATGCTTGCATGGGAAAGCGGAAGCACATGAGATTCCGGCGTACAGTGATAATACGCGGCGCGCTGGAGGGACGGCTAGTGTCGGTCGTTCCTTCTCCGGACCTGGACCCTAAGCTTGCTCGAGTGGTTCTTGACTCCGGTCAGGCCGTCACTGTCTTACGTGCCAATCTACAAAGGCCCGGCAAGGTCAAGCCGACAGAGCTACCAGCGCCAATACACAGAGAGTCCGGCTTTCGCACGGTCTCCGGCGGTCTGCCGACGTGCGGCAAGGGGCACCGATGATGAGTTCCCGGGCCCCGGATACCCCCCACCTGCCCTCGACTCAGACCCCTTAGCTGTCGTGACCCACGTTGTTAGCATGCGAGCCGGGTGATCGGTGGCTGGCCGCGGAGGGCGGAGTGGGCTGGGCGAGCGTTGTCGTTGCTGACCCAGCTGTCGAGGGCGGCGGGCCGCTGGTGGTTGCTGGTCCAGGGGCGGGCGTAGGCGAACTCGTTCTGCAGGGTGCGGTTGAGCCGTTCAGCCTTGCCGAAGCTCCTATGGGTGTCAATCGCTGCCTGCGAGCCCTGTTCGCGGCTGGACGAGGAGCTTGTAGACCTCTCTGGCGACGTGACGCTTGAGGCAGCGGATGATCTCCTTCTTGGTCTTGCCTTCAGTGGTGCGGCGCGCGACGTAGGCGCGGGTGACGGGGTCCCAGGCCATGCGAGAGACCACGAGGATGTAGAGGGCGTAGTTGGCTTGTCGGTCGCCGCCACGGCTGAGTCGGTAGCGGACGGTCTTGCCCGAGCTGGCCGGGACTGGCGCCGCCCCGCATAGGTGTGCGAAGGCGGACTCGTTGCGTAGCCGCTGCGGGTTGTCGCCGGCGGCGATCAGCAGCGCGGCAGTGGTGTGCGGGCCGAGCCCCTTCACCGCGAGCAGCTGCGGGGCGACCTGGTTGATCAAGCGGATGAGGTGTCGGTCGAGCTCAGCGGCCTCGGCATCGAGTGGCTGGTAGCGACGAGCGAGACTGCGCAGCGCCAGCTTGCTGACCGAGGTGGCGGTCGAGGCCGATCCAGGACGCCAGGTCAGCGCCAGCGCGACGAGCTTGTCGATGGACAGAACCCGGAGTTGGTCGCGCAGATCGTCGGGGGCGGTGACGACCAGGGCGTGGAGCTGATTGGCTGCCTGACGTCGGGCCTTCTAGGCCGAGCGCCGCACCAGGTGCAACGAGCGGATCATCTCCACGTGCCCATCGCCGGACTTCGGCGTCGAGGTCACGTTGTCGGCCAGCACCGCTCGCGCGGCCGCTTCGGCGTCGATCGGATCGCTCTTGCCGCGACTTCGACGGACGGAGCGGTCGGGCCGGTTGACCTCGAGAACGCGGTGCCCGCCGCTGAGCAGGAATCGGGTCAGGTTGGCGCCCCAGCTGCCGGTGCCCTCGATTCCGAACGCTTCGACCTTGCCGAGGCCGGCGCTCCAGGCCTCGAGGCGCTGCGAGCCCTCCAGAGTGGCCGGGATCGAGAGCTGTCCGAGGCGTCGTCCCAGCGTGTCGATGGCGACCGCGACGTGGACATCGGAATGGGTGTCGACCCCGACCATGACGCCCGCAGGTTCGGCGGTGACGTCGGCGGGGTGTGGTGCGACGCTGGACGCAGTCACTGCGGTGTCCTCCCGGGACTCGTTCTCGCGGTGGCGAGGGCTGCCGGGCTCGGGGGACGGACAGAACTGCGACGGGGCCTCTGGCCAGGCTCCTATCAGGTCACGAACCGGGACTCGGCAGCCCGAACACGCCCGCCCCGGGACCGGTCGACGCTTCGGGAACAAGGCACCAGTGGGCCGGTTGGTCTACGAGTCAGGCCGACCCCGGGAACGGGCGTGATCACACCCTCGCAGTTGGTCCAGGGGCAGCCGGGCTTGGTGAACCGTCGCCGGATGCCCAGTGCGACGCAGACTGCACGCCAGTTGCGGCCGCGGCGGTAGCTCAGCGCGTTGTCGGTGAGGACCCGTTCGATGTGGATTCCGTGGTCGTGGAACCAGCTGGCGGCGCGGTGCAGGAACGCCGCGCAGGTCGGGTCGCTTTCGTCGGGCAGGGCCTCGATGTAGGCCACCCGGGAGTGGTCGTCGACCGCGACGTGGAGGTAGTCGTAGCCGATGCCGCGTCCCGGTACGGCCTCCTGGCGTCCGTGTACACGCCATCCGCCGCCGTAGGGGACCCGCCCGACCTTCTTCACGTCGACGTGGAGCAGTTCACCGGGGCGGCGGCGTTCGTAGCGTGGCCCGCCGCGTCGGCGGCGGACCGGTTCACCGGTGATCGGGTCGATCGCCGCGAGGGCCGGCACCTGGTGGCGGGCCAGGATCCGGCCGACGGTGGAGGGAACCAGGCCGAGCTCACCGGCCAGGAACACCGGCCCGAGACGATACTGGGCGCGGAGCTCAAGTACATGGGCCTCGATCTCGTCGCTGGTGCGCCGCGGGCTGGAGTGCGGGCGCGACGGGCGGTCCCGCGCACGGCCGGGCCTTCGGTCTCGTAGCGGGCCAGCCACTTGGCGACCGTGGCGCGGGAGACCTCGAGCTGCTCGGCGATGCGGGCCTGGGCCCAGGCGGCCTGGTTTGCGGCGAACGATCAGCACGCGCACGTGCACGGATAGGGGGGCATTACGGTGCGACACCGAGTGCCTCCGGTAGTCGAGATGGATGCGTCAGACACACCCACCCCGCCTCGGAGGCCCTCCTCGATCAACCCGATACGCCGCTTCACACAACGTCTCGGGTCACGACGCGTCGCGCACTCCGCGCCACCTAGTTATTACGTGCGCTTGCCAGACCTACGATCTCCAGCGCGGTCTCTAAGAGCACCACCGAACGCGCTCGGTATCGATACGCGGCTGGGTCCACAAACACGAGGCCAGAGCGCGTGCGGACACGGGTGCAGTTGAGGGCACCCAACTGCCCGCCGGTGCAGGAGTCGGACGTTGATGCCGCCGCCAAGTTCTCTGGACATCGGTGTGCAGACATGAGTCGGCTGCCCGTCTGTCATGCGTGACCGCACCATACGTGGGGCACCGTCCCCACGCGTCGCACGAGCGGCCTCACCAGCTGGACCACGTTCTCTGTGGGGCCTGACCTCCGCTCCGACTCAGTGTGATAGAGATCTACACCACTAACCACGACACTCGAGGCAGGCGCAGTGGGGGCAGGGCAACGTCCTGGCGGGCCGGGGAGCGCGCCACCCCGGCCCCTGCTCCTTTCTGAGGGCGGAGGCCCGGCGCTGCCGGCTCCATGGGCAGGCGGACTTGTCGCCTTCGGTAAGCGTGTCGCTAAAATCCAAGAGCTGGCAGACCGGCAACGAATACTCGTACTGACTGTTCCAAGTAGGAAGTATGCAGCGGCACTGATTGGCTCAGGATGGTTAGTGGGACGATCTTCTCACAAGAATCGCAACGACGTCGACGCCCAGATCGACGCGCTCGAGCATGGTGAGCTAGTAAGGCTCCTAACCGAACAGAGAGTAGTCCTCGGTAGGTTCCACGGACAACGTCGTCCAGGAACCATTCAGGTCGGCCCGTCATCATGGCGTGTTCAGAACATTCTGAGTGTCACACCCGTTGACGCCCACCAGGACGAGTTTGGCGGCGCGGCAGTGCCTCGTCCAGGATCGTTCGTTCAAACTCACATCAGTCCTGCTGCTTGGCCGTACTACTACGCAGGAAGCCCCGATTTACTCTCCATTATTGGCTCTAAGGTTCGCATTCTGGAAGAACTGAGTCTGCAGCTCGTTTCGGGTTCTGCATCTGCACAGCCTGATTCCCTTCAAAATCTACTGAGGCCCAGGACCGGACGCACCCCGGCTTGGGGCACTCATCTCGAATCGGGTTCAAGCGAAGCGCAACCTAACTTATCAGCAAACACTAAGATTGCAATCCTAGACGGCAGTTCAGCAATTCGTTGGCTTCCACTCCTTGAATGCCCGCTCATTCTAGCTATCGTCGATCGAGGCGCCGCAGTCGAATCAGCTGAGGCAACAATCATGCAACACCGCGCATACGGTAAACCGGCTAACCCGGGACTTCTCGGCTGGCGGCAGATACCCGGTGTGGAATGCATGGCCTTTGAGGTCAAACTGTGACTACGACTCCAGAAACTTCTATCGAATCGCTAAACAGCCGCTACACTGCTTCTGCATCGGTTAGCCGAGCGGCAGATGCAGTAGAACTAGTAATAGTCGAGGACAAGCGCGGTAGGGCGTTCAGCAACTTAGTAAGAGCTGCCGGGCGCTTGCAGCTAGAGCAACCACTCGAGATGTGGGAAGATCTTCTCCCAATCGCCAGGTACCTCAGGCGTCTTCGCTCGACTGAACCCTTCCCCGCAACGTTCAGCGTTCGGCACGCGAAAGCCGTGGAGGAACTACACGGGGTCGTGGCACGAGGAGCCCCTTTCGTGGGCTCCGACACGCGGGACTTCTTGCGGATGCTGTCGGATCACGCCGACGGCCTCGCAAGCAGCCCATCCCCAATGGGCAATGTACTTCTCGAAGCCGTTCAGACGAGCGGACATGCCAAATCCGTTATTGTTGTGATGAATGCCCGTGCGGAGCAGGGAATTCGCGACTGGCTGTCACATTGCGACCTTGAGCCGGCCAATATACAGGTGGTCGGTCGGGGTGACGTCCAACGGGACTGTCATTCCTATCTCCTCGGTCCACCTGCTCTACTTGGACCAAAGAGTTACCTGGCGCCGACGTGCCCCAAGCTCTCCTACATCTACCCACGCTGGGTTCCTGATCGTGCTCTTCCCATATCATTTCTAACGGAGCACTCGACTGATGGTGTCCGCCCTAAACCATCTATACGGATCGCGATTGATACGACCGTTACTGACGCCTTGGACCACGAGGACGTACACGAACAATCTGACGACGACTTCGTCGATGATACTCATTCTAATCTCAGTTGGTCCGACGTGTCTCCACCCTCGCGAGCCCCGCTTGATGATGAAGTACTCGCCCGGCGCGTGATGCTTGCGGGAGGGCGCTCAATGCTACTAGACCAAGATGGCGGCTGGATTCGCGCACTCGACCCTGACCAACCCGCTGGCGAGAGGGTTTACCAGCAGGATGAGAAGACGATCGTGCCTGGAGTCTACCTGATCTTACGCGAGGGCATTACCAATTCCGATGCACTCTACGAACTGACCATGTACGTTCTAGGGGAAAAGCGACACGCGGTAGAAACAGCTCAACGTGAGTGGAAGGATTCACTTGCGCGGGCCCTCCGTCGGCACGGGACTCACCAAGTCGCTCGTCAGCTGGACCGAGCAGGCGTTGAGGCTTCCACGCGCGCCCCAGCATGGATAGAACCAACTCTTGCTCGACCTCAGAGTACCAATGACTTTCGAAATCTCCTGGTCTGGTTAGGTCTCGAACCAGTAGAAACGTACATATCGAACGCCGACAATTACTCGCGTGCGAGGTACCGGGCTGTGAACGAAGTACGAGGCGCGCTTGAAAGCGCACTAAGCGCCACGGACCTCGACCTCCTTCGCGCCAACGGCATCGTTAAGCTGCGCCTAGAGACATCAGGATTCGCCAGCATCATCGCCGCACGAGTACTTGCGATCTCCCCCGACGAGTACCTCGTCCCCCGAACCGCTGTACGTATTCCCGAGTTCGATAGGAGTGCCCGATGGCTCGAATGATTCCTCCAATCATGCCAGAGGGCTGCCCGCCGGGCGAGAGAATGTTGTTCGAGCGCTTTGCGTCCGACCCCTCAACAGCAGGCTGGTCGGTATTACACTCGCTCGATATCGCACGCCATCGTCGGCAGGTTCAAGGTGAGGCTGACTTCGTTGTAGTTGCACCGGGACTGGGCGTAGCCGTGATCGAGGTGAAATCTCATCGAAGCATACGCAGGGAAGAAAACGGAACTTGGGTGCTCGGGTCGCAACCACCTCGCGCGAAGAGTCCATTTCAGCAGGCCTCAGACGAGATGCACAGCATTCGCGACTACTTACAGAAGCGCAGAGTTGCACTTCAAGGAACTCCCATCGTCTTTGCCGTGTGGTTCACTCACATTAGAGCACGCAGGATCCTCCCTACCAGTCCTGAATGGCATCCGTGGCAGCTCTTAGATCGAGACGATCTAGAAGGAGGCCCAGGCTCTGCAGTCTCAAGGACGCTCGAGGCAGGTCGAAAGCACCTCAGGGACCGGGTCTCGGGGCTTCAGATTGATGCAGATCAGCCAAGCTCGAAGAAGACTGCCGCAATTGTGTCCGCGTTGCGCCCTAAATTTGAACTGGCGACCACTGCGAATGAGCTAAAGACCAGCCGAAGTCGCGCGTTGAGTTCTTTTCTGGAGGAGCAGTACGACGCTCTAGACGCTATGGCCGAAGAGCGAACAGTCATCTTTACAGGCCCAGCTGGCTCTGGAAAAACTTTTCTCGCTGTTGAAGCGTGCAGGCGGGAAGTATCTAACCATGCCACCGGTCTACTTCTCTGTTTTAATAGTGGGCTAGGTCGGCATCTAGAGCGCACTGTGCAGATCGCAGGGTTGGAAGTGAGCACGCTCCACCGCTTCATGCTGCAGCTGACGAAACTGCAAGTGCCAGAGAGTCCAACTGATGAATTCTGGACTAACGAACTACCCAATGCGGCGGTCGAGATCCTGCTTGATGCTGAGTATGCTTACGATTTCTTAGTAGTAGATGAGATTCAAGACGTCTGCTCTCCTCAGTACCTTGACGTACTAGACCTACTGGTGAAAGGCGGGCTAGCCGGCGGAAGGTGCCTGTACTTCGGAGACTTTGATCGGCAGGCAATTTATGGAGCACGAGACGGTCGCGATGTCCTGAAATCGCGCGCAGGAACGCTGGTCAGCTATAAGTTGAGTTCGAACTGTCGAAATCTTCCGCGAATCGGCCATACCGTTGAATACTTATCGAACATGGAACCAGGTTACGCAAGATTCCGGCGCCAGGATGATGGACAGACCACAAAGCATTACTGGTATAAAACCGACGACCAGCAGGTTCCTCTCTTGATTCGCGCGGTTCGTGAGCTTCGAGATGAGGGCTTCACGGCTGGAGAGATCGTTATCCTCAGCCTTCGCGCGAAAGACTCCGCCGCTGCGCGGTGCGACGACTCGTGGTTGAGCCCGCAGCTCTCGGAAAGCACTGAGGCCCCGGCAAATCGAATACGCACATGCACTGTTCACTCCTTCAAGGGCCTCGAATCCGCCGCAGTGGTTCTGACCGACATTGACGATTCTTCGCGTCGCGACTTCGCTGACCTTCTTTATATTGGTTTGTCCCGCGCGACAGATCGCCTAGTTATTCTTGCGACTAGAGACGCCATCGGCAGCCAGGTTCTGCCGGAAAGGACGTTCTAATGAAGGCCCGTGACCACATGGAGAACGAGCTCCGGCGCGAGCTCTTTGGCCCGATCGAATCAGCAGCACCGTTAGGGCGGGCTCTGGACATTTCGACTCGTCCCGTCCTTTTCCAGACCTGGGAAGAGGCCCGTGGGCCGTGGCATGACGAGATCTCGAAGCAAGAGATCTTGACTGAGACCGATCCGCTGCGACGGTATGGCGTAGGGATTCTGTTTCCCCGCGGGCGGGCGACCGATTCGGTGGGAGACAAGAAACAGCAGAACGTAGACGAAGTCGGGCCTAGTGGCGGGGTTGAACAAGCACTCATCGGGGTCGTGAACCTGCCGACGAACGACGATCCCGACGTTGCCCCAACTTCCGCCGAAATCGTTCCACGGCAGTTAGCCGAGTCGGCGGATGCCGATAGCGACGATTTCGACCTCAGCGATGCGAACTCCTTCCAGCCAAGTGCACAAGGCCTATCGTTTAGACTCGATCTACAAGACGTTACCGGGACAATATCGATCAGATGTTCAGGGGCCTACTACGAAGCCGTAAAGGTGTCGGTGGCAGCCTCTAAGAAACAGCTTACGTGGTGGGTTCGCCGTCCGGTAGTGATTCACACCATCGTAGATCATGAGACGATCAAATCTGCTGAACACCGACTCGTCACGCTCAATAGCAATCCCCAGCCTCCGGCAGCGTCTATCGTGCCGCAGATCGCTTTGTATGCACGTAAGAGACACGCGAAAGACATACACGGGTCGTACATCGTAACTGTTGCTGTCATCAACTCCTCAAAGGTGAGTGGGGCCGCAGGTGCCTTCTTTCAGGCCGGCTTCGAGGTAGTCCCAAGCGCGAAGGCGGCAATTGAAGCCTATCCGGCGAGGGAATCGGGCGATTACGTGGTCGAAGAGTCGGAGGAACTATCGCAGCAGCTCCTATACCGTCACAAGCAGCCGTACGCAGTAGGCCACGGTTGTGCTGCAGCCTGGGACGATCGGGAGAACGGCCCAATTGAGTTCGTCCGCGCCGATCCCCTGCCTGTTTACGAAGTTCCTAGCCTCACCCCTGACATCACTGTCACGGGTGCAGATGGGGATATCAAGAAGTTGCAAGTGAGTATGCGCACTCTCGCTTACGGGATTGACGACGGTTCAGCCGACCGCGAGGTCGAGCAACTACTAGCTGCCTACAAGGCATGGATCGAGTCGCGAGAAGCTGAGATCGGAGAGCTTTCCGCACATTTGCAAAGCCAGGCGATGGTGCATATGCAGAAATGTCGAGATGCACTCGCTAGGATGGAGTCCGGATGGTCGCTCGTCCAGACCGATAACTACGTGCGTACTGCGTTCTGTCGGGCGAACGAAGCAATGTTGCTTCAGCAAGTTCGATCACGACTACCGCTGCGAGCCGTTCGTTTGGACAAGAATCGGCTTTTCCAAGTCGACGGCCAGCAGCCCGTCGTTGATCCGATGACTCTGGAAGGATACTGGCGGCCCTTCCAGATTGCTTTCATCCTTACCTGTCTTGAAGAAATCGTCTACCCGCATCACCCCAACCGGGAAATTGTCGAGCTAATCTTCTTTCCTACGGGTGGAGGCAAGACTGAAGCATACCTCGGAGCAGCGGCGATTAGTCTGATCTCTCGTCGCTTGCGCGACCCAGCCGATGGCGGTACCGACGTCATCATGCGTTATACGCTTCGTTTACTTACTGCACAGCAGTTCGTTAGGGCAGCATCTCTAATCTGCGTCCTTGAGAACCAACGCCTTCATTATGGCGATATGGGAATGAGACGCATCAGTATCGGCATCTGGTTAGGCGGCGATTCGACGCCGAATACACACAGGGTGGCGCTCGAAACCCTCAAGAGACTGCGTACCGAGCCATCGGCCGAGAATCGATTTCTGCTACTTCGCTGCCCTTGGTGCGGCGCGAGAATGGGGCCTATTGCATCTCAAGGCACGAAGCGAAATCAGGAGATGGCCGGGTATTCGGCCGAAGCGAATAAGAAAGTGCGACTGCATTGTCCCGATGCCGACTGTGATTTCAGCGGGCGGCGGGGGCTACCTGTATATGTGATCGACGAAGATATCTATCTTGAGAGACCTTCTCTTGTCATCGGAACTGTGGACAAGTTTGCGATGTTGGCATGGAGACCCGAGGCTAGAGCAATCTTCGGACTTGGAAATGACGGTAGTCGTGCATTTTCGCCTCCAACGATCATCATCCAGGACGAGCTGCACCTTATTTCGGGACCTCTTGGCTCGATGGTGGGTTTATACGAGTCGGTGATTGAGGACTTGTGCACCGACCGGCGCGATAGGTCAGAAGTGAAACCAAAGATTATCGCGTCTACGGCGACCATTAGACAATTCGAACGGCAAGTCCGCGATCTATATGGCCGAACTCGGACGGCACTCTTTCCTCCCCACGGCCTGGAGGAGGGTCATTCGTTCTTTGCAGAGCCTGCGCGGTTGCCTGATGGACGACTTGCGCCTGGTAGACGGTATCTCGGTGTACTTGCTCCGGCACTAGGTTCAATCCAGTCGGCACAGGTACGGGTTGGAGCTGCATCGCTCCAAGCCGTCCAGAGTCTTCCCCCTGATGAACGGGACCCGTACTGGACAAACTTGAACTTCCTAAACAGCCTGCGAGAGCTGGGTAACACTGTATCTTTACTGCAATCGGACATCCCCGACTACCTTCAGGGCGTTTGGCGGCGCGATGGCCTTGAGCGTGGCGGACTTCGTAATCCACGCAACGTCCTCGAGCTCACTAGTCGACGACGGAGTGACGAGATTCCGAAAGCCATTGAGGAGCTTTCGCTCACCTACGGCAAGGACGGCTGTGTAGACGTCTGCTTAGCCTCGAATATCATCGAAGTTGGCGTGGACATCGACCGACTGTCATTAATGACAATCGTGGGCCAGCCGAAGACGACTGCACAGTACATCCAAGTCTCAGGGCGCGTTGGCCGAAAGTGGGCTGAGCGACCAGGACTCGTCGTCACGATCTATGCGCCTTCTCGCCCTAGGGACCGAAGCCATTTCGAGCGCTTTGCTGCTTACCACCAGCGCTTGTACGCCCAAGTCGAACCCACCTCTCTAACCCCGTTCTCACCGCCCGTCCTACAGCGAGCGTTCGTGGGAGCGTTGTTGTCTTACATCAGGCAACAAGCACCAATAAACCTCGTGCCCGATCCGTACCCCTCAGATTGGGTAGAAGCTGCAACCAAGGTCTTACGAGAAAGGGCGGCACTCTCCGATCCAGACGAACTCGCGAGTTTCGACCGGGTGGCTAGTCAGCGAGCCGAACAGTGGAAGCGTGGCGAACGGACTGAATGGGATGCGTCTGACCGCGGTAGCGGAAACCCTCTTCAGGGTCTTATGCGCTTCCCGGGCGTTCCTCCTATGGAGGGTGCTGGGATGAGCTGGGAGGTTCCCACAAGTATGAGGTCAGTCGATTCGGAGTGCATGCTCCGCATAACTTCAAACTACACGTTGTCTGTCCCGTCGGCTCACGAGGGAGACGAGTAATGGGCACCGGAAATATGCGACGATCGCAGTTAGTGAGCCCTTTTGGCGTCGGCGCCATGAGTATGTTAGTGGACGGTACGTCGGTTATCACGGCCGGTCTAGACCAGTGGTTCGTAAGCGACGACCCGAGTAACGTCTCTGTGGACGAGTTTGTGGCGCCCGAATGGCGACTCGAAGAGCGACTTCACGTTCACCAGCTTCGGCTGCCGCCGGACTATCGAAGGCGTTCGGCTGGCCAGAGTCCGATCAATCGCAACTTGTCCGTACCAGTCCTGAGGTTCCCTCGCTGGTCGTTCTGTATCTACTGCAAGAGACTGCAGCGGAGTCCGCTGTCTCTGTCTGAACGTGTTCGTTGTAAGGATGATCGGCACAACGAGATGAAGAGACGCCCGCCGATGGTGCAGGTGCCTTTCGTAACCATCTGTGAGTCTGGGCATCTTGATGACTTCCCGTGGCTTGAGTGGGTGCATCGGAACGTGGCTCCCTCTTGCCACGGGCCCCTTCGTCTCTTTGCTCGTGGTGGTGGCTCGTTGGCCGGCCAAATCGTCCATTGCGATCAGTGCGGCGCCGAGCGCACCCTTGACCGTGTAACGACCTCAAAGCGGACGGACCGCGGGGAGGAGACCGCCCTAACAACCGAGCTTTCCAAGCAGGAGCCCTTCCCGTGCAAGGGTAGTCGCCCCTGGGTCGCGGACCCCGGGTCTGGCTGTGGTCAACCACTAAGGGCCGCATTGCGCGGAGCAGGTAATGTCTACTTTCCGCAAGTCGAATCGTCGATTTACCTACCGCCGCAGAAAGGTTTGGCGAGCGGCGAAGTTCTTGATCTTATGCGTCGACCCGATATCTACGGGAAGCTCGATGTCATGAAGGGTCTTGTTGGCCGGCTGACGCCGACCATGATCCGCACAAAGATCAAGCCTCCCAACTTATTTGCGCCGTTTACAGATACCGAGTTGCAAGCTGGCCTCGACGAGATCGCGGGCCCCGCCGATGAGTCTGATGCGGAAGTCACGGACGACGATGCGGTGACTTCAACAGAGGACTTGCGGCGCCCCGAGCACGTCATGCTTCGATCCGAGATGAAGCATTCGGACTTGACAGTTCGAGACGTGGGTCTACCAGAGGGGGCCACGCGGTGGTTCGCCAGTGCACGAGCGGTAGACGTACTGCGCGAGACGAGAGTTATGCGAGGGTTCACTCGAGTTCGTGACGGGGCGCTGAAATTGTCTGACGGCAAGGCGCTGATGCGCGCTCGGCCAGTATCGCCGGACGATGACTGGCTACCTGCGTACGTCGTTCGCGGTGAAGGAATTTTCTTAGAGCTCGAACCAAATGCGCTGCACTCGTGGGAGACCGGACCAGACGTGCAGAAACGCGTGTCAGTTATGGCCAGCACCTTCGAGACTGCGCGGGAGCGACGAGGGCTGAAGCCCCGGTCTGTTATTCCCCGATTTGTTCTACTGCATACTCTCGCCCATCTGCTCATAAATGAGTTTGTCTACTCCTGCGGATACAGTTCGGCGTCCTTGAGGGAGCGACTGTACGTGTCATCAGACGCGGGTCGCGAGATGGCTGGAGTGCTCATCTACACGGCGGCCGGGGACTCTGAGGGAACTATGGGCGGCCTGGTGAGGATGGGGCGTCCGGAGAACTTTGGCCGCGTCTTGGAGACCGCCCTCAGTAAGGCGGCTTGGTGTTCAGCAGATCCTGTCTGCATGGAACTTGGCGAGGCGGGGCAAGGGCCGGAATCTTGTAATATGGCGGCTTGCCATGGTTGTGCCTTGCTCCCTGAGACGTCGTGTGAAGAGTTCAACAGATTTTTGGACCGCGGCGTAGTTGTCGGATCACTCGCTGAGCCGCATCTAGGGTTCTTCACCATGCCAAGCCGGTGACTCGATCTGAGAACCTAACCGTGTCGTCTTCAACTCGGACTTGGGCGCATATCCCCGCGCGTGGACTTCCTTGATGGTGCGAGCGAAAATTCGTGGGTGCGGCTTGTGCCTAAGTATCTTGCTACCGTTATCGGTGGGGCAAGTGGTGAGCCTCCGAACGAGTATATAGCCCAGGCCGGCCTGCATGATCCGAACGTCGGCCAGTCCGATAGGATCGGTTTCGTGCGTATCCTTTATATTGCCCAGCTCTTGAAGTACGACGGGTTTGAGCTCGCTGGTCGGTCCTTGGTTCGTCAACTTTCGGCCGACCATAAATTACGTCTGTGCGGAGCTGTCGTTGAAGACGACTCTCCTTTGCTCGCAGGTCACCTATCGGAATACGTTGTGCCGGTGCGAGATATGACGAGTTTCGACGTAGTGTATATGGAAGGGGGGTGGAACCACAGCGACGGGCACCCCATACGAGTCCCATTTGATTCGGTTAAGAATTTTGTATTCCAAGGCGGCCAACTCATCGTCGCGGACGCGGGTCGCTACTACCTCGAAGACCATGGGTCGGCGGTCGACGAGGCCCAGGAATTCCTCGGCGCCTATTTCCCTTCGCGCGAGGAAGGCGTTCGCTATCTATACGATATCGGTGCCGAAGATTCTAAGGGTAGTCAGCGATTTCGCCCTGAGCTGATGCGCATTGGAGACAGATTCGAGACAATCTGGACTGGTATCGATTCAATCCTTACTCTCGGCAGCATTGCTATCGCCCCGAGAGAAGAAATTCTAGGCAGCGGCCACTCAAGTACTGCCGTCATGATCTCTGACCAGTTCGTCGATCGCAACTTCCCTTCGCCATGGGCTTCCATAAAGACCTACGGTGGTGGTCACGTTGTTCTCATTGCAGCATCAGTCTCTGCCGACTTTCTCGTCGACAGAAACCCCGATAATGCCCGCTGGATCAGTAATATCCTAGATGCAGTCTTAGACAGAAGCCGGGAGACAGCAAAATGGCTGAAACCGGGTCCCGGCTCAGGGAGCGCACTAGACCCGGTCAATGTCTTGCAGGAAGATGAGAGCCAGCAGCACGAACGAAAGTCATCGTTCCTGACTCCTGTCGATTCACAAAGAGCAGACGTGAACCGTAAGGTTCTCCAGGAGAGCGTCGGGAAGTCCATCGCGGCGCTCGCAAACACTGATGGTGGCCAGCTCGTAATCGGCCAGGCAGACGATGGTGAGGTTCTCGGCTTAGCGGAAGATTTCCGTTGTTTAGGTAAGCTTCAGAGCCGAGACGGGTTCACGCAAAGGCTCGCAGATTATGTTGGCAAGTTCATGAGCCCGAACTGGGAATACATTGGCATTAATCTTGATTGGGTGGAACAGGACGGGAAAGATGTAGCGGTAGTCAATATTCCGCGATGTGCACTTCCCGTTTACCTTGACACCCAGTCGGCGAGCGAGGTCATCTTTGTTCGACGAGGGACAAGGACGGAACGACTGCAGGGTCGGGCCTTGGGTGAGTGGCTAAGCGGTCCGCGTTTCTTGGCTAAGTGAGCCGGGAGATTGGTAGTGCCGAAATCCCAATTGCAAGCTAGAGGAATCGCTTCCGGCAGCAATCGTGAGCGCGGGGACCAGCTGGTTCGCGCCTGACCTGCTGCTGAGCGCCGGAGAACTCGTCGGTCGCGCTTTGCGCCACCTGCCCGACCGCTGCCGCGGCACGCTCGTTCGCCTCGATTGCGCGACGGCGCAGCGCCTCGATCGCTGCGCCTTCAGCCTCCATGTTCGTTCGAGCTGCATCGGTCTGAGCGCTCGGCGGCCTGGACCGGTCACCGTCGCGAACGCTGCTTCGAAGCGGGCGGACGCCGCAGCGAACTCACGCTGGATCGATTCCAGCTCCGAAGCGTAGGTGTCCAGAGGTGCCGCCGCGCCAGCGAGGCGCGCCAGTGACGCCACCCGAGTGCTTGTCCGGCTGGCAGCACCATCGAAGGCGTCGTGCGCCGCGCCGGCCCAGCCGCCCGCTGCGGTCTGCTCTGCGCTGCCGAGCATCCGGCCGGCCTCGTTGGCTTCTGTGGCACTTTGACGAATCTGTTGGGCACCTGCCCGGATTGCGCCGGGGTCGCCTGGGATTGGCGCCGTCACCCCGTCACCCCGCCGAACGACACTGCTCCGACCTGAGCACTGGCCCGGGCGTCACTGAGTTGGTAGCTCTCCGCGGACTCGCGCAGAGCCTTCGCGAGCTGGTCGGTCTCCGCCCCCATCTCCTTCGCCCGATCCGTGGCTTCTTTTGCCAACGTGTCTAGCGTCCCAGCGAGCGGCCCCTCGCCCGCGGCGCTACTGGCGCCGCTTGTCCCAGCCGTGAAGGCCGCGGAGAATGCCTTCAACAGCGCCCTGCACACGGCCCATCTGCTCGGCACAGGTCTGCAGCGCTGCCAGCGTCGCGTCGTACCCGGCGCCCGGTCCCGTCACCGCTCCCCCTCAGCGTCCAGTACAGCTAGTCGCAGCGAGGCTAGATCTAGGCGAAAGCGCTGTGGGGCGGAACGGCACAACTCCTTGACCTGAATCTCGCCCCAGGAGTGCGGCGTGTTCGGCGACTCCCGCCGTAGTGCGGCGGGACGTCCAGCACTGGGCCTTGGGCGGGTCTGTGACGCCGATACCGGCGGGTGACAACCGACGGCACGGCTCACGCGACGTCGCCACCCTCTTGCGGTCGAAGGGCTGGCTGCGGTCCTGATTTAAGGACCAGGGTTTAGACCGCCCTGAGCCCTCCTACGCTGGCTTACCCGGCGTCGGCCGTGCGGTGGAGTAGGCCGGGGGCCGGGGGACCGACATGCCCTGCGAGCGCGTCCGACGATGATCGGGCCGACCCGCCATTGGATGCCTCCTCGCCGGGAGGTCGGCCTCCTGCTCAAGCCCGGCCCACTCCGGATGACGCCGAGCGCTATGGCCGAGCGGTGGACGACCCGGCGAACACGTTGGCGTCGAGGAGCAGCACCGCGTCGGGATCGGCGAGCCAGGCCTCGAACTCGTTGGCGTCGTCGAACGGCCATGACTCTGCGCCAGTGTCCAAGTCCTCCCGGGTGACCTTGCCGACGAGGACCTCTCCAGGCGGAGGGTCCACCACAGCTGACGGGTCAACGAGCGGGCCCGGCGTGCGCTCCGGATCGAGGTCTTCCCGCGCCACCGAGCCTCGGATGGCGTCAGTGACAATCGTGGAGCACCACTGGCCAACGAGCCCACCTACAAGAGCGCCCACCAGAGGGATCGGGATCACCGCCTGCCCGAACGCGCCACCCGCCCAGCTGGCGCCGCTTGCGAACGTCGACTCGCACGCCCGGAGTGCGAACTCCGAGACACCGATGTCGCCCCGCGCGAACGCTAACGCCGACTCGGCAATGCCGACCACCGCACCAGCGACAGCACCGGCGGGGACCCTCCCGACGACGGAGGCAGCGACACCACCGCGGGTGACGGCGAACTGGAGCGAAGCCCCGACTCCGGCGACTGCGCCGCTCCGGACACCCGCCGCCAGCGCCGATCCCACCACCGCGCGCGCCGCGTCGGCCACCGACATCTCGCCTGTCTGGACCGGCCCGATGTGCTGCACCGCCTCGACCACGCCCGAGAACACGGCGCCGATCGCCGCTCCGGTGAGGGTCGCGGCAGCAATCTGTCGGCCCGCATTCACGGCAAGGGCGCGGTTGGCCCACCGCCGCGGGTCCTGCGCGGCGCGGTGAACCTCCCCGTACGGGATCGGGGCGCTCTCCACGCCGTCCATGCGAAGTCGGTCGGTCAGGTGCGCCCGCGCATCGGCGTGCTCAGACACCCGGAGCGGGTTCAGGCCTCGTGCGAGCCGGTCGTCGTAGAACGCCTCAGCGCACTGGTACTGGTTGTAAGGAACGAGGCGGTCCAGGCCCCGATAGGTCGGTGCGGCCATACGCGCCGCCGCCCGGGCGGCGTTCTGGTAGAGCTTGGCCTGCACCTCGCGGACCGCGCCTGAGGCTCCGACGATCCGAATGTCGGCCGCAGCGTGGGGGGAGCCGAGAAACGCGGTGACGGATGCTCGGGCGCGCTCACCGAGCGCGATCGCCTGCCGGTTGAACGCGTCCGCGCTCATCAGCTCGAAGAGGAACCCGGCGAGCTGCTCGTGGCTTTGTTTCCCGTGGCAGGCCACCAACTGCTCGACATCGAGGCAGGTCTGGGCAGAACGGGCGGTCTGTTCCACGAGTCGCTGGGTCGCGATGCGGATGGCCTCGCCGATGGCGGGCTCGAGCCCGATAGCGACGGTCCGTGGCGCCCGCGAGGGATCGTCGCTCACCGAAAACCGCCATCGTGATAGACCCGGAGCCAGCGGTGGGCGTCGGCGAGCGCCCCGCCGTCGAGATCCGCGACGGCGCCCGAGCCATCGACTAACGGAGCGCGCATAAGTCGGGTGATCACGGCGACGACGCTGACCATCGCCGCGACGCGGGCGCGATCGGCGCTGCTCCAGAGACGGACGTCGTCGAGGTCCTCGATGGTCGCCGTGAACGCGCCGAGCGCTCCGAGGCCCGCGTCGAGGAGGCGGTGCAGGACCTCCCTGAGGTGCTCCGCGCGGAGCAGCACCGCGTCGACGCGCATCTCCTCCTGGACGAGCCGCGCGGCCGCGCGGTCCAGCTCGGCCTTATTCCGGCCGTCATTCTTCAAGTCACGGCGACCCAACACGGTGCCAAGTCCAAGCCCGACGACGAGCGCAGGGACGACCACGACCCCACCGATGACAGTCGCGCCCGCGGCCATTCCTCCGCCGCCCGCGGCCAAGGACCCGCCGCCGAGGAAGGCCAGGGTCGCGTTGCCGGCGGCCGCACCGGCGAGGGCCGCGATCGGGGTGCCGGTCGACGCCACCCCGAACGCCCCAACCGCAGCGTAGGTCGCTGCCCCCAATCCGGCGCCGGCCGTGGCTCCGCCCCCGGCCCCGCCGAGCAACGTCCGCCCGGCCCTGAGGGTCGCCTCGAGGTTCGAGATCAGCTCGATCACAGGCATAGCCCTGACACCGGGCATCTCGAAATCGTCGAAGTCGGCGAGGTGCACGTTCTTCACCAGCGAGAACGCCGTCGCGAACGGCGCGAGAACGTCGCGGTGGATTCGCGCCCGCAGAACGTCCTGCCGCAATTCCTCGTCCGTGCACCGGTCCACGAGGGCGGCGCGCTGCTGCTCGAGCTGCCGGAGGCGGTCGCGGTTCTCCGACGCCTTGCGCCTTGCCTCAATGATCGCGATCGCCATCGCCCGTCCCCGCCCATCCCCCGACGACGCGGCCCACCCGCGTCTTCAGTGGTGTCTTTCGCAGGGCGACCGACGGCGTTACGCGGGACCCTTCGACCATGAGAGCCGAAGTCCCGGAATCGCTGCTGGCAGAGCGCCGCTCGCGTGGGCTCGACCGACGCGACGAGCTCTGGGACGGAGTCCTGCACATGGTGCCCCCACCCGCTGATGCACGTCAGGGGTTGTCGACGGAGCTCGTCATCCTGCTCGGTCAGCTGGCCAAGGGCCGCGGGCTCGTGCCACGTATCGAGACCGGCCTGTTCCGCAGTAGCGACGACTACAGGGTGCCCGAGCAGCTCTACCGGCGGCCCGAGGACGGGTCCACCCGCGGCGCCGAGGGCGCGGAGCTCGTCGTCGAGATCCTGTCTCCGCAGGACGAGACCCTCGCGAAGCTGCCCTGGTACGACGAAATAGGGGTGCGGGAGGTGCTCATCCTCGACCCCGCGACGCGGGCGTCAACGCTATACCGCGCCGGGCAGGTGGTCGAGCCCGCGCACTCCGAGGTGCTGGGCGTGACCTTCCGGACCGTCGACGGCCGACTGCAGCTGACCTCGGAAGGCGGAGAGGTCATCATCTGACTGGCTGGCGACTCGACGTGGTTGAGCGGCCGCGTCAGCCAAGGCCAGCTGCCGCAGGACATCGGGCATCGGCGCATCCGCCCCTTCGCGCCCCGAGGTCGAACGGCTTCATGCCGGCCTTGGCGCGCGTCGCGGCGAACGGCCCGGTAGACCGATTCGGGCTGGCTAGCGACGATTGGGTGGCGGCACTAGTCATGCGAGCAGGCTGCCGAGGGCAGTCGCGAGCGATCACGGCGACGTGTACGAGCAGTACGGTCATCCCGTGTCCCGGCTCGACCGCATCGTCACCAACCCCGCCGTCTGCCGCGGCCAGCCGACAGTTCGCGGGCTCCGCATCCCGGTGACGACGGTGCTTGAGCTTCTTGCCGCCGACATGACCTTCGAGGAGATTCTCGAGGACTACCCCGACCTCGAGCGTGACGACCTGCTTGCCTCCCTCGAGTTCGGCGCGTTGGCGACCAGACGAGGATGGACAACCCCACTCGGCGATGCGTGAGGTCCCTCGTCGGCGCTCCGCTACCAGTCGAGGGACCTGAGCCTCAAGTCCAACGGCCTCAGGTCGTGGTTGCGACCGTCACGGGCAGGCCCTACCCCGCACTCACCCGCGTCCTGGACCGCCTCGTCGGACGCCGGTCGACCTGGGCGACACCAGCCTGCCCGCTCGGTCACGGTGTCGACCAACCTCCAGCGCACACAAACAGCACCGGCCGGGAGGCCCAGGTGTTCGACGCGCTGCCGGACCTCGAGGAGGACGCGTCTGCGTCGCGCTCGCGCGGTAGTGACCAGCAATCGACCGGCCGTGACCTTTTCGTAACGGTCGTCGACCTTCGGACGACCAGCCATGCGTGCCTGACGATGATCTCGACGAGTTCCGCTGGGACAGCATCCTCGACCGAGGCGACCTCAACGCCGAACTCTTCGCCACCCGCGACCAGCTCGCTGATGCGGCGCGGGCCGGACGATGGACCGAAGTCCTGGCGATCCTCGACGAGGACCATCCGTTCTCCGAGATGATCACCGTCAACAGCATCCGTGTCGGCGGCACGTCCGGATTCGCGCCCCTGCACCAGGCTGCCTGGCACGGTGCCGACCTCGACGTCGTGAGCGCTCTCCTCGAACGTGGAGCCTGGCGCACGCTGCGTACCTCGGCGGGCGAAACGGCCGAGTCCATCGCCCGCCGGAAGGGCCACGATCGGGTGGCCGACGGCGTGGCCTGGCCGTCCCCGCACCTCGGCGACACCAGGCTCGCCGACATGGAGACCTACCTGGCGGCGCTGATCACCGTGCGGGCCCGCCAGCTCGACAAGAGCCACCGCATGCCGGAGCTCGGGCCGCTCGAGGAGTACCCGGAGGCGAAGTTCTGGTGCCCGATCTCCGGCATGTACGGCGGCTTCAGCTACCACTGGCTGGACCCAGGCGGCAGGTCCGTGCTGGAAGTGAGCAACTGGTCGCGAGTCGTGGGCGGCTCGGGCCAGCGGCACCACATCTCGGAAAACGGCGTGACCTTGGTGGAGGTCGGCTTCGCATGAGCGATGGCCACGTGTTCGCGATCCGGGCGGACCTGACCCACCTCGCGTGCGACGACATCGTCGTGCCCACCGACCGGTTCCTGAACATCAGTGACCACTGGCTCGAGGTCCTGGGTGGCCGCCGACCGCAACGGGACGACCTGGACGTCGAGCGGGACGTGTGGGAGAAGCGACGGTTCGCACGCTTCACCCGGGTTCCCGATGACGGGCCGCGGGTCTGGCTCGTCGATACCGGCGGCACCGGGACCGAGCCCGTCGGGTGGTACACCGACGCGCTCTGCAACGTCCTGGAGGCGACTGCCGCCCTCGGGGACGCGCCACGGCATCGTAGGGAACGGCGCCTGACGGCCATGCCGCTGGTCGGGGTCGGGCAGGGCTGGATGAAAGACAACCACGGTGATGTGATCACCGGGGTGCTCGACCTGTTGGACGAGCGCGCGGCAGATGGTCAGGACACCGCGCTCGTGTTGTGGACTGCCCGGGACCACGCCGCTGTCCAACACGTCCGGCGGCTCCGCAACCAGATGCTGCCCGAGGAGACGCAGGAAGCGACGGCGAACTCGTTGGCCAACCGCGCGCGCCGTCGGGAACTCGCCCTCTTCCTCGGCGCAGGGGTAAGTGCCAGCGCCGGTCTGCCGCTGTGGGGCCCTCTCCTCGAGAGTCTGCTGTCGCAGGCCGGGGTAGGCGCGAAAGAAACGGAGGCCATCGCCAAGCTCGACGCGCGGGACGCGGCCACGCTCGCCGTCCGGAGGCTCGGGGGGACCTCGAAGCTCCCGGAGGCGCTGCGCGCGATCCTCACCCAGCACCGCTACGGGCTGGCGCACGCGCTGCTCGCGGCCCTGCCGGTCGATCAGACCGTGACGACCAACTACGACCGGCTCTTCGAGACCACTCGTCAGGATCAGGGCCGGCCGGTGGCGGTGCTGCCGTTCGAGACCCCGAAGCAGGAGTGGCTGCTCAAGGTCCACGGGGACCTCGACCACGACGACGGCATCGTCCTGACCCGCGAGGACTACCTGCGGTTCGGGGAGCGGAGCGGCGCGCTGGCCGGAGTCGTGCAGGGCATGTTGATGACCAAGCACGTGCTCTTCGCCGGCTTCTCCTTCACCGACGAGAACCTCTTCCGCATGGCACACGCCACGAAGCAGGCGCTGGAGTCGGCGGGACGACCTCGGTCGATGGGAACGGCGCTGGAGCTGCGGGGTGACCAGGTCAAGCAGTCGCTGTGGGAGGGCGAGCTGGACTACCTGTCCATGGGTGGGCCGGACACGGCGACCGCCGCCCGCAAGCTCGAGATCTTCCTGGATCGGGTCGCGCAGCTCTCAATCGACGACGAGTCCTTCCTGCTCGATCCCGCCTACGACTCGCTGAAGTCGAACTTCGACCTGCAAGTGGCGGGCGAGCTTCTCGCCCTCGCCGAGCGGATGGAGGACGTCGGCATGGCTCACGGTCGCGTCGACGAGTTGCTGCGGTCCTTGGGCTGGCGGAACTGATGGCGGAGACGGCGCCGACCGACCGCGCCGTCCTGGAGCGGCACCACGCCCTCGTCGTCGGCGACAACGCCTGGCAACGACGGGCCCGGCTCCGCCAGGCGCTGTGGCGGGAGCGGCAGGGCCTGGCCGTCGGGCTGCACCGGGGCGCGCCGCTCGGCTCCCGATTGACCGAGGCCGACGGTCGCCCTCCCCGGATGGCCAACTACCTCACCCCGACGATCCGCGAGGTCGTGCGGCGTGCCCTGGCCGACCGACAGCGCGGCGCGCTGTTCGCCGAACCACGGCTCTGGGTCGACCTGCTCTCCAGCCAGCCCCTGTGCTTCAACCTCTTCGGCGAGCTCGCCGCCGACCTCGAACTGGCGACGGAGGTGTGCCGCACCTGGTGGCCTCGCCGGATCGAGGCGGTGGAGTCGATCGCCTTCGAGTGGTCTCCCGGTCGCGGCGACCTGAGGTACACGGGCACCAAGAGTGCCTTCGACGTCTTCGTCACCTACCGGGGACCGCGAGGGCGCGGCTTCGTCGCGATCGAGGTCAAGTACCACGAGGACCTGCGCGGCGGCGCCGCCCGCAACGACGAGCGCTACCGGACACTCTCCCTCTCGCACCGTCTGACCTCGGAAGCGGCGCTGCCCGAACTCGAGACCCCGCCCCTCCAGCAGCTGTGGTTCGACCACCTCCTCGCTCTCCAGATGCTCTCGGTGGATGCCGACCACTGGCAGGAGGGCCTGTTCGTCGTCGTCCACCCCGCCGAGAACCGGCACTGCGCGGACGCTGTCGCGCGATACCGCGAGCTCCTGAGCCGACACGACACCTTCGACGTCCTCACCCTGGAGGACGCGGTCGACGGCCTCATGAGGATCACGAGCGCGCCGTGGGTCGCGGCCTTGAGGGAGCGCTATCTGGGGGAAGTGGCGCCACGGAGCAACTGACCTGGAGGCGATCAAGGGCGGTTCCGGAGACGGCTCCGGCGCGGCTGAGCGCGTCGAGGAGCAGGCGCCGTCGGCCGCGCCTGCGAGCGGCCCGCTCCCATGTGCTGGCTCCCACGCGCCGTCCTCGAGGCGCACTCGGCGTGTAGCTCAGCAGGAGAGCACCGGGCTCCAGAGCCGGAGGGCGCAGGGCAGCACCTGCCACGTCGCCATGCGGTGTGACCGAGCTCGAGCTCGTGGTCCCTCTCGACGTGCTGGCGGGCCGCGCAGCCCCATCGCCCCGGCGCGCAGCACGCTCGGCGACGGCCGCGCGAGCACCACGAACCCGATCAACGCGAGGACCGCCAGCACCGCTCCCGTGCGGGGCCCGAGCCGGACGAGCCGCACCAGCAGCAGCACCGCCCCCAGCACGAAGGCCACGTTCGAGCCGCTGACTGATCGTCAGAGGGATGAGTCTCGGATGCTACTAGGACGCGGATCACTCCGGACTAAATGGAGCCACCGACATGGCACGTGCACCGCGTAGGAAGCCGTCGCAGACAGCACCGAAGGACGAAGCGACGGAGCCGGCCTCTGAGCCGACGACGGACACACCGAGCGAGAGCACGACCGAGAGCACGGCTGACGACGGCGCTGAGCGCATCGTCAATCTCTCGGACTACGAGCGGCCGGAAGACGTCACGGACGTGAATCTGAGCGACGTGAGCCGCTGTCCGCTCGCGGCCGTGTGCGAAGCGTGCGGAGGCACGGAAGACCGAGCACTGATCGCGGTCGACTCCGAAGCGTTCGGGGTGCTGTGCATGACCGTGTGTCTCGACTGCTTCGACATGGATCCGCTGCCGGATCTCGACTGGAACGAAGCGGTCCGACGGATCACTGCACACTCCAGCCACCTCGGTGTGACGGTCGATGTGCTCTACGCGGCCGTGCGCGCTGAGAAGGACGCAGAGAAGGCCGCTGAGGCTGCCGCTGAGACGTCGGAGCAGGCCTCGGCGTGACTCCGGCGGCATACGCCGTCGTACTCGCGCTAGTCGCGAACGCTCTGAGCACGGTTGCGATCGTGCTCGGAGTGCTCGCGCTACGCGCCGTGCGAGGCCGACACAGAGGCCCGTTCCCCTACAAGTAGTCGCAGGACCAGGACGGCCGGACCCGACTTCCCCCGGGCCCGGCCGTTTTCATGTCGACTGTCAGCGGTTGCCGAGGCTCGACGCGTAGCACTGCGCGTAAGCGCCGCGCTTGGTCTCGGTACTGATCACGTTGCCCTTGTCGTCCTTCACCGTGCAGGTGATCCAGGCGTTGCCCTTGCTGCTGGACGTCGAGGCCCCGAGCGAGTTCACGCCGCCATTGGGCTCCGGGGTGACGGTCTTCTTCCACGGCAGTTTCTTGCTGTGGTCGCCCAGGCCGCTCTCGTGCTGGTAGGTCGCGTAGCTGTCGCCGTTGGAGTCCGTGTAGTTGAAGAACAAGGCCGGGTAGTTGCCGGTGACCTCGTACGTGTAGCTGGTCGGCTTCGGCGCCTCGGCCGTGGGCGCGGAGTACGACGGAGCTGCGTAAGTCGGGGCCTGCTGCGAGTAGCCGTAGCTCGGGGTCCCAGCGGAGATGTTGTTCAGGTCGTTCGTGAGCGTGTTGGTCGCCTGGAAGACGATCACGATGCCCCAGATGCCCAGCGCCAGCGCGACGACGCCGAGGCCAGCTCCTGCGATCGTCATCTTCTTGTTCGTGGCGAGACGCTGTTGCACCCGGCCGAACCCGAGCATGCCGAAGACGAGCGCCAGCAGACCGAGGATGACGGCCAAGAACCCCGTGAACGGCACCAGACCGAAGACCAGGCCAACCAGCGCCAGGCAGAGCGCGGCGATACCGAAGGCGTTCCGTGGCGGTGGCGGTGGCGGTGGCGCCTGGGGTGGGAACCATCCCGACGGGGGCTGCATCGGCCCAACTGAAGGAGGCGGCATCTGCTGGGTCATCGGTGGCTCCGCGATGAGAAGGGGATCTAGCGGCGATGAGTTCGCCTAGTAGTCGCACGCCGTTACAAGACGATCCCAGCCATCACCCATTTGCCGGTAAAGGTCTCGATCGAGCCCTGCACCGCTACTCGCAGGCGAGACTAATCCCGTGACCTGCGACTACCTCCATGACGACGAGGACGACTTGCCGGTGCCGGAGCTGCCCCCTCACGTCGAGGAGGCAGTCCGAGCGTCACTGGAGCTGGCGAGCAAGACCACGCCGTACGAGGGCCATCTACGTCTGGCCGCCTTCGCACTTGAAGGCCTACGAACTCAGCCCCGCTGACTTCCCCTCGGTCAACGAAGCTCAGGACGTCTTAGCGCCCCACTCCTCGACGACAGAGCGGCCCCGTGGAGTGAGCTCGACCGGCGTGTCGTACTTGGCGACCTCGACCGTTTCGATGTAGCCCTCGGACTTCGCGGACTGCACGGCCGCTACGCGCTCATCGATCGTGACCGGCTCTCCGTCGACCGTCCAGTCCTGCCCCGGGATGTCCGCGCCCTTCCCAGCAGGTCCGCCGTGCGGCGTGTCGTACATGACCTGGAGAAGCGCGAGGACGACCTCTCCGACCCGCCCGGGTGCCGTCACTGGAACACCACCGCGAGGTCGAGGTTGTCCATCAGGAACTTGGCGATCGTGCTCACGCTGGCGATGGTGCCGACCGTCGTCAGGGCACCCTTCAGACGCTTGCCGGCCTTTCCTGCGTCCTCCGTCTTCTCGGGGTCCTTCGCGGTGCTCTGGACCTCCATGGCCGCCTCGCGAAGCTCCTGCGCACCCTCGACGCCCGGGGCGAGGTTCGCCAGCTCATGCGACGCGAGGCCGATGCGGTGAAGGAGGTCCGCGTCCTTCACCGTGACCGTCGTTTGCGTCTGGGTCTGGTGCTGCTCGACGTTCTTCGATCCCGCGACGATCGAGCTTTCGCTGACGCCCTCGAAGTTGTAGCTGCTGCCGTGGTTGTGGGTCACTGCGCCGCCTCCCCTCTGCGCTTCAAGCCACCTGCGCATGTCGCCGCCGTACTCCTCCACACAGTCGTGTCCTGAAGGCGTGAGTCGCACACGGAGGAGAACGTCTCGCTCGTTTGTCGGAAGACCTCTGATCAACTTCAGGTCCGCGGCTCGTGCCACGACCTTCTTGAGCTCAGGTTCGGTGATCGGCTGACCGTCGATCTCAGGGTTGCTCTCTAGGAAGATCTCTGGTTTCGACTGGTCGTCGCCAGGCCCCGCCAGCCAGTGAAGGAACTTCTTGCCGACTTCGTTGGTGCTGTTGGACATGGTGTTGGTGGATCCTCTCGTGGCGGCGCGCCGGACGGACGCGGGCCCGATGAGGGAAACACGGGGGTCCGACAGTCTTCGGGAACCACTCGCGTGCCCGGTGCGCGAGGAGGACGCCGCGACGGTCGACGGGGCCTAGAGCGCGGCGAGGGCGTCTCTGAGGCTGCAGGCAAAAGGATGGGCTCGACGGTCACGTTCAGGTGGCGGCTCTGGGACGGACCATCGAGGCACTTCACCAGGAGGACCTTTGCGCGCAACAGGCCGACTGCGCCGGGGAGATCGAGAAGTAGAAGCGCGCCGTTCGGGCCGCCCCGACTCACTCGTGGAAGGCTCCGCCTTCTGGCGCGACGTCTCGGTCAACGTCGTGGCGAACCTCATCGCGGGCTTCATCGCTGCTGGCATAGCCGCCCTGTTCATCTACCTAATTGCGTTCACGCCCACGGCTGACTCCGTCAGCACGGGGGCGCTTCTGTTCCAGTTGGTGGTCTTCGGCGGCTACACCTTGTCGACGCTCCGGCGAAGCAGGCGTGATCCAACCCGAGCACCGAGAGCGCTCTTCGCGGCCGCTCTGCTGATGGTGGCCATCGAGGCCGCGTTCTTGCTGGGAATAGCCCGTATAGCCCTCTTCACACCGGACAAGTGGACGCGACAGGAGTACACGTTGTGGCTGCTCACGTCTGGGACGAACTTCATTGGGGCTGCCCTCGTCGTCATCATCGCCAGGACGCTGAACCAGCGCGCCACGGAGCAGAAGCGTCGAGCAGAACGGACAGCGGCGATGAAGTCTCTGCGACGCAGGCGCAGCCCCTCGCGGCCGCCCCGAGTCCTTGGGAAGGCCGGCACAGAGGCCAGTTCCCCTACAAGTAGTCGCAGGACCAGGACGGCCGGACCCGACTTCCCCCGGCCCCGGCCGTTCGTGCGTTCCGAACCTGACAGTCGGGGGTGCCAGGCAGACTCCGAGACATGACGGACCATCACGAGGACGACGACCAGCAGGACAGGGACAAACACGACCCGGCTCACGACTATGAGGGCGAGGAGCCGGTTGACCTCTCGCCTGCGGTGGAGGAAGAGATCCAGCGCGTGGTGCGCGGCGCTCAGGAGGCCCTTGAACCCCTGGCACACCAGCAGGCCAAGAGGATCCAGGACATGCTCGGCGAGATCCTGCGTCCTCCGCAGATCCCGCCGATGCGCTTCGCGATGCCGATTCAGATCGTCCCGCCGCTCAAGTTCGACTTGCCGATCGGGCCCATCACCGCGTTGACCTTCAAGCCGCAGATCAGCCTCCTCCCGCCGATCACTACTCAGCTCGACGAGGTACTCGCGAATCTGCGCACGTCGTTCGCGCCTCCCACCTTCGACTTCTCCTGGCTCGCGGACAGCTTCAGGAAGTGGCGCGAGAGCCTTCTCCCGCCGAACCTCATCGACTTCGAGCTCTCGGAGCTCTTCCGGCTGACCGACATCGCGGAGGAGCAGCGGATCGGCGTCGTGTGGGCGCCGAGCGCTGAGGTGCTGCGGGAGCTGTTGGACGCCGATGACGAGCAGGCGCGTACGGCGGTCGTCGACCGGCACAGGGACCGCGTGGTCGACGAGTGCGCCGAGGTGCTGGCTGACTGCGAGGCCGACTGGCTCGTGGACCTCCCGGCACTCTTGAAGCGCGCGGTGGCTGCCTACCGGTCGGGGCATCCGGAAAGCGGTCAGGCTCTCGCGACCTCCGTGCTCGACACGGCGATCCACAAGCACTTCGCCGAGAAGATGAACTTCGTCAAGGCGCTCGCGAAGGAGAAGGGGCCGGACGCTCAGCTCTAGCAGTGGTTCGACGCAACAGTCATGGCCGGAATCCCGAGGACCTGGCACACGTACGAGTACGGCTCTGGCGAGACGCGCTACAACCGACACGGCACGGTCCACTGCGCCGACCTCACGGTCTACTCGCCCCTCAACGCCGCGCGAGCAATCGGCTTGACTACGACGCTCCTGCGGCGCATGCAGAAGATGGAGCCAGACAAGGGCGACGATGGCTCGTCGGGCGAGTGAGCCTGTCGGTGGGCTCGTGTAGGACGGGGGCGCCGCTCGCGCGATCGAGTCCATCAGCTGCGAACAACGAGGGGGTCCAGAGATGGAGCAAGCCCGCCCTAGGCGCGGTGAATGGTTCCAGATGCGGGATCGAGGCCGTGGCGATCACTCGGATGCTGAGGGGCCTCGCAGCCCGTTCGTCTTCCCCGAGCACAGCCGCTACGGCCAACGAGGTCCACAACGCGTAGCTGAGCCCTGCCCGGCAAGCGACCAGAATCCGTACGCCTCCCGATGGGGCTGGTGACCGTGCCCAAGAACGACGACAACAAGCTGCCGACGCCGGGCCTCGACGCACGCAACGCCCTGGTTGCCGCGGCCATGTCTGTCGGCGCGGGCACCGCGGCTGGCGGGTCACCTATGGTCGCCGTCGCTGCGGGTGGAGCGACGCTAGCCACGAACTTCGTCATCGGACTCCAGCAAAGGTGGGCCGCACAACGCGTGGGTTCGGCCGCGTGGGCGTACGAACAAGCCGCTGAGATCGTCGGAGGACTCGACGTCCTTAATGATCGAGCGTCCTCAACAGACGAGCGCCTGGAGTTAACCGCGAAGGTCCTCGAAGCCAGCGCTCAAACAAGCATGCCCAACAAGATCCGAGCGCTCGCACAGGTCCTCGCGGACGGCGTGACGGACGGGGGTGACGTCAACGAAGCGACCGTGCTGGCACTCGCGTTGAAGGATCTAGAGGGCTCGCACGTCGAAGTGCTCCGCGTCATGGCGACCACGCGTCCGATCGAGGCCGGACCTCCTGGCGAACGACGGCGGTCGAGCGAGGACTGGCAGCTAGGCGAGATTCGGGACCTGTCAGGGGTTCGGGTGTTCGAGGCGATTCTCGCTGTTCTGGTTCGCCACGGGCTCGTGACTGACTTCCACGACCGCAGCACATGGGCCACGATCGAGGCGGCTCGCTGGAACCTGACGCCTGTCGGCCATCGGTGCCTGGGGCTGCTTGGTTTGGAGGAGCCGACCGCAGTCACCGCTGACTAAGCAGGACGGCACGCACCGTCGACGGGTACCACCGCTGACCGCCCTGCGCGGTCGCAACGTCCTCGGCGGTCAATGCATCGGCGATCTTCGCGAACGAGGAGCCGGCCTCGCGCATCTCGACTACGCGCTCGACAAATTCGTCAGGAAGCGTGCGAAGACGGCCGAGCTTCACGCCTGCGGCCTTGCGGGCGGCGAGCGCATCCTTCGCGCGCTGGCTGATCATGCGGCGCTCTAGTTGGCCGAAGGTGGCCATGACGTTGGCCATCGCCTCTCCGGCCGAGGTGGAGGTGTCGACGCCGAGGTCTGATGCGACGAGGGTCCATCCGCTCTTCTGCGCGCGGTCGAGTAGTCCGGCCGCGTCGTGGACCGAGCGTGAGAGTCGGTCGAGCTTCGCGACGACTAGGGCGGCCGCGGTGCGGTCGTCCACGGCTCCGAGCGCCTCGGTGAGCGCCGGGCGACCGTCGAGGCTCTTGCCACTCACGCCCCGGTCCTCGAAGACCTCGACGAGTGTCCATCCGCGCCGGGCGCACTCGTGCTCGATGGTCATGCGCTGTGCGTCGAGTCCGGCGCCGCTGTCGGCCTGCTCGGCCGTGGACACGCGCAGGTAGCCGACCGCTGTGCCGCTCAGGGCGGTACGTCGATTCCTACGAGCCATCTCTGAATCATACAACAAACGGTCATATGCTGTATATCAAGGGCCTTACTATAGCTTCGCCCTCGGACTTACCCGCGCAACAGTTCAGTTTCACCGGCTCAACTACGACCTGGCTTTTCGATCGACGACATTGGCTGCGGGGACCAACGTAGAGTTTCTTGATGTGTCCAGATCGGCGCTGACTCGGCAACAGCGCTAGGGTCAGACGCTTCGACCACCGATAACGTGTACTTGACTGTTAGTTCCCGCGGCTGTTCCGAACGCATCAGATGATCGAACCTCGACTCGACCCGCTCGGGCACCCCGATGGACATGCCATGCAACCAGCCGTCAGTGCCCTCGATTCTCATGTAGTGGCCGTCCGGTTCAGTGGAAAACAGCGAGGCTTCAAACTTGAAGCGCCACAGGACCTTTTCTGGAACACCCTGTCGGACAGCATCGATCCCCCAGAATAGGCCACCAGGGCTGTGCTGTACCGATAGCGTAGTTCGGAAGCTCGGTCTGGCTTGTAGTCGGTAGGTGCGGTCCGCGGTATGCGCCTGACTCTTCGCTGACTCTGCGCTGGACTCAGCAGATTTCGCGTTCCCACGGGCGACGATGGCGGCGTAGATGGACACTACGCAGGCCACGAGGGCGACTGCTGCGGCGACCAGCGAGCTGTACGCGCTGAGTTGATCCACGGCGCCGAACGGTACTGATGGGTTGCCGCCGTGACAGTGAGCGGCGTGTCGGGCACGCTGCTTGGTCATGCGCCTGCTCAGGACGTGGCTCGTGTTCCGCTGTCAGGGTCGAGGGCTCAGCCTCGTGGACGTCGCGCGCGGGTGGTCGTGACGCCAGTGCCCGACGTCCTGGCCCAGGCAATCGCGCCTGGCGGACCACTGTCGGACGCAGTTCAGTGGGCGCAGATCGCGAGCACGCTGATCGCGGCTCTCGCCGCGGGGTTCAGCTACATGGCAGCGCGAGCGGCATCACGGGCAACCGGGATCGCACTGGACGTACGCAGGCGGGAGCTCGCGGAACTCGCGCAGACCAGGCGGCCGACACTTGTAGTGAGCGTTGCGGCTGCAGTTGACGGCGGTAGGACCCGCTACACCTTGCAGGTCAAGAACACTGACGACAAGAACGAAGCACACGAGCTTCAGATCGAAACGAGCGCCAAGTATTCGGGACCCTATAGACCCGCTTCTTGGCCCTACACGCTTGCTCCCGGCGCCGAGATCATGTCCCACCGCAGGAAGCTGGTGGCCGGGCAGGGCCGCACTAAAGCGTCAGTCGAAGCAGAGGGCGAGGGAAAACGTGTCGCTTACGGACGCCTGCGCTTCCGCGACGTTCACGGGCTTGCGAGGTGGCAGTACACCTTCTCGTTAGTTGAGGCTATGACCTTCTCTGACGGCAAGCCCGAGTACGACTACTCGATCATGCAGCAACCAGTTCCGACTCTCATAAGTGAGGACGCGGCCGATCAAAGCACCCTCACCACCCGAGTCCGCCTAGCGTGGCTCGCCCTACGAGGGAAGGACGAGTAGTAGTCAGCGCCCGGCTAGAGCGTCCTGATACTGCTTCGCGGCGTCCGGGTCGAGGTTCTTCGTGACGCGCACAAGTACGGTGCCGGACAGGTAGTCGTACTCGGCCGCGATCGGCGTCTGCTTCGCGAGCGCCTGGATGTAGTCGTGTCGCGCCTTCGCCTCGTCCTCGGACGCGAAGACCTCGACCTTGCCGCCGTTGTCCGCCGAGAGTTGGTCCGGGTTCTGGTTCTCCTCCGGCACGCGAGAGTCAGTGAAGACAGCAGCCGAGGTGTACTGGCTCGGACGGCCGAGGAGCTTGTTCGGGTCGTTCTGCGCGGTGATGACCTGGCCTGGCTTCGCGGTGCTGATCTTCGCGGCGAGGTCGGTGACTACCTGCTGCGCGGTCTTCGGCGGAGCGTCAGACGAGGACGAGCAGCCAGACAGGACCAGGACGGTGGCGAGAGGAGCCAGGAGACCCGCGACGACGCGACGTGAGGGGAGCTTCACGGACGGTACGTCTCCGACCGCACCTGTCGTGTTACTCGGCCGCCTTATCCGGGTGTCGTTACGCTAGGTAGAAGGTCGGAGACCTCAGACTGAGCCGGTGCTCGTGGCTTCGCTCGTGATCGGCTCGTGCAGTCTCCTCGTCAGCTTGATCGTCTTGACCTTCACAGTCTTCAACTTCTTGCGCGCTCGCGAGCGGGTCGACTTCGACGGGAGGTCCACCCCTTCCCCGAGCTGGGCCGAGGCATCTTCGGAGTCCTGACGCCCGGGCAAGACACGGCCCACAGGGTCCGTGTCGAGCTGTGGGACGGACACGATCACATCGTCGAAGAGCGGAAGTCCCTCCCGCCCGACGAAGTAGTGCACGTGGCACTGCCTCACCGCCAGAAGCACGGTCCGGACCTTGTCGACCTTCCGCCCCCCGTCGCACTCCCGCCGAGCAGCGACCCGACGATCCAGGAGATGCACGCTGCCAGCGAGGCGATGGGCCAGAAGTTCCGCAGAGATGGTGAGGGCCAGCAAGTCTCCGTGAGGGTCGTGTGGAGGACGCGACTTGGAGGTTGGCACACGCACGAGGAGCAGACGGGCTGACTGAAGTAGGGGGTGTCGACGCTCGATCTCGGCGGACAAGTCGGCCATGATCTCTTCACCGGTGGCGTCAGTCCCGGTCTTCGCAAGGATGACGGCCCGCCAGCCGGATGACTCCTCGCGTCGCGCCTCGGCCGTACATCCGACCCGCGTGCGGCCGAGGCTCCCTAGCCTCAGCACCTCTCCGAACTAAGGTTCGCATCGTGTCGCCGGACGAGATCAGCGCCTTCGGCTCAGTAAGTGCGTTCGTGGTCGCCGCACTGGCCCTCGGGGTCTCTGTCTACGCGGCTGTGGTTGCTCGCCGCGGCGCGCGGTCGACCGAGCGACAAGCAGAGATCGCCGCAAGTGCATACCGCATCCAAGCTGCCCCGAAGATACTTCTGCGGCTAGACGCCTGGGCTGACGGCCACAAGAATGCCTTCTTCTGGAAGGTCAATGTCGTCCGGGTAGGCGGACCGATCGAGGTGCGCTGGCGCTTCGACTTCGTCGCGATCTTGGACACCGACGCAGGGACTACCCCCATCAAGCTCGGGCCGAGATACAGCCCCTGGCTCGATGGGCTGGGCTCTGGCAGAGAAGAGAAATTCAAGGAAGTCGTCGAGGTGCCCCCCGGAGAGACTCCCAGGGGGTTCGTGGTGGCAGTCGAAGTCCAAATCGTTGAAGCGCCACGGAGTGGTGCTGTCTCGGAGGACGCGCTTCCGTGGACCCATAGCGAGAGACTGACCTGGAGTGCCGGGCGGTAGCGTCGTGAAATCTCAAAGGGACACTAGGCCGCTCCGTCCGGCACGTCCTCGCCCTCGCCCTCGGTCTCGGTCTCGCTGAAGTAGTCCTCAGCGGCCGGCTCCTGCACGTCGGACTGAAGACCTTCGAGCATGCCGACCACGGCGTCGAGTGCGACCACCCCGCCCTCGATGCGCAGGCGCGTCTCCTCATCGGCCGCCATGGCGCCGGAGTCGATCTGGTCGAGCATGCCGCGAAGCTGATCCGCGTCAAGGGACATGGGTCGCGCGACCGGAGGTGACAAGTCGTGTCCTGACTGCGCTCAACGGGTGATTGCAGCACGTCGTCGACGGGGCCAGTGTCACGACGTGTGAAGCGAGTGTGGGTGCCGACGCTGGTCGCCGTGGCTCTGATGCTGGCGGGCGCCGGCCAGGCCGTCGCCAAGCCCCCTCGGCCGGTCCCCGAGGACACCGCCCTCGACCAGGCACTTCAGCGCCTCGTCGCCATGCCCGGTGGCCCGCCCGGCGCGATCGCGGTCGTCCAGCGCGACCGCGACCTCCAGGTACACACGGCCGGACTAGCCGAGGTGGGGCGAAACCGGCCGCCGCGGGCGACCGACGGGATGCACATCGCCAGCACCGCGAAGGCGTTCAGCGGTGGTGCAGCGCTCGCCCTGGTCGACCAGCGCAAGCTGGGGCTCGACGACACCATCGGCCTCCGCCGGCCCGACCTCCCCCGCGCCTGGCACGGCGTCACCCTGCGCCAGCTGCTCAACCACACCAGCGGCGTCCCCGACTTCGTCGACAACCCGGCCGCCCAGCAGGCGATCATCGCCTCCCTGCTGAAGGCGCCGCCGCCGCGGCAGCTGCTCGACTTCGTCAAGGACGAGCCCCTCAAGGGCCAGGGCACGTACAAGTACTCGAACTCCGACAACATCATCGTGGGTCTGATCGTCGAGACGGTCACGGGCAGGCCCTACGACCGCGCCCTCGACCGCCTCGTCGAGCGCCCGCTCGGCCTGCGCGACACCAGCCTTCCGGTCGGACCGGAGGTGCGACCCCGACCGTTCTTCCACGGCTACGACCTCGACGAGGCCGGCGGCCCGCCCGAGGACGTCAGCGAGATCGTGGCGGGCGGATGGTCCTGGGCGTCCGGCGGCATCGTCTCCACCCCGGCCGACCTCAACCGCTTCATCCGCGGCTACGTCGGCGGCGAGCTGTTCAACCGGCGGATCGCCGCCGAGCAGGCCCGGTTCGTGGAGGGCGGCAGCTCCGAGCCGCCCGGCCCCGGCCGCAACTCCGCCGGCCTCGCGCTGTTCCGCTACGACACCCGGTGCGGCACCGTCTTCGGCCACACCGGCAACACCTTCGGATACACCCAGTTCATTGCGGCCAGCCGCGACGGCCGGCGCTCGGTCACGGTGTCGATCAACCTGCAGCGCACGCAGAAGAGCACGGGCCAGGAGGCGCAGGTGTTCAACGCCCTGCGGGCCGTCGAGGAGGACGGCGTCTGCGCCGCCCTCGCGCGGTAGCCGGGCCTCGTCGGGAAGGCCCTTCCCGACGACGAGGGGTCGGCTCGCGTAGGCCGATGGACACCCGGAACAGGGGGTTGACCGACCGAAAATCTCTAGCTACAACTACAGATATCCGACGACGAGCTTGCTGGAGCCCGACCGGAGGAGGTGCTCTGATGGCCTTCGACCTCGTCGACACGGTGGCCGACCCGCTCGACCGGACGAGCGGGACTCCGTCCCCGGAGCCGCTTGCGGCCGTGACCGAGTCACCCGCGGACCAGGCGGTGTTCGACGCCGAGTTCGTCGCGATAGTGCTCGTCGAGTTCCCCGCGGAGGAACCGGCGACCATCCCGGCGACGACGCCGCCCGGGACGACGGCCGCGTCCCGACGCGAGCCTCGGCGACCTCGAGCCGAATCCGGGGGTGCCGTCGGAGTGATCCCGACGCCGGCGGCTCGGGACGTCCGACGACGAACCGACGCCCGGACCCGCTCCCCTCCGCGCTGAGCTGCCGCCCTGTCCCCGCCGGAAAGGAGTCCTCCACACCCACGCCAACGACCGATCAGGCCCTGTCCCGACGATCAACGCCGGCGGGCCTGGGCCGGGACGCAGCAGCCGACGAGCGGCCGGACGCCGCACTACCCCCACCTTGGGCCGCTGCCTCCCGCCCGGGTTCGCCGACGCCCTTCAGGAGCGCGTCCGCCCCGTCAGAGCCAGCATCTGGTCCACCGGGTCCGCGCTCCCGATCTCGACCGCATCGGCGAAGAGCCCCGGCCCGTGGAGCATCACCGGGTCGCCGCGCAGGTAGGCGAGCGTCTCCTGCACGGACTCCGGGTCCAGGTGCTCGTCGAGTCCCGCCCCGCGCGCCAGGTCCCACTCGTGCACCGTCAGGTCGACCAGCATCTGGACGGCGTACTCCCCCACCGGCAGCCACCCGAACGACACGTGCACCGGGTCGGCATGCGCCGTCGTGGAGGTCCACGCCTCCCGCGACGCGACGGCCGCCCGGTCCCACCCGCGCATCGGGTCGCCCTCGAGCAGGTCGCCGTCGTAGACGTTGCCCACCGCGTCCATCGGCTCCCCCGCCAGCACGTGCGGGGCCCACCGGTGCTCGAAGCACATGTGCGCGACGAGGTCCCGCACGCTCCACTCCGAGCACGGGGTCGGGGCGTCCCAGCGGTCGTCGGGAACCGCGTGGACCCGTGCACCGAAGCGGTCCATGGCGGCGGGGATCAGGCGGCGGGCGTCGCTCATGGACGCGAGCCTGCTCGACCACCGTCGTCCGGCGCCAGGACCCGTCCCGCCAGCAGATCACGACGGTCAGCCACTCGCCCCGCGGACGTCCGTCCCGTGCTCGGCGAACGCCTTGAAGTCCTGCATGTGCCGCAGCGACTGCTTGCGGAAGGCACCGCGCATGAGGGGCGCCACCAGTCGCATCGGCCCGCTGAACCGGTACTCGTTCTCGCTCGCCCAGCGCGTCGTCGCCGGTCCGGCTCCGGTCAGCCGTTCACGCGCGGCGCTCCACATGCCCTCGGCGACGATCTCGCGCTCGAAGCGAACGACGCCGTCACTCGGGATGCCATGCAGGTCCGCCGGTTCCCGGCGCGTGATGGTCTCGGTGCCCTCCATCGTCTGCTGCCCCGTCTGCAGGACCACGCGCGATTCGGTCCCGACCTGCCCGTGTAGCCCACTGATCGGCTCGTGCAGCACGAGGCCCCGCAGCCACATCGGCAGGTGCGCGGGGTCGGCGAGCAGCTGCGCCACCCGCTCCAGCGGCAGGGCGATCTCGATCGAGACGGTGTACTTCACGACGGAGCGCTCCGGGTTCTCCTCGGCCGGGGAACAGTATCAGCATCGACTTATATTCCGGCCCAGCACGAGGTCGAGGTGCGCCCGCAACGCGGCGAGGGCCTCGTCAGCGGTCAGGTGCCGGCCGAGGGTGTGCAGGGTCAGACCTTCGACCAGCGACAGCAGCGCCACCGCCGCGAGCGCCGGGTCGACGACCGCGCCGGCGGCGGCGACCAGCCCGGCGAGCCCCTCGCGCATGCGAGAGGTGTCGGCCCGGAGCTCCTCGGCGATCTCCGGCTTCACCGCGGCGTAGGCCTGGAACGCGAGGCTGACGTGGGCCTCGAGCTCGCGCTCCTCGTCGAGCGGCAGCAGCTGCACGAGGAGCACCTCGACCTGGTGCCGGGGACCGGCATCGTCGGGAACCGGATCCGCCGCGAGGCGCTGCTCGACCCGGTCCCGGACCGCCCCCAGCGCGAAGACCATCATCTCGTCCTTCGTGCGGAAGTAGTGCTGCACCATCCCGGAGGTCACGCCCGCCTCGGCCGCGACGTGGCGCAGGCTCACGTCCTCGAGCCCCCGCTGCGCGGCGACCCGCATCAGCGCGTCGGCCAGCAGCGTGCGGCGCGCATGGTGGTCGACCTTCTTCGGCACCGGTGCAGCTTTTCACGGTGCAGTTGCAACGCAACCCGACACCTCGATACGTTGCAGTCGTAACGCGTAGGAGGTCGTCATGCTCGAACACCCGCTGCCGAGGCCCGACCCGATCACTCCCCCGCCCGCGTTCGACGAGCTCCGCCGGAGCGAGCCGGTCGCGCAAGTGGCCACCGCCTTCGGGCCGGCGTGGCTGGTCACGTCGGCCGACCTCGCGGTCGCCGCCCTGTCCGACGACCGCCTCGGGCTCACCCCGCCCGGTGCGGAGGTCGACGTGCGGGCCTCGCTGTTCCAGGACGGCCCGGCCCACGCCCGACTGCGTCGCCTGGTGGCCGGCGCGTTCCGCCCGGCGCGAATCGAGGCGCTGAAGCCCGGGATCGCGGCGCTCGCCGAGGAGTATGTGGAGCGGGTGGTCGCGGCCGGCCCGCCGGTGGATCTGGTCGACGCCCTGGCCGCGCCGCTGCCGGTGATGGTCGTCGGGGAGCTGGTCGGGATCGACCCGGCCCGGCACGACGAGTTCCGGAAGCTCGTCGACGGCGCGCTCGCCGCCGACCCGATGAGCGGGGACCCGGAGCTCGCCATGACGGCGTGGACCGCGCTCGGCGGATTCGTCGCCGACCTCGTGGCCACGAAGCGGGCGGCGCCGGCCGACGACCTGCTCAGCGACCTCGTCGCGGTCCGCGACACCGACGACGGGCGGCTGGACGACGACGAGCTGGTCGCCCTCGTCCAGGTCGTCTTGGCCGCCGGCACCCTGACGGTGCGGAACGCGCTGGTGCAGGCGGTCGTCCGGCTGTTGGACGAGGACCGCTTCGGCGACCTCGGTGACGTCGCCGGGCTGGTCGAGGAGGTCATCCGCCGCGCCGGCACCGACCCGTTCCCGCGCTTCGCCCACGGGGACCTCGAACTCGGCGGCGCACACATCGCGGTCGAGGAGATGGTGCTGGTGTCTCTCGAGGCGGCGAACCACGACCCGGCCCGCTTCGCCGAGCCGCACGACCTCCGCCCGGGGCGCCGGGAGCCGCACCTCGGCTTCGGCCACGGCCCGCACTTCTGTCTCGGCGCCGCCCTGGCGCGCGCCGAGCTGGTCGTGACCCTGCCGATCCTCGCCCGCCGTCTCCCGGGGCTGCGGCTCGACGTGTCTATCGCCGACATCCCGTGGCAGCGCGGGCTCGTCGACCACGGCCCGCTCGCGCTGCCGATGAGCTGGTGACCGACCCGTCCTCGCTGGTACTAGTCGCTCATGACGGCGAAGGCCGACCTTAAGAAGGAGCTCGACTGCTACCGGGCGACGCGCGACCGGCCGCGACTGCTGACCGTCCCCGACCTGCAGTACCTCATGATCGACGGCGCCGGCGACCCGAACACGGAGGCCTTCGCCGAGGCCATCACGACGCTGTACCCCCTCGCCTACGCGGTGAAGTTCCTCAGCAAGGTCGAGCTGCAGCGGGACTACGTGGTCATGCCGCTCGAGGGCCTGTGGTGGTCGGACGACATGGCGACCTTCACGAGCGCCCGCGACAAGTCCCGGTGGCAGTGGACCCTCGCAGTCATGACCCCCGAGTGGATCACCGGCGAGCACGTCGCTGCCGCGCTCGAGCGGGTCGCGGCGAAGAAGGCGCCCGCCCGGCTCGGGGACGTCCGACTGGAGAACCTGTCGGAGGGCCGGTGCGTCCAGGCCCTGCACGTCGGCTCCTTCGACGACGAGGCCGAGCTGCTCCGCCGGATGCACGACGAGTACATCCCCGGGCACGGGCTGACCCTGACCGGGAAGCACCACGAGATCTACCTCAGCGACTTCCGCCGGGTGGAGCCCGCGCGGTGCCGCACGATCCTGCGACAGCCGGTCCGGACCGACCCCGGAGACGACGAAGCCGGACGGATCCCGTGATCCGTCCGGCGTAAATCGGTGTGCCCCGTCCACGACGAGGCCGAAGCTCCTACTCGGAGCTGATCCAGATGCGAACGATCGAGCCCTTCTCGACCGGCGTGCCGGCCTCGGGCTCCTGCCGACCGACGTGGGCGCGGCCCGCGGCGGTGTGGAAGGCGTTCTCGGCGACCGCGAGGATGCCGGCGTCGAGCGCGCGGTCGTGGGCCTCGTTCGCGGGCACCCCGGTCAGCTGCGGGACGCGGACGTCGGTCGTGGTCGTCATGGTGGTGGTGTCGTCGGACATCGTTGACCTCCGAGGGTCGTCAGGAATCACTGCTCAGGCGGCCGGGACCGGGTGGGCCGAACGTCTACGTCGTAGGAACGCTCGACGCTCGTCTTCTCCTTCCCCGCCCCAGATGCCGTACGGCTCCTCGACCTGGCGGGCCCACTTCAGGCACGCCGCGGCGACGGGGCATTCGGCACAGATCGCCTTCGCGCGGGTCACGCGCTGGCTCCGCGACGGGTCACGTTCCCCGTCGGGGTGGAAGAACATCGCGAGATCGAGGTCCCGACAGGCGGCGTGCCGCTGCCAGTCCCAGTGGGCCACGAGTGCGGCCGGCAGACGCGATACATCGGCCACGACGGACACCCCCTCCTACACAACGTCGTAGAATCGAGGCTACCCGCGGGTATGGCGTCCAACCGCAGTTCCGGAACGGCCCCGACGAGGGGGTCGTCACCGTTTCGGAGCTACGTCTCGTAGGTGCTCAGGACCATTGCATCGCGTGCCCCCGGGACTAGTCCGAAGAGCCGAATCCCCGTCGAGGTGAGCCCTCGGGTGCGGGTCGCGGTGGCGTCCACGAGGGACACCCGGTCGGCCAGGGTTCCCGACGATGCCGCGACGTCCAGGTCGGCGGTCGAGGACCGGAAGCCGGTGCCGGCGCTGCGCATCGCGGGCTGCCACGCGGCGATCGACGTGACCCACGGCGCGGTCGTGTCGGCGACGAGGGTGCCGCCGGGCTCGAGCGCGCCGCGGACGGCCGTCCGGACGCCCTCGGGGTCGAGGTACATCAGCAGGCCCTCGGCGAGGACGAGCCGCGGGCGGTCGTCGGGAATGCCGGCGGACCAGCCGGGCTCCGTGACGGACGCGGCGATCGTCGTGACGTTCTCGCGGTCGTCGTAGAACTGCCGGCGCAGTTCGATCACCGGTTCCTGGTCGACGTCGAACCACTGCACGCCGGGCCCCGGGTCGAGGCGCAGGACCCGGCTGTCGAGGCCGCACCCGAGGTGAAGGACGACGGCCTCGTCGTGCCGGGCGAGGAAGGCGCGGGCGGCGTCATCGATCAGCCTCGCGCGGGTGCAGATGAGCGGGGTGTTGCCGTCGAGGGCGAGGACACCGAGCGAGGGCTGGTCGTCGACGCGGGCGAGCAGGTCGGCGGCGAAGCGGTCACCGAGGATCGGCTGCGCGGACGCGGCGTCGCGGGCGTGCATGGCGAGGGTCCAGAGCATCGTCTGCTGCTCGCGGAGTAGCTGCACCGTCATGCCGGACGAGTTCCTCGTCGGGCGCCGCGGCAATCAGGGCGGCGACGGGAACGAGGCCGCGAGCCCGCGGATGACGATCTCGACGGCGGCGTCGAGCTCGGCGAGGAAGGCGCCGGGCGCCGGGGAGTCGCGGCCGATCCAGCGCCAGAGCGCACCCATGTAGACGTCGTAGAGGAGGTCCCCGGCGACGTCGAGCCCCGGGACGGTCCCGGGGGACTCGTCGGCCAGCCACGCGTGCAGCTCCTGGCCCATGGGCGTCCGGTGGAACACCGGTCCGCCGGCGTAGAGGAAGCCGAGGAGCATCTCGCGCGTCTCCGCGGGGCGGTCCTCGGTGATCAGCGCGAGCTCGTGGAAGTAGGCGCGGAGCCGGTCGAGCACGTCGACGGGCCCCTGCGGGGTCGTCGCGCGGGCGGCCTCGGCGGCCTGGGCGCGCCGCCGCGCGGCCCACTCGAGGGAGATGTCGCTCTTCGTCGGGAAGTGGTTGAAGCAGCTACGCCGCGACGTGCCGGCGCGGGCGGCGACGTCGTCGTACGTCGTCACCTCGTACCCGCGCTCGGTGATCAGCGCGACGGCCGCCTCGTAGAGCCGCTCCCGCGTCGCGAGCCCCCGCCGCGTCCGCCCGTCGAGCGTCCCGACCATGCGCCCTCCCCTGGGTTCCTGGACATTGTTGCATCTCGGTGCAACAGTGTCGCCGGACACAACATGCACCGAGATGCAGAAAGAGTGCTGCCGATGACCGCCGGCCCGTCCGTGGACCTCCCCCTCGACCCGTTCCTCCTCGAGCACCTCGACGACCCCTACCCGGTCTACGAACGCCTCCGCGCCGCGGGCCCGGTGGTGCACCTGCCGGAGCGGGACCTGTGGGTCGCCGCGCGGTACGAGTCGGTCTCGGCGGTGCTGCGCAACTACAAGGTGTTCGCCTCGGGCCTCGGCTCCAGCTACGTGCGGGTCGCCGACTCCGGCTTCCGCGCGCCGTTCATCGACAACGACCCCCCGGTGCACACCCGCATCCGCCGATCGGTCCAGCAGCAGTTCCAGCGCAACCGGATCGAGGAGATGCGGCCCGACGTCCGGGAGCCCACCGAGCGCCTCGTCGAGGCGGCGGTCGCGGCCGGCGAGGTCGACGTGGTGACCGCGCTGACGCAGCCGCTGCCCGACCTCGCGATCCGCCGGCTCACCGGGATCACGCCGCCCGACACCGAGACGATCACGTCCTGGGCCGACTCGGTGATGCACATGGTCGGCCCCGACGCCGACCCCGTGCACATGGAGCGGGTGCTCGAGGCCGTCGGCTGGCTCGCGGAGACCGGGCTCGCCGGGATGCCCGCCCACTGCCTCGGACGGCTGATCATGGAGCAGGGCGGAGACACCGGGCAGCTCGGCGACGAGCGCCTCATGACCCTCGCGTCGATCTGGCTCGCCGGCATCGACTCGACCAACAGCCTCCTCGCCAACGCCGTGCACGCCTTCGCGCTCTTCCCCGAGGCCTGGGACGCCGTGCGCGCCGACCCGTCGCTGATCCCGAACGCCGTCGAGGAGGTGCTGCGCTGGGACTCGCCCTTCCGGCAGTTCTTCCGCCGTACCACCGAGGAGGTCGAGGTCGGCGGCGTGACGATCCCCGCCGACGCCGACGTCTGCGCCGTCCTCCCGGCCGCCAACCGGGACTCCGCGCGGTTCGCCGACGCCGACACCTTCGACGTCACTCGGCCCGACGCCCGCCAGCACGTCGCCTTCGGGGCGTCCATCCACCTGTGCATCGGTGCCCCGGTGGCCCGGTTGGAGGCCGCCGAGTTCCTCACCTCGCTCGCCTCCCGGGTCCGCGCCTTCGAGCTCGTCGGGACCCCCGTACGGAACCCGAACCGGGAGATCCGCAACTTCACGTCGCTGCCCATCCGGATGGTGACCGCATGAGCCTCGACTACCGGCGCGGCCTGCACGACCTCAGCGACGGCTGCCACGCCTGGCTGCTCCCCGACGGCAGCTGGGGCTGGAGCAACTCCGGCCTGATCACCGGCTCGGGCACCTCGCTCATGGTCGACACGCTGTTCGACCTCGCCCTCACCCGCGAGATGCTCGACGGCATCCGGCCGGTCACCGACGCCCACCCGCTCGGCACCCTGGTGAACACCCACTCCGACGGCGACCACGTCTTCGGCAACCAGCTCCTCGCCGAGCGCGACGTCGAGATCGTCGCGTCGCAAGCGGCCGCGGACCTCATGACGCAGGACCAGGTCGACGCCCTGGCCGGGGTGAAGCGCCTGGAGAACGAGGTCGGCGCGTTCACCCGCCACATCTTCGGGCCGTTCGACTTCGACGGGATCGTCGCGACGGGGCCCGACCGGACCTTCGAGGGCGAGGAGACCCTCGACGTCGGGGGGCGGGAGGTGCGGCTGATCCAGGTCGGCCCCGCGCACACCCCGGGCGACACGCTCGTCCACGTCCCCGACGCCCGGCTGCTCTTCGCCGGCGACATCCTCTTCATCGGCGGCACGCCCGTGGTGTGGGCCGGGCCGACGTCGCGGTGGATCGCAGCGTGCGACCGGATCCTCGACATGGACGTCACGACGATCGTCCCGGGCCACGGCCCCGTGACCGACAAGAGCGGCGTGGGGCCGGTCCGCGAGTACCTGCAGTTCGTGCAGGACGAGGCGGTCAAGCGCTACGAGGACGGCCTCGACGTCGAGCAGGCCGTCGCCTCGATCGACCTCGGCCGGTTCGCGGAGCTCCCCGAGCACGGCCGGCTGGCCCAGAACGTGCTCAACGTCTACCAGGAGCTCGACCCCTCGGTCCCCCGGCCCGACCGCCTCGACGTGCTCGGCCGCATCGCCGCCCTCGAGGGCTTCACCCCGACCGCCGGAGTCCGCTGATGCGCTGGATCACCTTCGCCGACCCCGCCGGTGACCGCGTCGGGCTGGTCACCGAGGAGGGCGTCCACCCGCTCGATGTCGGGACGACGCTGCTCGACCTGCTGGACGGCGGGCTCGTCTCCGCCGCAGGGCGGGCCCGGACGTCGCCGGCCCTGCCGCTGGACGATCTCGTGCTCCGGGCGCCGATCCAGCCCCGGACGCTGCGCGACTGCATCGGGTTCCTGCAGCACCTGCGGAACTGCCAGGGCGGGGTCGACATGCCGCTGAGTCAGCGCCATCTCGAGGTGCCGGGCTTCTACTTTTCCAACGCCGGCGCCGTCACGGGTCCTCGCGACGACATCCCGGTGCCGCCCGGGAGCCGGTGGTTCGACTTCGAGCTCGAGGTCGCGGCCGTCATCGGCACGCCCGGCACCTCCATCCCACGGGAGAAGGCCGAGGACCACATCGCCGGCTACCTCGTCTACTGCGACTGGAGCGCCCGCGACCTGCAGATCGAGGAGCGGGCCCTGCAGCTCGGACCCGCGAAGGGCAAGGACGGCGCCAACTCCCTGGGCCCGATGCTCGTCACGCCCGACGAGATCGCCCACCGGCGGAGCGGGGAGGCCTTCGACCTCGCCATGACCGTGTCCGTCAACGGCGAGCACGTGGGCGGGGGCCGGTGGAGCAGCATCGACTGGAGCTTCGCTGACATCGTCGCCTACGCCTCGCGGGGTGCGCAGCTGCGCCCGGGCGACGTCATCGGCTCGGGCACCGTGCCCACCGGGTGCCTGTTCGAGCACTACGCGATGGACCCGGAGCACTTCCGGGGCTGGTTGCAGCCCGGTGACGAGGTGGTCCTGGCCGTCGAGGAGCTGGGCGAGCTGCGCCACCGGATCGTCGAGGGCGACGCGGTCAACCCGCTGCGGACCGGCTTCTGACGGGCATCGTCGGGAAGCAGTGCGGGGACCGTGTCCGATGGACACGGTCCCCGCGGAGCTGGTTACGGGCCTTCCGGAACCGAGTCGCTGTGACTCGGTTCCGGCGCTGGCGTTCTACGCCGAGGTCAGCTCGCGCTTCTCCTCGACAGGCTCGCGCTCGAGGAGGTCCTCCTGCGCGGCCACGAGGGTCGGGACGGTGATCTGCCCGGCGACGTTGGTCGCGGTGCGCATCATGTCCATGATCGGGTCGATGCCGATGATCACGGCGATACCGGCCGCGATGACCGCGGGCGGCATGCCGACGGCCGCGAGGGTCAGCGTCAACATCGTGAACCAGCCGGTGGTCCCAGCGGTGGCGAGCGCGCCGAACACCGAGACAGCGACGATCACGACGTACTGCCACACCGCGAGCTGCACCCCGGAGATGTTCGCGATGAAGATCGTCGCGAGGGCCGGGTAGACCGCGGCGCAGCCGTCCATCTTCGTGGTCGAGGCCAGCGGGACGGCGAAGCCGGCGTAGGCCGGCGGCACACCCAGGTCGACCGCGGCCTGGCGCGAGAACGGCAGCGATGCGCCCGAGGAGCGCGACACGAACGCGAACTGCAGCGTGGGCCAGGTGACGCCGAAGAATCGTCGGGGACCGATGTTCGCGACGTACCGCAGCAGCACCGGGTAGACGACGAACAGCACGATCGCGCAGCCGAGGTACACGGTGCCGATCAGCCCGGCGAGCGAGCCGATCACGCCGCTGCCGTAGGTGGCGAAGGCGTTGCCGATGAGGCCGAGCACGCCGATCGGCGCGAGCACGATGATCCAGCGGATGATCGTCAGGACGATCTCGAACGCCGACCGCGAGAGCGCGACGACCGGCTCGGCCTTCTCCCCCAGCGCGTACGCGGCGGCGCCGACGACCAGGGCGGCGAGCACCACCTGCAGCACGTTGTTGTCGGCGAAGGCGGCGACGGGGTTGTCGGGGATGAGGTCGGTGAGGAACGCGGTCCAGGAGCCGGTGGTCTTCTCGCCGACCTTCGCGAGGTCGCTCGGGTCGGCGGCGATCTGCACGCCCTGACCGGGCCGGAAGATCAGGCCGATCGCGATGCCGATCAGCACGGCGACCAGGGAGGTGCCGGCGAACCAGGCGACGGTCCGACCGCCGAGACGGGCGGCGGTGCGGCCGCCACCGAGGTCACGCAGGCTGACGATCCCGACGACGATCGCGAGGAACACCAGCGGCGCGACGGTGAACTGCAGCGCCCCGGTGAACAGGGTGCCGATGGTGTCGAGGGTGGTGGCGAGCCAGTCGCTGCCGGTGAGGCGCGCGGTCAGGCCGAGGAGGGCGCCGAGCAGCAGCCCGGAGAGGGTGAGGACGGCGAACACGCGCGGCTTCTGCCACGCGCGTGCGGTGCGGACGACGAGGGACACGATCCTGCTTTCGGGTTCACGACGAATCAGGGGGCTGGGATGAGCTCTCAGCTCCGACACCCGGTCGTCACGCGGCGGCACAGGTCGATGACCCGCCGCCGGACGAGGTCCGTCCCTCTCGTTGTGCTCACGAACGATGGCAACCGTCCCTGCAGGGCGTGTCTTCCCGGCGCCTACGGTTCAACACTGTGGCACCGCTCATGACCACCGACGACCTCGACGCGTACGGCGCCGACGTCGTCCGCGTCCGCAACCCGCGACCGGTCCTCGACGAGCTGATCGCCGCCGTCGACGAGGACCGGATCGCCGATCCCGAGGACGTCCCCTACGCGCTGAGCCTCGCGGCGAGTGCCGCCGCCCGGCTCCGGGACGAGGCCCGGGCGCTGGACCTGTCGCGGCGGGCCGTCGACGCGGCGAGGGGCGGGCGCGAGGAGTACCTGGTCCGGGGCGAGTACGCCGACCTGCTGCTCCGCTTCGGGCACGACGAGGAGGGCATCACCACCCTGCGCAAGCTGCGGCAGCAGCTGACGCGCGACCCGCTCGCGGACGGCTACGTCATCGAGCCGCTGCTCGAGAACGGCCGCGAGACGCTGGCGCAGGAGTGGCTCACGGCCGCCCTGGAGACCGCCGTCGACATCGCCGAGCGCGCGGACCCCGACACCGACGAGGCCGAGGACGCCTGGGAGATCGTCGACAGCCTCGCGAGTCGGCGCGTGCGGGTCCGGCGTGGCCTCGGGCTCCAGCCCGACGAGGCCGACCTCCGGGCCGAGGAGCTCCTCGCCGCCCACGACGCCGAGCCCGACATGGTGTTCTGGCCGCAGGCCGCGTTCGCGACGCTCGTGGAGAAGGCGCCGGACCTCGTGGAGATGACCTGGGACGAGCACCGCGCGGCGATCGAGCGGGAGCTCCAGCAGGACGACCAGCTGCTCGTGGAGGTCGCGACCCCGCAGCTGCTGGAGGCGACCCTGGCGGGCGACGAGACCGTGGCGGGCGAGCCCGGCCCGGCGCTCGAGTGGCCGCCGGGGCGCAACGAGCCGTGCTGGTGCGGGTCGCAGGTGAAGTACAAGAAGTGCTGTCTGCCGCGGGGTCGGTCCGTCGTCGAGTCCTAGCGCTCAGGCGACGTCCGCGCGCGGTTCGCCGCGCTGCTCGCCGCACTGCTCGTCGGGCCGCTCGCTCGCCACGATGAGCGAGTCGAGCCGGTCGCGCGTGGCGACGAGCGCCTGGACGTGGGCATCGAGGCGGTCGCGCTCGACGGCCAGGCGCGTGCGGACGTCGTCGGTGACGACGTGGGACTCGAAGCAGGGCAGGAAGTCGCGGATCGTGGCGGTCGACAGGCCCGCCCCCAGCAGCATCCGGATCCAGTCGACCCGCCCCACGGCGTCGGCGGAGTAGACCCGCTGCCCCCCGGTGGTGCGCACCGACGTGAGCAGGCCCTGCTCCTCGTAGTAGCGCAGCGCCCGGACGCTGACCCCCGAGTCCTTCGCGACCTCGCCGATCCGCACCTGTGACCTCCGCGACCCGAGCTTGAACCTGACGTGGACGTCAGGTCCTAGCGTCGACGGTAACCGATCGACGGAAGGACCCACCATGCAGATCGCCGGAGCCACCGCTCTCGTCACCGGGGCGAACCGGGGCCTGGGCGCGGAGTTCACGCGCCAGCTCGTCGCGCGGGGCGCCCGCGTGTACGCGGCGGCCCGCCGCCCGGAGACGCTCGAGGAGGCGCCCGGGGTGACCCCGCTGACGCTGGACGTCACCGACCCCGCGTCGGTGGCCGCTGCCGCGAAGGCCGCCCCCGACGTCGACCTGGTGGTCAACAACGCCGGGATCGCCCGCATGACGACGCTCGTCGACGGCGACCTCGACGACATCCGCGCCGAGATGGAGACGAACTTCTTCGGCTCGCTGTCCGTGGTGCGCGCGTTCGCCCCGGCCATGGTCGAGCGCGGGAGCGGGGCGTTCGTGCAGGTCGTCTCGGCGCTGTCGTGGGTGCCGTTCGTCGGGGCCGGCGGCTACGGGGCCTCCAAGGCGGCGGCGTGGATGCTCGGGGAGAGCGTCCGGGCCGAGCTGGTGGAGCGCGGCGTCGAGGTGCTGACGTTCGCCCTGGCGGCGACCGACACCGACATGATGGCGTTCTCGGACGTCCCGAAGAACGACCCGGCCGTCGTCGTGGCGGCGGCGCTGGACGGGCTCGCAGCGGGCGCCTGGGAGGTGCTCGCGGACGACGACACCCGGGGGGCCAAGCGGTCGGTGGCCGGGTGACCTGCCCGCCGGGGAACCGGGTCGTCGCGACCCGGTTCTCCGGCTCCCGGTCAGGCCTTCTTCGCGTAGACGATCGTCTGGCCCAGGTAGTTGTGGGCGCCGCGGTCGAGCGTGCCGCCGCACGTGATGAGGCGCAGCTCCGGGTCCGTGGTGTCGGAGTAGACCGACGCCGTGGGGAACTCCGCCTTCGGGATGGTCTCCGTGCGGGTCACCGCGTAGGTGACCTGGCCCTGCGGCGTAGCAACGTTGATCTCGTCGCCGGCCGCGAGGTCGTGGAAGCCCGCGCCGAACCCCGGCTTGCCGTCGGAGTTGACGTGCGCGAGAACGACGGCCGGGCCGACCTGGCCCGGCATCGGACCCTTCGTGTAGACGCCGGCCTGCATCGGGTCGGCCAGCGGCGGGACCTGGATCGACTTGTCGGCGTTGAGGCCGAGCCCGACGAGCTGCGAGGACACGTTGAGCTTCGGGATCGTCATCGAGTAGCCGGGGACGACGCCGTCGGCGCTCTGCTGGCTCGCGGCGAGCGGGGCACCGTCGGTGTCGCCCGAGCCGCAGGCGGTGACGAGCAGTGCGAGCAGGCCCGCGACGAGGAGGGCGGCGGCGGTACGAGCGCGGTTCACGAGTTACCCCCGGTCTGGGCCGAGCCCTCGGGAACTTCGGTGACCTGCTCGCCGGACGTGTCCGCCTTCGACTCGTCGTCGCCGGTGGTGGTCACGGAGGCGTTCTGGTTGTCGCCGTCGTCGTCGAGGTTCTCGCAGGCGACGCCATTGTGGTTGGCGTCGAGGCGGTCGGCGTTGTTGGTGGCCGACCCGCCGATCGACTCGAAGTAGCGCTGGGCCTGCTGCTGCGTGCCGAAGTCGGCGCAGTCGCGGTCGCCGGCGGGACGACCCGCGCGCCTCTTGGGTGCGCTGCTGTTCGAGTCGCCGTTGCCGGACGAGGGGACGTTGCCGGGGATCGACGAGGAACCGTTGCCGTTGCCGTTGCCGTTGCCGTTGCCGTTGCCGTTGCCGTTGCCCGGGATGTTGATCCGTCTCTGGTTGGCGCCCTGGTCTGCCGGGTCGGGGTCGGCTCCCTCAACCTTCGGCGGGGTGCCCGCCTCGTTCTCGGAGGGGGCCTCCGTACCTGTGCAGAGGCGATCTGTTGCCTCGGTTTCCGCAGCCTTGATCTCGTCGGCCGTCTTACCCGCACTTGCGGTGACAGCCGGGTCGCTCGCGACCTTGGTGGTGCACTCGCTCGTACCGGGGACCGGCGGGTCCTGGGCGTAGGCCGGGCCGGCGACGAGCAGAGCGCTCGCGACGGTGGCGATGAGTAGCGGGGCGGTTCTCGACAAGCGGATCACGTGGTTGCTCCCCCTCGAGCGGATGAGGTTCCCCCGACCTCTGGTCACGGAAGGGTTGCACGCTCGGTAACGACTCGGTCACGCACCCCGCAGATCTTCGAGAGCACACTATTCGCGGACAGCCCCCGACCCGGCCACAGAACCGGGTCCTGGCGACTCGGTTCTCCGGACCTCTGCCGACTCAGACGCGACCTATCGTGGGCACCGATGACGAGGGCCTGGATGAGCTGGTCGTGCGGCAAGGACGGCGCGTTCGCGCTGCACGCGGTCCGCACGAACCTCGAGGTGGCGGGCCTGCTGACCACCGTCTCGGACGGCGAGGTCGCGATGAGCCGCGTGCCCGCCGACCTTCTCCGCCGCCAGGCCGAGGCGCTCGGGCTGCCGCTCAGGACGGTCGACCTCCCGTGGCCGTGCCCGAACGAGGTCTACGAGCAGCGCACCGGCGCCGCCCTCGCCGAGCTCGCGGCCGAGCACGCCGACGAGATCGTCTACGGCGACCTCTTCCTCGCCGACATCCGCGCCTACCGCGAGCAGGCACTCGTCGGGACCGGACTGAACGCCCGCTTCCCCCTCTGGCAGCGCCCCACCGACGGGCTCGCCCAGGAGATGCTCGACGCCGGGCTGCGGGCGGTGATCGTCTGTGTCGACCCGAGCCAGGCGCCGCCGGGCATCGTCGGGAAGGAGTGGGACGAGCAGCTGATCCGCGACCTGCCGGAGGGGGTCGACCCGTGCGGGGAGAACGGCGAGTTCCACACGTTCGTCACCGACGGACCGGGGTTTGCCCACCCAGTGGACGTCGCGGTGGGCGAGGCCGTCGAGCGCGACGGCTTCCTCTACGCGCCCCTCACCGCCCGGGGCCCGAGCACCGGCTGAGCTCCCTGCGGACCACAGAAGCGGCGACTCCAGGGCCACCGACCGCAGTCGTCGGCCCAGACGAGCTGATGGGCTCGCACCACCCGGCCGGGATGGAGCGCGACGGCCGTTCCGAGGTGCACGTCGGGATGCGACAGCTCCACCACCTCGATGCGCCGGCCGTCGTCCAGGGAGTACCGCTGCCCCGGCACCGTGCGATCGTCGTGGCAAGCGCCGCCGTGAGCCGTGTCGTTCAGGAGCTCGTGTGCGGCCTCCTGCTCCATGCCCGTGACCACGAGCTCCGGCAGCCCGTACCGGGTGAGGCCGACGGTGTAGGCCCAGCGCGAGTGGACCGCGTCGGGCCACACGTGCTGGATCGCCCAGCCGTAGCGCTCGACGAGGGCCTCCATCTCCCGCAGCGCCTCGGCCCTCGTCCACCCCTCGCACATCCGGCACATCGCACCCTCCAAGACTCGAACACATGTTCGAATCATGCACCGAGGGTCCGACACTCTCAGCGGCGAAGACGCAGGAAGCCGATCAGGGCGAAGACCGCGCCCGCCGCGGCGTAGCCGGCGAGGGGCGCGAGCTGGGGCGCGGGACCCGCCGCCATGGCGACGAACGCGAACCCCACCACGCAGGACAACCCGCCGCTGACGATGAGCGGCCACTGACCCCGACGGGTGCGACGCCGGGCGAGCGCGACGACGAGCTGCCCGGCGCCCGCGACGACGGCCCACGCGCCCCAGACCCGCAGCACCGCGGGCACGCCGTCGGCGGCCGCCACGGCGAGGAGGACGGCCGCGACCGCGCTCACCGCCAGGTTGAACCCGAGCCCGATCCGCGCGCCCCGGGACGCCGTACCGGACCGCAGGGCGTCCGCGCCGACGAGCACCAGGTCGCCGACGGGATAGAGCACCAGGACGACGACCATGGCGAGGCCGAGACCTGGCCCGACCGCCAGCAGGACGGCCGCCCACACGAGAGCGAAGACGATCCGGGCGAGCAGCAGCGGGACCTGCTCCCGCGAGGCCGGCCGGGCGTGGTCGAGGGACGTGGCGGTGGACATGGTCGAGCTCCTCACGAGAAGTAGAAAGACCGTTCTCCCTACTGCTCCGGAGCCTGCTCCCGCTCCTGCTCCTTCGTCAAGACCGATCGTTCTTTCTGCTAGCGTGACCGGCATGACCACCTCGACCCGCGGCCCCTCGGAGGCCCGCGAACGGCTGCTCGCGCGGGCCGGCGGGCTCTTCTACGGCGAGGGCATCCGCTCGGTGGGGGTCGACCGGCTCGTCTCCGAGGCCCGGGTGACGAGGGCGACCTTCTACCGGCACTTCCCGTCGAAGGAGGACCTCGTCGTCGCCTACCTGCGCGCAGCCGACGCCCAGGTGCGCGAGCGCGTCCGGGAGAGCATCGACGGCGCGGAGTCGGCGGCCGATGCGCTCCGGGCCGTCGCGACGTCGATCGCCGAGGACCTCTCCCGGCCCGAGTTCCGCGGCTGCGCCTTCCTGCGCGCGGCCGCCGAGTTCCCCGACCCGGCCGATCCGGTCCACCGCGAGGTCGTCGCGCACCGGGCGTGGTTCGTCTCGGTGCTCCGGGACCTGTTCACCCAGGTCTACCGCGACGAGGGGCCGGGAGCGCGCCCCGGCCGGGCCGCGCAGCACTTCCTCATGCTGCGCGACGGCGCCATGAGCTCGGGGGCGATCGACGAGGTCGCCGACGTCGGCGACACGTTCCGCCGGGGGGTCGAGGGCCTGATCACGGTCGTCCACGTGGCGTCCGACGGGCCGGACGCCCCGACGCGGCCGCATCTGCCCGTCTGAGCCGGTCGAGCGTGGCGGCTCCCTGAAGTCCGATGTCAGCGACGTGCCATCGCTGACACCGGGAGGTCACAGCAGCGCCGCCACCGCGTCGAGGTCGTCGGGCAGGCCCTGCACCGCGATCTCGTCGACCACCGTGGCGTCCCAGGCGTCGAGGTCGCGCCGGATCTTCGAGGCGGGCCCGACGAGGGCGATCTGCTCGACGAGCTCGGTGGGGATCGCCGCCGCGGCCTCGTCCTTGCGGCGGGACAGGTAGAGCTCCTGCACCCGCGCCGCCACCGACTCGAAGCCCATGCGGACGAAGACGTCGTGGTGGAAGTTCGCGCCGCGGGCGCCCATCCCGCCCATGTAGAGCGCGAGCTCGGGGCGGATGCGGTCGGCGGCGCGCTCGACGTCGTCGTCGACCACCACCGGCACGGTCGCCACCACCTCGAACCCGTCGGGCCGCCCGCCGGGGCGCTTCGCGAAGCCCTCGTCGAGCGCCTCGCGGTAGAAGGAGTCGAAGGCCGGGGCGAAGAACATGGCGAGCCAGCCGTCGGCGATCTCGGCCGACAGCGCGACGTTGCGCGGGCCCTCGGCGCCGAGCCACACCGGCAGGTCGGACCGGTAGGGGTGCAGCGACGAGCGCAGCGGCTTCCCCAGCTCGGAGCCGGGCGAGGGCAGCGGGAAGTACGGGCCGTCGTTCGAGACGGGGGCCGCGCGGGCCAGCGCCTGCCGCACCACCGAGACGTACTCCCGCGTGCGGGCGAGCGGCTTCGCGTACGGGACGCCGTGCCAGCCCTCGGAGACCTGCGGGCCCGACGCGCCGATGCCCAGCACCGCCCGCCCGCCGCTGAGGTGGTCGAGCGTGGTCGCCGCCATCGCCGTCGCCGTGGGCGTGCGCGCCGGGACCTGGGCGACCGCGGTGCCGAGGCGCACCCGCGAGGTCAGCGCCGCGGCGAAGGCGAGCGGGGTGAACACGTCGGAGCCGTAGGCCTCGGCGAACCACACCGAGGAGAACCCGGCCGCGTCGATCGCCTGCAGGCGGGCCGCGAGGTCGGCGGGCGGCGACCCGGCGAAGTGCCCGACGTTGACCCCGATCCGCACGGCTAGACCCTCGCGTCGTCGAACAGGTGTCCGTGGGCCGCCCGCAGCTTGTACTTCAGGATCTTGCCGCCGACGGTCTCGGGCAGCGCGTCGGCGAACACGACCGCCTTGGGCGTCTCGTAGCCGGCGAGCCGGGAGCGGCAGTGGGCGATGAGGTCCTCGGCGGTGACGTCGGGCCCGGACGGCACGACGACCGCCGCCACGGCCTCGCCCCAGCGCTCGTGCGGCAGCCCGATCACGGCGGCCTTCGTGACGCCCGGGTGCTCGTAGAGGGCCGACTCCACCCGCAGGCTCGAGACGTTCTCGCCGCCGGACTTCACGATGTCCTTGATGCGGTCGACCATCACGCGCAGGCCGTCGTCGTCGAACGCGGCGCTGTCGCCGGAGTGGAACCAGCCGGTGCGGAAGGCGTGGCGGGTGGCGGGCTCGTCCTTGTAGTAGCCGGCGGTGACGGTCGGGGTCCGGTAGACGGCCTCGCCGGGGACGCCGGGCCGGTTCCGCAGCGAGACCCCGTCGTCGTCGAACACGTCGGAGGCGAGCAGCGGGCTGGGCAGGCCCACGTAGTTCACGGCGGGCGCGGTGGCCGCGTAGGTCTCGGGCCAGCGGCGGGGCCAGAAGCGGTGGCAGGCGATGGCCTCGGTCTGCCCGAAGATGCCGAGCACGACGAGGGCCTCCCCCGCCTGGCCGAGCAGGCGGTCGTACACCTCGGGCGACAGCGCGCCCCAGCCGTAGACGAGGACGTCGAGGCAGGAGACGTCGAGCGCGTCGAACTCGCGGGACAGCGCGGTGACGAACTGCGGCGATCCGGCCCAGAGTGCGGTGATCCGCTCCTCGGCGACGGCGGCCGCGACGTCGGCCGGGATCGGCCGTCGTCCCAGCACCAGCGTGCCGCCGGCGGCGAACGCCGACAGCGCGAAGATCAGCTCGCCGACGTGGTAGATCATCGGGAGGAAGGTGCCGACCCGCAGGTCGTTCTCCAGCCCCGGCCCGCGGGTGAGCGAGAGCGCGAAATTGAGCGCCGCGAGCTGGCTCGCGGAGTGCGAGATCATCACGCCCTTGGGCATCGCGGTGGTGCCCGAGGTGAAGAGCATCTCCCAGATGTCGTCGCCGTGGATCTCCACCTGCGGTTCGTCGTCGTGCCGGCCCGCGACGAAGGCGCCGAACTCGACGCTGCCCTCGACCGCACCGCCGCCGATCGGGATCGTCACGTCGACCGCGAGCCCGGCGCGCCCGAACGCCTCGGCGGCCTTCGGCCAGGTCTCGGCGTCGACGATCGCGAAGCGCGGCTCGGCGTGGCCGATGAGGTGCTCGACGACGTCGGGCGCGAGGTTCGGGTTCAGCGGCATCGCGACGAGGCCGGCCTTCGCGATCCCGATCTTCGCGACGTAGGCCTCGACCGAGTTCTCGCAGAACATCAGCACCCGGTCGGCGGGCTCGAGGCCGCGCTCGATCAGGCCGTGGGCCACCTGGTTGGCGAGGCGGTCGGCCTGGTCGTAGGTCAGCGACCGGAAGCGCTCCTCGGCGTAGGCGCCGGGGCGCCCGACGATCGCCGTCTGGTCGGGGTAGCTCGTGGTGAGGCGCTCGAAGACGTCACCCACCGAGGTGCGTTCCCACCGGTGCACGGCTCGTCGGCCCCGCAGGGTGGTGACGTCGAAGGTCGTGGCCGTGAGGTCCACGCGTGCCTCCCTGCGCGTCGCGAGTGTGACGTGCAGCATTCCCAGGAGCACCGGCCGAGCGCAAGGGTCGAGTTACTCGGGATTCACTCCGAGGCACTGGCGGCCCATCGCCTCGAGCATCTCGGCGAGCCGGTCGGCGGGCAGTCCGCTGTGGTGGAAGAGCACGGCCTGGGTGGTCCCGAGCGCCGCGTGCACCACCACGCGCAGCTCCGCGTCGGAGAGGTCGCGGCGCAGCGGCGCCAGCACGATGACCCACTCCTCGATGTAGTGGCGCTGCCCTCGACGCAGCCGGCGCAGGTCGTCGTCGGGAAGATTGTGCGCCTCGCGGTAGTACACCTGCAGCAACCGCCGGTCCTCGATGGCGAAGCGCACGTGGTTCGCGACGAGGCGGTCGAGGGCCGTGCGGTCGTCGGGAGCGTCGGCCACGACGGCGGCGGCCGAGCGCTCCATCTCGTCCATGAGCTGCTCGAGCAGGGCCGAGAGCAGGGCGGCCTTCGAGTCGAAATGCCGGTAGATCCCCGACCCGACGATGCCCGCGGCCGCGCCGATGTCGGCCATGCCGACCGCGTGGTAGCCGTGGCGCGCGACGAGGTCGGCGGCGGCGGTGAGGATGCGGTCCTTGCGGGCCGGGTCCCGACGACCCCGGGGGCGCGCGGGGTCCGCGACCACGCCGATCGGGGTCGTCGCCTGGCCCTCGTCGGTCCGGAGCTGCGCCTCCGCAGATTCCACGGTCCCGCCCTCCTCGAACTCTTCCTCTCCCGCCACGGCGGACGCTACGGTACGACCCGAGTGAACGACCAGTCACAAGAGGGAGTCGACGTGGACTTCGCGGAGACCGACGAGCATCGCGACCTGCGGGACGCCGTCGGACGGGTCGCCGCCCCGTACGGGGGCGACTACTACGTCGACCACGCCCGCCGGGGCGCCGAGTGCACCGAGCTGTGGCACGCGCTCGGCGACGCGGGCTACGTCGGCGTCTCGGTGCCGGAGGCCTACGGCGGCGGGGGCGGCGGCCTCGTCGAACTGTCGCTGGTCTGCGAGGAGACCGCGGCGGCGGGCGCCCCGATGCTCCTGCTGCTGGTCACCCACGCCATCTCCGCGGCCGTCATCGCCGAGTACGGCACCGAGGAGCAGCGCAAGGACTGGCTGCCGGGCCTCGCGAGCGGCCGGGAGAAGGTGGTCTTCGCGATCACCGAGCCCGACGCCGGCTCCAACACCCACAAGCTCGCCACCACCGCCCGCCGCGAGGGCGAGGAGTGGGTGGTCAGCGGCGAGAAGTACTACATCTCCGGGGTCGACGACGCCGAGGCGCTGCTGCTGGTCGCGCGCACCGGGCGTGACGACCGCGGCCACGCGCAGCTCTCCCTGTTCATCGTCCCCACCGACGCCCCGGGCCTGCAGAAGATCCCGCTGCCGGTCGACGTCCTGCTGCCCGAGAAGCAGTTCACGCTGCGCTTCGACGACGTCCGGCTCCCCGCGTCCGCGCTGGTCGGCGACGAGAACCAGGGCTTCCGCCAGGTGTTCCACGGGCTCAACCCCGAGCGGATCACCGGCGCGGCCCTCTGCGTGGGGATCGCCCGCTACGCCCTCGGCCGCGCCGCCCGCTACGCGAACGACCGCGAGGTGTGGGACAGGCCGATCGGCACCCACCAGGGCGTGGCGCACCCGCTGGCGAAGGCCAAGATCGAGACCGAGCTGGCCGCGCTGATGACCCAGAAGGCCGCCTGGCTGCACGACCAGGGGCTCCCGGCGGGCGAGGCCTCGAACATGGCCAAGTACGCCGCCGCCGAGGCCGCGATCGCCGCGTGCGACGCCGCGATGCAGACCCACGGCGGCAACGGCGTGGCCCAGGAGTTCGGCCTGCTCCCCTACTGGGGTCTCGCCCGGCTGCTGCGGATCGCGCCCGTCAACCGGGAGATGATCCTCAACTACGTCGCCCAGCACTCGCTCGGGCTGCCGAGGTCGTACTGAGATGGACGTCCAGCGCAATCTCGCCCAGCGGATCAACGTCGGTGACGCCCTCACCCGCAGCGCCGCCGCCCGCCCCGACCAGCTCGCGATCGTCGACGGCGACCGGAGCCTGACCTACGCCCGGTTCGACGCGTGGGTGAACCGCCTCGCGCACGGCCTGCTCGCCCGCGGCTACGCGGTCGGCGACGCGCTCGCCCTCGCGGCCGGCAACAGCGCCGAGTTCCTCGCCGTCTATTACGCCTGCGCGAAGACCGGCGTCGTCTGCGTGCCGATCAACCTCGGCTGGCGCCCCGACGAGGTCGCCTACGTGCTCCGGCACTCGCAGGCGCGCGGCATCGTCGTCGAGACCCAGCTCGCGGTGACGATCGCCGAGGCGGTCGCGCAGGTGCCGGCCGTCACCGACGTCGTCCTCGCCGTCGGGCTCGCGCACGACGACCCGGAGGTGCTGACCTCGGAGGTCACCGACGTCGCGTCGATGACCCTCACCGACCTGGCTACCGACGACGAGTCGACCCCCGAGGTGGGGATCGACGACCGCGCGGCGCTGAGCTACCTCTACACGTCGGGCACCACGTCGTTCCCCAAGGGCGTCGTCGGGACCCACCTCGCGATCCACCTCGAGTCGATGTCGGCGGCGCTCGACTCGGGCTGGAACGCCTCCGACCGGTTCGTCGCGATGATGCCGATGTTCCACACCGCGCAGCTCAACGCGTTCTGCACGCCCGCCGTGATCGTCGGCGCGACGATCCACGTCCACCGCGGCTTCGACCCCGAGCGGTTCCTGACGACCATCGAGCGCGAGCGGATCACGCAGGTGTTCGGCCTGCCCGTGATGTACCGGACGGCGCTGGAGCACCCGGGCTTCGGCGACCGCGACCTGTCGTCGCTGCGGCGCGCCGTCTACGCGATGGCGCCGATGCCCGAGGCCCAGATCAAGGCCTGCCTCGAGGGGTACCGCTGCGACTTCGCGCTGCTGTTCGGCCAGACCGAGATGTCGCCGATCACCACGCTCTTCCGGCCCGAGCACCAGCTCAGCCACGTCGGGGCGGTCGGGACGCCGCTCACGGGCGTGCAGGTGGGGATCATGGGCCCCGACGGGGAGCTCCTCGGGCCTGGTGAGCAGGGCGAGATCGTCTACCGCGGGCCCTCGACGATGCAGGAGTACCTGCACGACGAGGCCGCGACCGCCACCGCGTTCGCGCACGGCTGGTTCCACTCCGGCGACGTCGGGCGCTTCGGCGAGGACGGCGTCCTGTGGTTCGCCGACCGCACCAAGGACGTGATCAAGACCGGGGGCGAGAACGTCGCGTCGCTCGAGGTGGAGCGCGCGGTGTACGACGCGGAGCCCGACGTGTCGGAGGTCGTCGTGGTGGGCCTGCCGCACGCGCGGTGGAGCGAGGCGATCACCGCGGTCGTCGTGCCGAAGCCCGGCACCGAGGTCGACCCCGACGGGCTGATCGCCGCGCTCAAGAAGCGCCTCGACGGCTACAAGGTGCCGAAGGCCGTGATCGTCGTCGACGAGTTCCCGCGCACGTCCACCGGCAAGATCCAGAAGAACGTCGTCCGCGACACCCACGCGATGCACTACGGAGGCCGCTGACCCCGATGGCCGTCCTCAACTCCCTGCTCGACACCTCGTCCGAGACCTACATCAGCAACCGCAAGAACCAGCTCGAGGTCGTCGCCGCGCTCGACGAGCAGCTCGACCTCGTCGTCGCCGGGGGCGGCGAGCGCTACATGCAGCGCCACCGCGACCGGGGCAAGCTCCCCGTGCGCGAGCGGCTCGCGCTGCTCCTCGACCCCGACTCCCCCTTCCTCGAGCTCTCCCCCCTCGCGGCGTGGGGCACCGACTTCACCGTCGGCGCCTCGATCCTGACCGGGATCGGGGTGGTCTCCGGCGTGGAGTGCGTGGTCATCGGCCACGACCCGACCGTGCGCGGAGGGGCGATGAACCCCTACTCGCTCCGCAAGACGCTGCGGGCCCTCGAGATCGCGCGCCTCAACCGGCTGCCGGTGATCAACCTCGTCGAGTCGGGCGGCGCCGACCTGCCGACGCAGGTCGACCTGTTCGTCCCGGCCGGGCGCATCTTCCACGAGCTCACCGAGCTGTCGTCGATGGCCATCCCGACGGTCGCGCTGGTCTTCGGCAACTCCACCGCCGGCGGGGCGTACGTCCCGGGCATGTGCGACTACGCGGTGCTCGTCGACCGGGGCGCGAAGGTGTTCCTGGGCGGTCCGCCGCTCGTGAAGATGGCCACCGGGGAGACCGCCGACGACGAGTCGCTGGGCGGGGCCGAGATGCACTCGCGCGTCTCGGGCCTGTCCGACTACTTCGCCACCGACGAGCGGGACGCCATCCGGCTCGGACGCGAGATCGTCTCCCGGTTCCACTGGCGCAAGCTGGGCCCGCCGCCGTCCGCGCACGCTCCGGAGCCGCTCTACGACCCCGAGGAGATCCTCGGCATCGTCCCGCCCGACACGAAGGTGCCGTTCGACCCCCGCGAGGTCCTCGCCCGCACCGTCGACGGCTCGGAGTTCGACGAGTACAAGCCGCTCTACGGCACCTCGCTGGTCACCGGCTGGGCGAGCATCCACGGCTATCCGGTGGGGGTCCTCGCCAACCACCGCGGCGTGCTGTTCAGCGAGGAGGCCAAGAAGGCCACCGAGTTCATCCTGCTCGCCAACCAGACCGACACCCCGCTGATCTTCCTGCAGAACACCACCGGCTACATGGTGGGCACCGACTACGAGCAGGGCGGGATCATCAAGGACGGCGCCAAGATGATCAACGCGGTGACCAACAGCGCGGTCCCGCACCTGACGGTCAACATGGCGTCGTCGTTCGGCGCGGGGAACTACGGCATGTCGGGCCGCGCGTACGACCCGCGCCTCATGTTCGCCTGGCCCGGCGCCAAGCTCGCCGTGATGGGCGCGGCCCAGCTCGCCGGCGTCATGTCGATCGTCGGGCGGGCGTCCGCGGAGTCGCAGGGCAAGCCGTTCGACGACGAGGCCGACGCCGCCCGCACGCGGGCCATCGAGGCGCAGATCGAGGCCGAGTCCCACAGCTTCTACATCTCGGGGAAGCTCTACGACGACGGCATCGTCGACCCCCGGGACACCCGCACCGTGCTCGGCATGTCGCTCTCGGCCGTCCACTCCAACACCGTCGCCGGCCGTCGTGGCTTCGGCGTCTTCCGGATGTGAGCATGATCGAGAAGCTGCTGGTCGCCAACCGCGGTGAGATCGCCGCCCGGGTCATGCGCACCGCGCACGCTCTCGGGATCGGCACCGTCGCGGTGTACTCCGACCCCGACACCGACGCCCCGTTCGTCGCGCTCGCCGACGAGGCCGTGCGCCTGCCCGGGGCGACCCCCACCGAGACCTACCTGCGGGGCGACCTCGTCATCGCCGCCGCCCGCGCGACGGGCGCCGACGCGGTGCACCCCGGGTACGGGTTCCTCTCCGAGAACGCCGGCTTCGCCCGCGACTGCGCGGCGGCCGGGCTGACCTTCGTCGGGCCGACCCCCGAGGCGATCGCGTCGATGGGGTCGAAGCTCGAGGCGAAGGCGCTGATGGAGTCCGCCGGGGTCCCGGTACTGCCCGGCGCGACGGTCACCGACTCGACCGACCTCGAAGCCGTGGCGGAGAGGATCGGCTTCCCCGTGCTGGTCAAGGCCGCCTTCGGCGGTGGCGGGCGGGGGATGCGCATCGTGCGGACCGCCGCGGACCTGCACGAGGCCGTCGACGGCGCTCGTCGGGAAGCCGCCTCCGCGTTCGGCGACGGCACGGTGTTCCTCGAGCGGTTCGTGGAGGACCCGCGCCACGTCGAGGTGCAGATCGTCGGGGACGCCGGCGGTGAGGTCGTCCACCTCTTCGAGCGCGAGTGCTCCATCCAGCGCCGCTACCAGAAGATCGTGGAGGAGGCCCCCTCCCCCGCGGTCGACGAGGCGCTGCGCGCCGAGCTCGGGGCGGCCGCCGTCGCGGCCGGCAAGGCCATCGGCTACACCGGCGCCGGAACCGTGGAGTTCGTCCTGGACCAGGCCGGGGCGTTCTTCTTCCTCGAGGTCAACACCCGCCTGCAGGTCGAGCACCCGGTCACCGAGCTGATCACCGGGCTCGACCTGGTGGCCCTGCAGCTGCGGATCGCGGAGGGCGACCGGCTCCCGGCGGAGGTGACCGGGGCCCGGATCGACGGGCACGCGATCGAGGTCCGGCTCTACGCCGAGGACGTGCCCGCCGGGTACCTGCCCGCGACGGGGACGCTGCACCGGTTCGCGATCCCCGGGCTGCGCGGAGTGCGCGTCGACGCCGGGGTGGTCGACGGCTCCGTGGTCAGCCCGCACTACGACCCGATGCTCGCCAAGGTCATCGCCCACGGCGCCACCCGCGCCGAGGCCGCCCGCACGCTCGCCCGCGCCCTCGCGCAGGCCGGTATCCACGGCGTCACCACCAACCGCGACCTGCTCGTCGGCATCCTGCGCGACGAGGAGTTCCTCGCCGGCGGGACCGACACCGGCTACCTGCCGCGCCACCCCGAGCTCGTCACGCCGGAGCCCGACCACCGCGAGCGGGTGCGGGCCGCGGCGGCCGCGCTGGCCCGTCAGGCCGAGCACCGGGCCGGGGCCCCGGTGCTGCGCGGGCTGCCGTCGGGCTGGCGCAACGTCGGCGGGCCGCCGCAGGCCATCTCCTACGGCGTCGGCGACCGCACGGTCGAGGTGACCTACGCGTCCCGCCGGTCGCGGCTCGACGTGGCCGTCGACGGGGAGCCGCTCGCCGTGGACGCGGTGTCGGCCTCCCCGGAGCAGGTGGCGCTGGAGGTCGACGGGGTCCGGCGCACGTACCGCGTGCACCGCGCGGACGGGCACACGTTCGTCGACGGCCCCGACGGCTCCAGCGCGTTCCGCGACGTCCCCCGCTTCGCCGACCCGAACGCCGTCGCGCACGCCGGCTCGCTGCTCGCGCCCATGCCCGGGACGGTCGTCCGGGTGCTCGCGTCGACCGGCGATACGGTCGCGGCGGGCGCGGCGCTCGTCGTGCTCGAGGCGATGAAGATGGAGCACACCGTCGCGGCGCCCGTCGACGGCATCGTCGGGGAGATGCGCGTGGCCCCGGGCGACCAGGTGGAGACGCGGCAGGTCCTCGCCGTCGTCGAGGAGCCCGAGGAGGCCGCCTCGTGAGCGCGCCCGCCGAGGTGGCACGGCGGTCGAGGGCCGCCACCGAGGGATTCGAGACGTTCCGGAAGGGATCCCGACGATGAACATCGCCACCCTGCTGCGCCGTGCGGCGCGCGATCACTCCGAGCGGGTCGCGCTCCGGCTCGACGACGACGAGGTCGGCTATGCGGAGTTCGCCGACCGGGCCGCCCGCTTCGCGGGATTCCTGCGGGCCACCGGGGTCGGCGAGGGCGACCGGGTCGCGGTGTTCGCCCCGAACTGCCTCGAGTACCTCGTCGCGCTGTTCGGGGCCTGGCAGGCCGGCGCGGTCGGGGTGCCGCTGAACTACATGTTCCCCGACGCCCCGCTGCGCCACGCCCTGCTCGACTCCGGCGCCCGCCTCGTCGTCCTGCCGCCCGGCGACGTCGAGCGTGTGGAGACCCTGCTGGAGGGCAACGGTCCGGCGGTCCTCACGACGGGCGCCGAGGGCTCGTTCGCGGCGGCGCTGGAGCGGGCCGAGCCGATCGACGGCGTGGTGCCGCGCCTCGACCGCGACGACGCGCTGCTCATGTACACCTCCGGGTCCACCGGCGTGCCCAAGGGCGTGCGGCAGACCCACCGCAACACCGTCGCGCAGGTCGAGGGCGTCATCGACCTCTACGAGATCACCGGCGACGACCACGTCCTCAACTGCATGCCGATGTTCCACGTCGGCGGGCTGCAGCTCGCGGGCCTGCCGATCCTGCTGCGCGGCGGGCAGATCACCTTCATGCCGCGCTGGGACGTGGTCCGCTGGCTCGAGCTGGTGCAGGAGCTGCGCCCCACCTACGGCGGCCTGATCTCCACGATGATGATCGACGTCGGCAACCGGACGGTGCAGGCGCCGGTCACGCTCGACTCGTTCCGCATCTGCATGTTCGGCGGCTCCCGCACCCCCACCGCGGCGATCGAGCGGCTGGAGAAGGGCACCAGCATCCGGGGCACCGAGATCTACGGGCAGACCGAGCAGAGCGGCCTCGTCGTCACCTACGCGCCGGGCGAGGATCGGCGGCCCGACTCGATGGGCAAGCCGCTCTCGCAGGTGGTGCGGACACGGCTGGTGCCGGTCGACGGTTCGCCGGACCTGGAGCCCGGCGACCCCGCGGTCGGCGAGCTGTGGGTGCTGGGCGACGCGGTGACGCCCGGGTACTGGGGCGTGGAGGCGCCCGACAAGTTCGTCGACGGCTGGTTCCGCACCGGCGACCTCATGTCCCGCGACGCCGACGGCTACCTCTACTACGTCGATCGGATCGACGACATGATCGTCTCGGGCGGGGAGAACGTGTTCCCGCAGATGGTCGAGGAGCACCTCGCGGGGCACCCCGACCTCGCCGAGGTCGCCGTGATCGGCACCGCCCACGAGCGGTGGGTGGAGCAGGTGACCGCGGTGGTCGTCACGAACCGGCCCGGGGTGAGCGCGGTGGAGATCGACCAGTGGTGCGCCGTGCACCCCGACCTGCAGGGCATGCACCGGCCGCGACGGATCGAGGTCGTCGAGACCCTGCCGCGCACCGGCAGCGGGAAGCTCAACCGGCCGGAGCTGCGGAGGATGTTCCCGTGAGTGTGGGCGACACGAAGCGCAGCGGAGCTGGCGCGCCGGAGGCCGACGCAGTGGTGACCTACGAGGTCGACGACGGCGTCGCCTGGCTGACGATCGACCGTCCCGAGGCCCGGAACGCGCTCAGCAAGGACGTCCGCGACGGGCTGTGGGAGGGCACGCGGCGCTTCGTCTCCGACGAGTCCGCGGCGGTGCTGGTCCTCACCGGCGCGGGCGAGAAGGCGTTCTGCGCGGGCGGCGACCTCAAGGAGATGGCCGAGACCGCGCTGGAGGTCCCGCCGCCCGACTTCCTGCCCCAGTTCGGCCGCAACATCGACGTGCGGAAGCCGACGATCGCCGCGGTCAACGGCGTCGCGTACGCCGGCGGGTTCCTGCTCGCCCAGCAGTGCGACCTCGTGGTCGCCGCCGAGCACGCGCGGTTCGCCGTGTCGGAGGTGAAGGTGGGGCGGGGGTCGCCGTGGGCGGCGCCGCTGTCGTGGCTGGTCCCGCCCCGGGTGGCGCTGGAGATCCTGCTGACCGGCGACCCGCTCGACGCGGCGCGGGCCCGGGAGGTGGGCCTGGTCAACCACGTGGTGCCCGCCGCCGACCTGCACGCGCGCACGCAGGAGCTGGCCCGGACGATCGCGGGGAACGCCCCGCTGTCGGTGGCGGCCGGTAAGAAGACGGCGTACCTGTCGGCGAGCCACTCGCTGGCGGAGGCCTACGAGAAGGCCGAGGAGATCTGGGCCCCGGTGTACCGGTCGGCCGACGCGCAGGAGGGACCGGCGGCGTTCCGCGACCGGCGTTCTCCGATCTGGACGGGGAGGTAGACCGATGCCGGTGTCGATGACGGCGCTGTGCGACGACCTGGCGGCCGAGTCGGCGGTGCTCCGGGACGTCCTCGCGGGGCTCACCGAGGAGCAGTGGCGGCTCCCGACCCCCGCCGAGGGCTGGACGATCGCCGACCAGGTCTCCCACCTCGCCTACTTCGACGACGTCGCCCTGCGCTCCGCGACCGACCCCGACGCGTTCCTCGCGGAGAAGGCGGCGATGGACGCGGAGGGCGGCGTCAGCCCCGACACGTTCGTCGAGAAGTTCCGCGACCTGTCCGGCGCGGAGATGCTCGCCTGGTACGACGAGGCCCGGGGCCGCCTGATCGCGGCGCTCCGCGAGCTCGACCCGTCGACCCGCGTGCCCTGGTTCGGCCCGGCGATGAGCGCGGCGTCCTCGTTGACCGCGCGGATCATGGAGACCTGGGCCCACGGCCAGGACGTGCTCGACACCGTCGGCGTGGTCCACGAGCCGTCGGGACGGCTGCGCCACGTCGCGCACATCGGGGTCGGCGCGCGGCCCTTCAGCTACTACGCGCACGGCCGGCCGATGCCCGAGGTCCCGATCCGGGTCGAGCTCACCGCGCCCGACGGCTCGACGTGGACGTGGGGTCCCGACGACGCCGCCGACCGCATCACCGGCAGCGCCGAGGACTTCGCGCTGCTCATCACCCAGCGGCGCCACCGCGACGACCTTGCCCTGGGCATCGTCGGGAACGCGGCGACGGAGTGGGCCGAGATCGGGCAGGCGTTCGCCGGCGAGGCGGGGACGGGGCGGAAGCCGCGGTGACAGCGATCCGGATCGGCAACATCTCCGGCTTCTACGGCGACCGGCTCGGGGCGGCGCGCGAGATGCTCGACGGCGGGCCGGTCGACGTCCTGTGCGGCGACTACCTGGCCGAGCTGACGATGCTCATCCTCGCGAAGGCCCAGGCCAAGGACCCCGAGGCGGGCTACGCGAAGACGTTCCTGGCCCAGATGCGCGACGTCCTGGCCGACTGCGTCGCGCGCGGGGTCAAGGTCGTCTCCAACGCGGGCGGGCTGAACCCGGCGGGGCTCGCAGCCGCGCTGGAGGAGCTCGGGACGGGCGCGAGGATCGCCTACGTCGAGGGCGACGACCTGCGCGGCTCGCTCGACGCGATCGTCCCGGCCGTGGCCGGCAAGCTGGTTTCGGCCAACGCCTACCTCGGCGCCTGGGGCATCGCGGAGGCGCTGGCCGCGGGCGCCGACGTGGTGGTGACGGGGCGGGTGACCGACGCGTCGCTGGTGGTCGGGCCGGCCGCGTGGTGGCACGGGTGGGCCCGCGACGACTGGGACGCGCTCGCGGGCGCGGTGGTCGCGGGCCACGTGATCGAGTGCGGACCGCAGGCCACGGGCGGCAACTACTCGTTCCTCGACGAGGTCACCGACCGGCGCTACCCGGGGTTCCCGATCGCCGAGGTCGCGGCCGGCGGCTCGTCGGTGATCACGAAGCACCCGGGCACCGGCGGGCTCGTCTCGGTCGGCACCGTCACCGCGCAGCTGCTCTACGAGATCGCCGCGCCCGCCTACGCGGGGCCCGACTGCACCACGCACTTCGACACGCTGTCCCTGACGCAGGACGGCGAGCACCGCGTGGAGATCACCGGGGTCCGCGGCACCCCTCCCCCGCCGACGCTCAAGGTCGCGCTCAACGACGCCGGCGGCTACCGCAACACGATGACGCTCGTGCTCACGGGGCTCGACATCCAGGCCAAGGCGGCGTTCGCCGAGCAGCTGCTCTTCGAGGTCCTGGGCGGGCGCGACCGGTTCGCCGAGGTCGACGTGCGGCTGCTGCGCTTCGACCACCCCGACGCCGCGTCGAACGCCGAGGCCACCGCCCACCTGCGGATCACGGTGAAGGACCCCGACCCGCGCCTCGTCGGGCGGGCCTTCTCCAACGCGACGATGGAGCTGGCGCTCGGCGGCTACGCGGGCTTTCACACGACGACCCCGCCTTCCGCCGAGTCCGCCTTCGGGGTCTACCGGCCGGCCGCGGTGCCGCGGGAGGCGGTGACGCAGACGGTGGTGCTGCCCGACGGGTCGCGCTCGGTCGTGGCGGACCCACCGGGTGTCAGCGATGGCACTTCGCTGCCACTGGACGTCAGCGACGTGCCATCGCTGACATCAGCCCCGACCGGCCCGACGACTCGCGCGCCGTTCGGGCGAGTCGTCGGCGCCCGCTCCGGCGACAAGGGCGGCGACGCGAACATCGGCGTCTGGGCCCGGACCGACGAGGCCTACGCCTGGCTGCGCGGGTTCCTGACGATCGATCGCGCGCGCGAGCTGCTCGGGCCGGAGGCCGCGGAGCTGGAGATCGAGGTGCACGAGCTGGCGAACCTGCGCGCCCTCAACGTCGTGGTGCACGGGATCCTGGGCGACGGGGTCGCGTCGTCGACCCGGCCCGACCCGCAGGCCAAGGGGCTCGGCGAGTACCTGCGCAGCCGGGTCGTCGACGTCCCGGAGGCGCTGCTCGAGGGAGGACCCGAGTAGGACCACGGATCCCGCCGCGGTCGGCGTGCACTGCACTCGGGCCCCTCGACCGCGGAGGGAACCATGGACGCGAAGGACCGGCGGACGCCGTTGCCGCAGCTCGTCGCGACGCCGACCGGCTACCGGGTGTTCGATCCCGACGTCGTCGCGGCCCGGGGCGACCTCGACGAGTCCCGGGGCCGGCTCGTGGTGCAGCACGGCTCCGCCGCGGACGTGATCGCCCTGCTCGGCGTCGTGGCCGCCGGGGTCGGCGCCTCGTGGGCGCTCGGCGGCGGCATCGTCGGGCACGTCCTGTGGTTCGTCGCCGGAGTGGTCGTGGCGGCGGGCGGGTGGATCGCGGTGCGCCACGACGACCCGCGCCGCACCTACCGGGAGACCCACTGCGGCGCGGGCCCGTCCGTCGACGTCACCGACCCGACCGTCCTGGAGATCTGCGGGCTCGCCGAACGGCTCGCCGGGACCCGGGCCTGGGGCGGGGCGCTGGTCGACCCCGACCGCCGGCTCGCCGCCGTCGTGTGGGGCGCGGCCCGCGCGGAGACGGGCACCGACCAGGTGTGGGCGAACCTGCAGGAGCTGCTGACCATCGCGCGCCGGCTCGACGCGCGGACCGACCCGGACGCCCGCGACCTCTCCGCCGACATGCTCGACGAGGGCCGTCGTCGGCACCCCCGCGACTGACCGGACGGCGTAGGGTCGCTCCCGCTTGCGCCTAGGGTTCCGTCCGCCGCCCGTCTCCTGACCCACAACCAGGGCGACCGGGGTCTGGACCGAGCGGCGCCACGGCAGCACCCCTGCCGACACCTGACGGGAGAGAAACCCCGAGGGCTCCACGTCCGACGTGCCCGCTTCCCGGAGCGGGCCCGACGCCCAGGAGCCGTCCGGTGTCCTTCTCCGTCATCGCCATCACCCTGCTCGCGGCCGTGCTGCACGCCGTGTGGAACGCCATCGCCCACGGGGTCGACGACCGCCTCGTCGGCTTCGCGCTGATCGGGCTGTCCTACGTCGTCGTCGGCGGGGCCGGCGCGCTCGTGCTCGGTCTGCCGCCCGCCGACGCGTGGCCCGCCGTGCTCGGCTCGGCCGGGCTGCACGTCGTCTACACGCTGCTGCTGTGGTGGAGCTACCAGCTCGGCGAGTTCAGTCAGGTCTACCCCGTGGCGCGCGGGACGGCGCCGTGGGTCGTCGCGCTCTACGAGGTGGCGTTCGGCGACGGGCTGCCGGCGCTGCAGCTCGTCGGGGTCGCGGTGATCTCGCTCGGGCTGGTCAGCCTCGCCCTCGACGGCGGCCGGCTCACCCGGGCGACGCTGCCCGCGCTCGGCGCCGCGGTGGCCACCGGGGTGTTCATCGCGGGCTACACCGTCGTCGACGCCGGGGCCGTCGCGCGGACGCCGGTGCTGCTCTACGCGTCGTGGATGTTCCTGGTGCAGGGCCCGGTGCTGCCCCTGATCGCGGTGGCGCGGCGCGGGCGGGGGCTGCTGCGCGTGCGGCCGGCGACGCTCGCGATCGGGTTCGTCGGGGGGCTCGTGTCGCTCGCGGCGTACGGGCTCGTGCTCGTCGCCCAGACCAGCGGGGCGACCGCCGCCGTCGCCGCCCTGCGCGAGACCAGCATCGTCATCGGCGCCGTCATCGGGACGCTGTTCCTCGGCGAGCGTTTCGGGTGGCGGCGCACGGTCGCGGCCGTGATCGTCACGGCAGGCATCGTGATCGTCGACCTGACCGGGTAGCCGCCGCCCGATGGAACACTTCGACGGCTGGATCGGCGGGATCGGCACCGACGCGGGGCTGCGGCTCGTGGTGGGGCACTGGCCGCACTCCCCGCTGGGCCCGTTCACCGACGTCATGCTCGAGCACCCCGGCGGGCACCGCGTGCTGCTGGCGCCCTCGCAGGAGGTCGCCGACTTCGTCGGCACCACGTACACGTTCGACGAGGTCCGACTGGTACCCGTCGAGCTGTACAGCGAGGACGACGACCTCGTCCTCACCGCGGGCGGCCTCACCTCACGCTTCCGCGTAGGGCGCCGGTCGCCGCTCGGGTTCCTGCTGCGCGCCGTGCCACCCCGGCTCGCGACGAGCCCGCGCTGGATCGCGACGATCGACGCGATCGCCCGCCGGGTGCTGCCCGGCGTCCGCACGGTGGGGAGTGCCGGGAACGGGCGCACCGAGTACTACGGCGCCCGCGACCTGCACCGCATCGTCGCCGCCCGCACCGACCTCGACGGCGCCGACCAGGGCGGGCTGCGGCCCGTGTCGCCGGCGGTGCACTTCGGGTTCGGGTCGACCCCCACGGCGCCCTCGTGGGTGCGGATCACGACCCTGATCGACCGCCGCTGAATCGTCGGGAACCGATCGCGCGCGGGCGCACTCCAAGGGGACGAGGGGTCCTGGTCGTCAGGACCCGCTGCTGGAGGAGGTCCCGGTGTCCCGTCGTCCGCTGCTGCTCGCCCTCGCCGCCGCGAGCCTGCTGCTCGTCCCGCTCCCCGCGTCCGCCGAGCCCCGCGAGGTCTGCGGCCCGCACACCGCCGAGGACGAGGTGGTGCGGGTGTTCGCCCGCGGCGCCGGGGAGTCGGCGCTGCTCTGCGGCTCCCGCTACTACGGCTTCCGGCGCATCGACTGGCGCACGGTCTCGCTCGAGGCGATCGCCCGCACGCTCGCGAGCCCGGAGCCGCCGGTCTACGACGAGCGCTCGAACACCTGGATCCACACCGGCGAGGTGGTCGTGGTCCTGTCGGCGGGCGACGGGCAGGTCGTCACGGCGCGGCCCGTCGCGGCGCAGGCCGTGCCGCGCTGATGGCGCTCGACGAGGTCGTCTCGCAGGTCGGACTGTGGTGGCCCGCCGCCGACGAGGAGGCGCTGCAGTCGGCCGCCGCGGCGTGGGACCGGGCGGCCGGCGAGCTCGACCGGGCCGCCGAGGTCGGGCGCGCCGGGGCGGTGCAGGCGCGGACCGGGTGGAGCGGCGAGGCGGCCGACCGGTTCACCGCGGCATGGACCGGCCACGAGACCGCCCTGCACGACGACGCCGTCGGCTGCCGCGCCCTCGCGGAGGCCCTGCGCCGCTACGCCGCGGCCGCCGGGGAGGCGAAGGCGCGGGTCCGGGAGCTGGCGATCACGGCCGGCGCGACGATCGTCGCCGGGGTCGGCCTCGCGTGGCTGACCTTCGGGGCGTCGGCGGCGGCCGCGGCCGGGGTGAGCGCGGGGCTGGTCGCGGCCGCCGCGGCGATCGGGGTGGAGCTCTCGGCCACGGCGGCGGCGATCGTGGGCGGGGTCGTGGTGGGCGCCGTGTTCGGGGCGGCGGAGGCGGCGGCGGTCGACCTCGCGGTGACCCAGCCCGTGCGCGTCGAGGGGTTCGGGCACGGCGGCTACTCGGCGGCCGAGACCGCGGGGGCCGCCGCGACCGGGGGCCTCTTCGGCGGGGTCCTCGGGGGCGTCGTCGGCGGGCTGGCGCGACCGGCCCGGCCGTCCGTGGCCCACGACCTGGGCGAGCTCGACGGCCGCATCTCCGTCGCGCTCGACCCCGCCGGCCGGGGCTCGCTCGGGCCGCTGTTCCGGGCCGGGGTGCACGAGACGCCGGCCGCGTCGTTCGCGCCGCACCAGCTCCCCGGCGCCCGGCTGCTTCAGGACCAGGGCTTCAGCGTCCACGCCCGCACCGACACGGGGGCGCTCGTCCGCACTGACCCCGCCGACCGCGGCCGCGTCGTCGAGATCACCGAGCCCGAGGTCCCGACGGCCGAGGCGGTGGAGGCCGCGGTGCTGGAGGCCAGCGGGCGCCTCGCCCGGCAGGGCACCGGCGAGCTGCTGGTCGACGGGCGGGCGGTGGGGCTCGACGTCGAGGTCGGCGGCGCGGGCCTGGTCGCCGCGGTGCTGCGGGCCCGGGCCGAGGGGCTCGAGCTGCCGTCGTCGGTGCAGTTCGTGTTCGACGGCGACGTCAGCGTCTTCTGGCCCTGATCCGCGCGAACGGCACCCACGGCCGCACGCCCGTGCCTACCGTCGACGCCGTGAGCGGAGGCTTCGGAACCCACCCGGACGAGCTCGACGCCGCGGCCGGACGGCTCGACGAGGCCGCCCGGATCGCCGCCGAGGCCGCGGCGGCGTTGCGCGCCGCACTGGCCGGCGACCCGCTCGGGGGCGACGAGCAGGGCCGGGCGTTCGCCGCGCAGTACGACCGGAAGGCCGCCGAGGGGCTCGCGGCGCTCGAGCGGGAGGCCGGCGCCCTCGGCTCGCTCGGCGACGGGCTCCGCGGCACGGCGCGGGAGTACCGGGGCGCCGACACCGACGGCGCCGCGGGGTTCGGCCCGGGCGGGTGACGCCCGACGTGTCGGAATGGCGGCCGGCCTCGCGGCGCGCGACAGTACCGGCGTGCTGCGCGCGCTCCGGGACCTGCTCGTCATCGTCGTGCTCGCCGGGGGCTTCACCGGGCTCGTGCTCGGTCAGCCCGCGGTGGGGGCGTGCCTGTTCGTGGCCGGCGGCGTCCTGATCGCCCTCGCCCAGCGCGGGCACCGGTACATGTCGTTCGGCAGCTGAGGTCAGCCGGTCAGCGAGATCGCCACGCCGTCCGCGAGCAGCCGCCCGCGGTCGGTGAGCACCGCGCGCCCGCGCGCCCAGCCGCCCTCGTCGAGCAGGCCGTCGTGCACCGCCCGCTCCCCCGCCGTGCGGCCGGCCTCGTCGAGCACCGCCGTGGCCAGGCCCTCGACGGTGCGCAGCGCCAGCAGCACCTGCTCGACGTGCCGGTCGGCCGCCGTGAGCAGTTCCCGGGCCTCGGCCGGGGACTCCCCCGCGGCGAGCCGCTTCGAGTAGCGGGCGGGATGGCGCACGTTCCACCAGCGGACCCCGCCGACGTGGGAGTGCGCGCCCGGCCCGGCGCCCCACCAGTCGCCGCCCGACCAGTAGCCGAGGTTGTGCCGGCAGCGGGCGGCCTCGGAGCGCGCCCAGTTCGACACCTCGTACCAGCCGAACCCGGCGGCCGCGAGGACGTCGTCGACGATCTCGTAGCGGTCGGCGAGGACGTCGTCGTCGGGCATCGGCAGCTCGCCGCGCGCGAGGCGGCGGGCCAGCGCCGTGCCGTCCTCGACGATGAGCGAGTAGGCGGAGACGTGGTCGGCGCCCGAGGCGAGCACGGCGTCGAGGGAGCGGCGCAGGTCGTCGTCGGTCTCGGTGGGCGTGCCGTAGATCAGGTCGAGGTTGACGTGCTCCAGGCCCGCCGCGCGAGCGGCCGAGGCCACCGAGACGGCCGCGCCGGGCGTGTGGCGGCGGTCGAGGACGGCGAGCACGTGGTCGACGTCGGACTGCATCCCCAGCGAGAGCCGGGTGTAGCCGGCGTCGGCGATCGCGGCGAGCAGTTCCGGGGTGGTCGACTCCGGGTTGGCCTCGGTGGTCACCTCCGCACCGGGGGCGAGCCCGAACGACGACCGGACGGCGTCGAGCACCGCGACCAGACCTTCGGCGCCGAGCAGCGACGGGGTGCCGCCGCCGAGGAACACCGTGTCGGCGGCCGGCGGCGAGCCGAGCACGCGCGCGGCGAGGTCGAGCTCGCGGCGCAGGCCCTCGAGCCAGGACGCGGGCGACGCCGGGTCGTCGGAACCCGTGAGGCCCAGGTCGGAGGCGGTGTAGGTGTTGAAGTCGCAGTACCCGCAGCGCGTTGCGCAGAACGGGACGTGGACGTAGACGCCGAACGGGCGCGAGCCCAGCCCGGTCAGGGCGTCGGGGGGCAGCGCGCCGTCGGCCGGGGCGGGTTCGCCGCCGGGAGGCACGGAGGGCACGCCTCCAGTGTGCGCTCCGCGCTGGTGAGCAGTCGGCGGGGCCATGGCCCCTCGACGTGCTCACGAGCGTGCAGTGCACAACCAGGTGACGAGTCCCCTACGGGCGCCGGTGGAATCACGCTGCCCGACGTGGCAGTGTTGGCGCTCGTGCGTTCCCTGGACCCGATGCTCGTCGGTCGACCCCACGTCGATCTCGCGCGTGTCGCCAGCGCACTCTGCCGGGCTTGCTGAAGCACCGCTGACGCCCACGAGGGCACCCACCACCACGATCGTCAGCGGGTGTGCGCGACCGGCTCCGGGCGGACGCGTGCGCCCGCTCCCCGGAGGACGCACCACCGATGACCAGCGCCCCGTCCAGCGAAGGTGCCTCGACCCCCGAGGAGTCCTACGCCGAGACCACCCCGCTCGGCCTGCGCGGCGACATCGACGAGACGCCGGTGAAGCCCGCCCCGAAGCGCGCCCGCAAGGGCAAGGCCGAGGGCCAGTGGGCGCTGGGCTACCGCGAGCCGCTCAACAAGAACGAGCAGTCCAAGAAGGACGACAACCCGCTCAACGTGCGGGCGCGCATCGAGAACATCTACGCGCACCGCGGGTTCGACTCGATCGACCCGGCCGACCTGCGCGGGCGCTTCCGGTGGATGGGCCTCTACACCCAGCGCGCCGAGGGCTTCCCCGGCACCGACACGGGACACGTCGAGGAGGAGGAGCTCGACGCCTCCTACTTCATGCTGCGGGTCCGGGTCGACGGCGGGGCGCTCACCACCGAGCAGCTGCGCGTGATCGGCGAGATCAGCCAGACCTTCGCCCGCGACACCGCCGACATCACCGACCGCGAGAACGTCCAGCTGCACTGGATCCGCGTCGAGGACGTCCCGGAGATCTGGCGCCGGCTCGAGGCCGTGAACCTCTCCACCACCGAGGCCTGCGGCGACTGCCCCCGCGTCGTCCTCGGCTCCCCCGTCGCCGGGATCAGCGCCGACGAGGTCATCGACGGCACCCCGGCGATCACCGAGATCGTCGAGCGGTTCATCGGCGACCGGTCGCTGTCGAACCTGCCCCGCAAGTTCAAGACCGCGATCTCGGGCCAGCAGGACGTGGCGCACGAGGTCAACGACGTCAGCTTCGTCGGCGTGGTGCACCCCGAGCACGGCCCCGGCTTCGACATCCACGTCGGGGGCGGGCTCTCGACCAACCCGAAGCTCGCGGTCCGCCTCGGCGCCTGGGTCCCGCTCGAGGAGGTCCCCGACGTGTGGCACGCGGTGGTCCAGACCTTCCGCGACTACGGCTACCGCCGCCTGCGCACCCGCGCCCGCATCAAGTTCCTCATCGCCGACTGGGGCCCCGAGCGCTTCCGCCAGGTCATGGAGGACGAGTACCTCCACCGCAAGCTGATCGACGGGCCGGCGCCCGAGGCGATCGCGGGCACCATCGACCACGTCGGCATCCACGACCAGACCGACGGCCGCAAGTTCGTCGGGGTCGCGCCGCCGGCCGGCCGGACGAGCGGCTCCACGCTCGTCGGGGTCGCGAAGGCCGCCGAGGACGTGGGCTCGACCCGGGTCCGCCTCACGCCGTACCAGAAGCTGCTGGTGCTCGACGTCGCCGAGGACAGGGTCGAGACCCTGACGAACGCGCTGGACCACCTGGGCCTGCCCGCCCGGCCCAGCGTCTTCCGCCGCGCGACGATGGCCTGCACCGGGCTCGAGTTCTGCAAGCTCGCCTTCGTCGACACGAAGAACCGCGCGGGCGACCTCGTCGGCGAGCTCGAGAAGCTCTGCGCCGACGTCGCGGGCGACCTGCACGACCCGATCTCGATCCACCTCAACGGCTGCCCCAACTCGTGCGCGCGGGTCCAGGTCGCCGACATCGGGCTCAAGGGCCAGATCGTCAACGACGCCGACGGCAACCCCGCGGCCGGCTTCCAGGTCCACCTCGGCGGCGGGCTCGGCCTCGACTCCGGGTTCGGCCGGAAGCTCCGCGGCCACAAGGTGCTCTCCGACGACCTCGGCCCCTACGTCGAGCGGCTCGTCCGGGCCTTCGTCGAGAACCGCGCCGAGGGCGAGCGCTTCGCCCAGTGGGTCGTGCGGGCGGAAGAAGGTCAGCTCCAATGAGGTTGGCCCTCCAGTACTGCCCGTACTGCGGAGAGCAGGACCTGCGCCCCCGGGAGACCCCGGAGAACGCGTGGGAGTGCGCCGACTGCCGTAGCACCTTCGTCGTCACAGGAGTGGTCGCATGACGAGCACGGAAAGCGTGACCAGGGCCGACGCCCTGGCGGCCGGCGAGCGTTTCGCGGCGCTGGAGGACTCCACCGACCACGTCGAGCTGACCCACGACATCCTCGCGTGGGCGGCGCGGACCTATGGCGACCGGCTGATCGTCGCGTCGAACATGCAGGACGCGGTGCTCGTCAAGCTCGGCGCCGAGGCGCGGCCCGGGGTCGACGTGCTCTTCCTCGAGACCGGCTACCACTTCGCGGAGACCCTCGGGACCCGCGACGCGGTGGCCCAGGTCTACGGGGTGAACATCGTCGAGGCCCATCCCGAGCTCACGGTCGCCGAGCAGGACGCGACGTTCGGCAAGGACCTCTTCGCCTCCGACCCCGCGTCGTGCTGCAATATGCGCAAGGTCGAGCCGCTGAAGAAGACGCTCGCGCTCTACGACGCCTGGGTCACCGGCGTCCGCCGCGTCGAGGCCCCGACCCGCGCCAACACCCCGCTGGTCACCTGGGACGAGAAGCACGGGCTGGCCAAGGTCAACCCGATCGCCCACTGGAGCGACGAGCAGATGGACGCCTACATCGCCGAGAACGCGATCCTGGTGAACCCCCTGGTCGGCGAGGGCTACCCGTCGATCGGCTGCAAGCCCTGCACGGCCAAGCCGGCGCCCGGCGCCGACCCGCGCAGCGGCCGCTGGGCGGGCTTCACCAAGACCGAATGCGGGTTGCACGGATGAGCCTCGACGTCACCACCCGCCCCGCGTCCCCGGCCAAGCAGGTCGACCAGCTCGACGCCCTCGAGTCCGAGGCCATCCACGTGATGCGCGAGGTCGCCGGCGAGTTCGACCGCCCCGCGATCCTGTTCTCCGGCGGCAAGGACTCCATGCTGCTGGTGCACCTGGCGCGCAAGGCGTTCTGGCCGGCGCCGGTCCCGTTCCCGGTGCTGCACGTCGACACGGGCCACAACTTCGACGAGGTCATCGAGTTCCGCGACCAGGTGGTCGAGCGCTACGGCCTCACCCTCGAGGTCGCGAGCGTGCAGGACTACATCGACGACGGGCGCCTGTCCGAGCGCGCCGACGGCACCCGCAACCCGCTGCAGACCACTCCCCTGCTCGACGCCATCGCCGAGCACCGCCACGACGCCGTGTTCGGCGGCGGCCGGCGCGACGAGGAGCGGGCCCGGGCCAAGGAGCGCATCTTCAGCCTGCGCACCGCGTTCGGCGCCTGGGAGCCCTCGCGGCAGCGCCCGGAGCTGTGGAACCTCTACAACGGGCGCCACAAGGCCGGCGAGCACGTGCGCGTGTTCCCGCTGTCGAACTGGACCGAGCTCGACGTCTGGCGCTACATCGCCCGCGAGGGCATCGAGCTCCCGACGATCTACTACGCGCACACCCGTGACGTCTTCCTCCGCGACGGCATGTGGCTCACCTCCGGGCCGTGGGGCGGGGCCCGCGACGGCGAGGAGGTCGTCCGGAAGACCGTGCGCTACCGCACCGTCGGCGACGGGTCGTGCACCGGCGCGGTCGAGTCGGACGCGACGTCGCTGGACGAGGTGCTCGCCGAGGTCCGGGAGTCCCGGCTGACCGAGCGCGGCGCCACGCGGGCCGACGACCGGCTCTCCGAGGCCGCCATGGAGGACCGCAAGAAGGAAGGGTATTTCTGACGTGACCGACCTTCTGCGTCTCGCCACCGCCGGCTCCGTGGACGACGGCAAGTCCACGCTCGTCGGGCGCCTGCTCTACGACACCAAGTCGGTCCTCGCCGACCAGATGGAGGCCGTCGAGCGCGCCTCGCGGTCGGCCGACGGCGAGCCCGACCTGTCGCTGCTGGTCGACGGCCTGCGCTCGGAGCGGGAGCAGGGCATCACGATCGACGTGGCGTACCGCTACTTCGCGACGCCGCGCCGCTCGTTCGTCCTCGCCGACACCCCCGGCCACGTCCAGTACACCCGCAACACGGTCACCGGCGCCTCCACCGCGCAGCTCGCCGTGCTGCTGGTCGACGCGCGCCACGGCGTCGTCGAGCAGACCCGCCGCCACGCCGCGGTGATGGCCCTGCTGCGCGTGCCGCGGATCGTGCTCGCGGTCAACAAGATCGACCTCGCCGACTACGACGAGGGCGTCTACACCCGCATCGCGAAGGAGTTCCGCGACCACACGACGGCGCTGGGCTACTCCGACGACGAGGTCGTGACGATCCCGGTGTCGGCCAAGGTCGGCGACAACGTGGTGCTCCCCTCCGAGCGCACCCCCTGGTACGACGGGCCGACCCTGCTCGACCACCTCGAGACGGTGCCCGTGGCCGTTCCCGACGAGGCCGCGCCGTTCCGGTTCCCGGTGCAGACCGTGATCCGGCCGCGCTCGGCCGAGCTCCCCGACTACCGCGGCTACGCGGGCCTCGTGGCCGCCGGCACGGTGTCGGTGGGCGACGAGGTCGTCGTCCTCCCCGACGGGCAGCGCACCACCGTCGCGGGCATCGACCGGTTCGAGGGCGAGCAGCAGTCGGCATCGGTGGGCGAGAGCGTGGTGCTGCGCCTCGCCGACGACCTCGGCATCGCCCGCGGCGCGCTCCTCGCGGCCGCCGGCTCGGCTCCCGAGGCCGTCACCGAGTTCACCGCGACGCTCGCCTGGCTGCACGACAAGCCCCTCGTTCCCGGACGACGGCTGCTCGTCAAGCACGGCACGCACACGGTGCAGGCGATGATCACCGGGATCACCGACCGGCTCGACATCCAGACCCTCGATCTCGACGCCGACCCGGGCACCCTGGAGATCAACGACATCGGGCACGTCGCGATCACGGTGGCCGAGCCGCTGCCGCTCGACGACTACGACGTCGTCGCCGCCACCGGCTCGTTCCTGGTCATCGACCCGCAGGCCGGCGACACCCTGGCGGCGGGCCTCGTCGGGAAGTGAGCACTTGTGAGCACTAATCCGTGCCTGGACACGGACTAATGCTCACAAGGCTTACGCCACCTCGTTGAGCTTCCCGGTCGCCACGTCGATGACGAAGCCGCGCACCGAGCCCTTGTTCTTGATGAACGGGCTGTCGGTGATGCGCTTGATCGAGTCGCGGACGTCCTGCTCGGCGTCGGGGAAGGCGTTGGCCGTCCACGAGGGGCGCTGACCGGCCTCCTTCTCGAGGATGTCGGCGAACTGCTCGTCGGTGAAGGTCACCATGCCGCAGTCGGTGTGGTGGATCAGGATGATCTCCTCGGTGCCGAGGAGGTGCTGGCTGATCGCGAGCGAGCGGATCGTGTCGTCGGCGACGATGCCGCCGGCGTTGCGGATGACGTGCGAGTCGCCTTCCTTGAGACCCAGCGCCCCGTAGGGGTTCACGCGGGCGTCCATGCAGGCGACGACGGCCGTCTTGCGGGCGGGCGGCAGCGGCAGCTCGCCGGGGAAGTTCGCGACGTAGCTCTCGTTGTTCTTCAGGTACTCGTCGGTGACCGACATGTGGGGTCCTTCGGCTGGAGTTCGGGGTGGACGGCACGGACCGGCCGCGGAGTCACACGCGGGGAGCAGGGAGGGCGCGGGCTCACGCGGCCCGGCGACACCACTGATCGAACTCCTGGACGCGGCGGCTCGGCCAGAAGGCGTCGAGTCCACCTGCGCACATGCGCATAGAGTGCCATGTCTGGCCTGTGAGCAGTAATCCGTGCCCACCACGGATTAGTGCGCACGGGCCTGCGGCACCCCCCACCATGCCCGTCGAGTTCATCGGTCAGGTCGCCACCCGGCACGGTTCGGAGATCCACCCGCCCTCCGGGCCGGCGATCGACCCCGACTTCCTGTACCGGTTCGTCGGCGTGCACGAGGAGGCCGGCTTCGACAAGGTGCTGGTCGGGCACAGCTCGTCGGGCCCCGACGGGCTGCAGGTCGCCGCCTTCGCCGCGGCGCACACGCACTCGCTCGGCTACCTCGTCGCGCACCGCCCCGGGTTCATGGCCCCCACCCTCGCGGCCCGGGCGTTCGCGACCCTCGACCGGTTCTCCGGGGGCCGGGTCGCCATGCACACGATCTCCGGCGGCAGCGACGCCGACCAGGCCCGCGACGGCGACCACGTCGACAAGGCGGCCCGCTACCGGCGCACCGACGAGTACCTCGAGGTCGTCAAGCGGACCTGGACCGACGAGGAGCCGTTCGACCACCGCGGCGAGTTCTACGACGTCACCGACGTGCACGCCGCCGCGCGCCCCCTCCAGCAGCCCCGGATCCCGGTGTACTTCGGCGGCTCGTCGGCCGACGCCTACCGGGTCGGCGGGAAGCACGCCGACGTGTTCGCGCTCTGGGGCGAACCGCTCGCCGAGACCGCCGAGCAGATCACGGCGGTGCACGAGGCCGCGCGCGCAGCGGGTCGCACGACGATGCCCGGCATCAGCGTCTCGTTCCGCCCCGTCCTGGGAGCCACCGAGGACCAGGCGTGGGAGCGCGCGCACGACGTGCTCGACCGCATCGTCGCGAACGGCGGCGGCGGGGGCTCGTTCACCGGCCGCACCACCCACCGCGCGGGCCACGAGGCCACGCGCACCAACGTCGGCTCACAGCGGCTGATGGCCGCCGCCGAGCGCGGCGAGCTGCACGACCGGTGCCTGTGGACCCCGACGGCGGCCGCGAGCGGGGGCGCCGGGAACTCCACGGCGCTCGTCGGGACCCCGGAGACCGTGGCGGCCGCGCTCCTCGACTACGTCGACCTCGGCGTGACCACGTTCCTCCTGCGCGGGTACGACCCGCTCGACGACACGGCCGCCTACGGACGCGACCTCCTGCCGCTGGTGCGTGACGAGGTCGCCCGGCGCGAGCAGGTCCCGGCCTGATTCGGCACGATGGAGCCGATGTCCTCCCCAGAGATCACCGACCTGCTCGCAGGCATCGCGGAGGGTGCCGCCGAGCGGGAGCGCAGCGACGAGGGCCCGTTCGACCAGGTGGCGGCGGTCGCGCGGGCCGGGCTCACGGCACTGTCGCTGCCGGTCGAGGAGGGTGGGCGGGGCGCGTCGATCCGCGAGCTGTTCGCCTTCGTGATCGACCTCGCGGAGGCCGACCCGATCGTCGCCCACGTGCTGCGCACCCACTACAGCCAGGTGCTGCGGTTCCTCCGCCTCGAGGACCCGGACCTTCGGCGCCGCTGGCTCGACGAGGTCCGCGCCGGGAAGGTGTTCGGCAACGCCATCTCCGAGACCGGCACGGTGTCGGCGGGCAACCACGACTTCACGACGACGCTCGAGCCCTCCGGCTCCGGGTGGGTGCTCGACGGCGTGAAGTACTACAGCACCGGCACGCTCTACTCGGACTGGATCTCGGTCGCGGCCCGCGCCGAGGGCGCCACCTACGGACCTGATGGCGGGGTGGCGACGGTGCTCGTGCCCGCCGACCGGCCGGGCGTCTCGGTGGTCGACGACTGGGACGGCATGGGCCAGCGGCGGACCGGCACCGGGACGACGCGGTTCGAGCGCGTGCCGGTGCACCCCGAGGAGTTCCTGTCGGTCCGCCCGCGCCACGAGCGCCGCGCCGCGTCCGACGTGCCGTTCCTGCAGCTCTACCTGCACGCGGTGGTCGCCGGGGTGCTGCGCTCGGTGGTCACCGACGCGGCCGGGCTCGTCCGGTCGCGGACCCGGACGTTCGACCACGCCCCGGCCCCGAGCCCGGTCGACGACCCGATCCTGCAGGAGACGGTCGGGCGCCTCGCCGCGACCGCGTGGGTCGCCGAGTCGGCCGTGCTCACCGCCGCCGACGCCGTCGCCGCGGCGGAGGACGACGAGGCGGCCGGGCCCGCCGCGTCGTACGCGGTGAGCGCGGTGAAGGTGCACCTCGACCGGGTCGCGACCGACGCGGCGACGGCGCTGTTCGACGTGGGCGGCGCGTCGGCGTCGAGCACCGCGAAGAACCTCGACCGGCACTGGCGCAACCTGCGCACGATCACCCTGCACAACCCGGCCTCGTACAAGGCGGCCGCGCTGGGCCGGCTGCGCATCGCCGGCCAGCCCCTGCCCGCCAACGGGTACTTCTGACGAGGGCATAGCCCACCCGCCCGGGCTGTTGCAGCCGGTGTCGATTCCAAGGAGGACCAACCCATGGCCCACGAGACCGCGATCCTCGCCGGCGGATGCTTCTGGGGCGCCCAGGAGCTGCTGCGCAAGCGCCCCGGCATCGTCTCCACCCGCGTCGGCTACTCCGGCGGCGACGTGCCGAACGCGACCTACCGCAACCACGGCGACCACGCCGAGGCCGTCGAGGTCGTCTACGACCCCGACGTGATCTCCTACCGCGAGATCCTCGAGTTCTTCTTCCAGATCCACGACCCGTCGACGAAGGACCGCCAGGGCAACGACCTCGGGCGCAGCTACCGGTCGGCGATCTACTACACCTCCGACGAGCAGCGTCAGGTCGCGCTCGACACCATCGCCGACGTCGACGCCTCGGGCCTCTGGCCCGGGAAGGTCGTCACCGAGGTGGAGCCGGCCGGGGACTTCTGGGAGGCCGAGCCCGAGCACCAGGACTACCTGCAGAAGCAGCCCTGGGGCTACACCTGCCACTTCGTGCGCCCGGGCTGGGTCCTGCCGAAGCGCGCCGAGCAGAACGCCTGACGATCCACCTTGTGAGACTCCGGTCACAGGGGTAGTCCTGGAGGTCCCCGCACCCGCGGGGACCTCCGGAGGTGGACCCAATGTCCGAGAAGCGCGAACCGACCAGGCCCCTGGCCCGCCACGACGCCGACGAACCCGCCCGCAAGGGCACCGTCGCCGGCTTCGTGGCCTCCGCCCGCATGTGGGCCCGCGAGCAGGGTCTCCCCGTGTCCTCCAGCGGTCCGCTGCCGTACGGCATCGTCGACCAGTACCGCCGGCGGCGCCAGCTGCGCGAGTAGGCGCCGGATCCGGGGTACAGGCTCTCCGTGGGCAGGCGAGGACGGGAGACCCCCAGGTGAGCACGGACGACGAGCGCGTCGCCACGGAGCCCGTCGCCACGGGGCCCGGGGACGCGGAGCCCGAGCCGCTGGGCGAGCCGGCGGCGGTGCCCCGCGGCAGCCTGCGGTACCGGCTGCGCAGCAACCCCGCCACGCGCACGTTCTACCGCGTGCTCGTCTTCGTCGTCGGGCTCCTGTTCATCGCCGGGGGCATCGCCCTGTCGGTGCTGCCCGGCCCCCTGACGATCCCCCCGGTCCTCGTCGGGCTGTGGATCTGGTCCACCGAGTTCGCCTGGGCGCAGCGGCTCTTCCTGCGCTTCAAGGTCAAGGGCCGCGAGGCCTGGGAGCACGCGAAGCGCCACCCCGTCAGCTCGATCGCGATCACGGTGGGCGGGATCGTCGCCGTGGTGGTCGGGGTGTGGGCGCTGCAGCACTTCGGTGTGATCGAGTGGGTGCGCGCGACCGTCGGGCTGTAGGCGTGACGAGACTCCCCGCGCTGTTGTCGACCACGCCCGCGGACCGCAGGATGACCGGTGTGATGCTGACCCGTCGACGCCACGTCGACCTCAAGCGCGTCACCTCGCAGCGCTGTCCGGGCTGACCTCGTCCCCGTCCGACGTCGCCCGCGAAGGATCTGTCTTGGCTCCCATCACCGCCCACTGGTTCCTGCCCACCTACGGGGACTCCCGCGGCCTCGTCGGGGGTGGTCACGGCGTCGCCACCGCCGCGGCCGGCGCTCCCCGCGAGGCGTCGTTGGGCTACCTCGCCCAGATCGCCCGCGCCGCCGAGACCGTCGGCTTCGAGGGCGCCCTCACCCCCACCGGCGCGTGGTGCGAGGACGCCTGGCTCACCACCGCGATGCTCGCGGCCGAGAGCGAGCGGCTGAAGTTCCTCGTCGCGTTCCGCCCGGGCGGCACCTCCCCCACCCTCGCCGCGCAGATGGGCGCCACCTTCCAGCGCCACTCCGGCGGGCGGCTGCTGGTCAACGTCGTCACCGGCGGCGAGCCTGCCGAGCAGCGCGCCTACGGCGACTTCCTCGACAAGGACGAGCGCTACACCCGCACCGGTGAGTTCCTCGACGTGGTGCGCCGGCTGTGGGCCGGCGAGCGGGTCACCCTCGACGGCGAGCAGATCCACGTCGAGGAGGCCCAGCTGCAGCGGCTGCCCGACCCGGTGCCCCCGATCTACTTCGGCGGCTCGTCGCCGAAGGCCGGCGAGGTCGCCGCGAAGCACGTCGACGTCTACCTGACCTGGGGCGAGCCGCCCGAGCAGGTCGCCGAGAAGATCACCTGGATCCGCAAGCTCGCCGCCGACGAGGGCCGCGAGGTCCGGTTCGGCATCCGCCTGCACGTCATCACCCGCGACACGTCCGACGCCGCCTGGGCGCAGGCCGAGGAGCTGCTGCGGGGCATCCCCGACGGGATGATCGAGCAGGTCCAGGCCGGGCTGTCGAAGTCCGAGTCGGTCGGCCAGCAGCGCATGCGGAGCCTGCACGGCGAGGGGGCCAAGACCGCCGCCGATCTCGAGATCTCCCCCAACCTGTGGGCCGGGGTCGGCCTGGTGCGCGGCGGAGCGGGCACGGCCCTCGTCGGGAGCCACGCCGAGGTGGCCGACCGCATCGCCGAGTACCACGCCCTCGGCATCACCGAGTTCGTGCTCTCCGGGCACCCGCACCTCGAGGAGGCCTACTGGGTCGGCGAGGGCCCGCTCGCCGAGCTGGGGCGACGCGGCCTGTGGGAGCCCGCCGCCGGGTCCGAGGCCGCCCGGGCCCTGACCGCACCCGAGGCGTCGGTGCCGTTCGCGGAGTAGGTCCCCCGTTCAGGACCGCATCACCACGCTTCCCGACGAGGTCCGGACCTCCAGTCCCGCGACCAGGTCGGGGGGCAGGTCGGTCGAGGCGGCGACCCGCACGTCCTGCCCGGGGGGCGGGCTCCAGCTGGCGATCTGCTCGACGCGCCCGTCGGCGCCGCGGACGACGAGCACGTAGGTCGTGCGCGGCGCGTCGGGCGGGGCGGGCGGGCGCGGCCCGCCCCGGTAGAGGCAGGTCAGCGCCACCTGGGTCCCCCACGGCCGGGCGGTGAGGCCGGCGAGACCGGACGACTCCGACCCGGTGACGCCCGGGAGCGCGACCTCCCGGACCGGGGCCGCGACGACGGTGTCGGGCGCGGCCGGCGTGGTCCACCACGCCACGGCGGCACCGCCGACGAGCGCGAGGACGACGGCGGCCGCGGCGGCGAGCAGCGCGACCCGACGGCGACGCCGCACGCGTCGCAGGGTGCCCGCGAGCAGGTCGGGAGGCGGGGCCCGGTCGGGGACGCGGGCGGGGAGCTCGGCCCGCGCGAGCAGTCCGGGCAGGCCGGCGACCGCGGCGAGCTCCGCGGTGCACGACGCGCACCCGTCGAGGTGGGCCTCGAACGTGTCCCGCTCGGCCGGGTCGAGCGCCCCGAGGACGTAGACGCCGACGTCGAAGCGGCGAGGGCAGCTCACGACCCGACCCCCATCTCCTCCAGCGCGAGGCGCAGCGCCCGCAGCGCGTAGTGCACCCGGGACTTCACCGTGCCCGCCGGGACGTTCAACGTCGCCGCGGCCTCGCCGACGGTACGGCCGCGGTAGTAGCACTCCACGAGGACGGCGCGGTGCTCGGCCGAGAGCCGCTCGAGCGCGGCGGCGACGGTCCAGGCCTGCACGGCGGCCTCGGCGTGGTGGGCCACGGTGTACCCGCCCGGAGCCGTCCCCGACTCCGCGCCCACGGGGTCGTCGGACAGCAGCTCCGGGCGGGCCGAGCGCGACCGCCACTCGTCGATGAGCACGTTGCGCAGGGTGCGCAGCAGCCAGGGCCGGGGATCGCCGCGGCTCGGGTCGAGGGCGGCCGGGTGGCGCCAGGCGCGCAGGAGCGTCTCCTGCACGGCGTCCTGGGCGCGGCCGCGGTCGGCGGTGGTGCGCAGCGCGACCGCCCACAGGGCCGCGCCGTGCTGCTCGTGCAGCACGCGCATCAGCTCCGCGTCCCCCGACTCCCGCACGTCCGGTTCCCGCTCCCCCGACCGGCGCCCCGCCACCGGCTCAGCGTCGCACGGCGCGCGTGAACGACCAGGCCGTGACCCACACCGAGCCGAGGGTGAGCACCAGCGCGCCCGGCACGTGCAGCGCGAGATTCGTGTGGCTGCCGTCGTAGGCCTGCACGAAGCTCAGCACGAAGACGACCGCGGCGAGGACCGCCGGCCACCACGGACCCCGGTGCGCCCGGGCGTACAGGACCGCGGCGATCGTCAGGAGACCGGTGACGACGTGCAGGACGATCGCGCCGGTGGCGTGGATCGCGACCGGCCCGCCGCGCGGGAGCATCTGGCCGGCGGTGACGAACTGGACGGCCAGGGTGAGCACGGAGAGCACCGCCGTCACCTGCACCGCCCGGAGGAGCCCCGCCGAGGGGCTCGTCGTGCGGGCTCCGGGGTCCGACGTCTCCGCGGTGCGGGTGCTGTGGGTCATCGCCACGTCCTCTGCTCGGGGTTCCTGCCCGGGTACACGGAGCGGAGGGCCGGCGGGTTCACGCCGGGAGGGATCGGGGCGGGCTCAGGCGAACGCGTCCGCCAGGAGCTCGTGGCTGCGGACGCGGTCGGCGTGCTTGCTGGTGATGGTGGTGACCAGCAGCTCGTCGGCGCCGACCGCGTTCACCAGCGTCGCGAGGCCGGCGCGGACCGTGCAGGGCGAGCCGACGAACTGGGTGTCGACCCGGTCGGCGACCCCGGTCCGCTCGGCGTCGCTCCACGCGCGTGCCCGCGCCTGTTCGGGCGTCACGTAGGGGTGGGCGCCCCGGCCGGTGCGGATGTCGAGCACCCACTGGCCGTAGGGGGCGGCGAGCTCACGGGCCGCGGAGTCGGAGTCGGCGACGACGACGTCGGCGGACACCATCACGTGCGGGCGCTCGAGCCGCTCGGAGGGGACGAACGCCTCCCGGTAGGCGGCCACCGTCTCGAGGACCGTGGTGGGCAGGGTGTGGTAGTTCACCGCGAACGGCAGGCCGAGCTCGCCGGCCGTCCGCGCGCTCACCCCGGGGCTGGAGCCGAGCACCCACACGTCGAGGTCGGCGCCCTCGGCGGGCAGGGCGTGCAGCGGGACGCCGTCGTCGCGGGTGGCGGTCCCCCGCAGGTAGCCGAGGATCTCGAGGACCTGGGCCCGGTGGTCCGGGGGGTCGCCGTGGATGCCGAAGCGTTCGGCCAGCGTCGCGAACGTCGAGAAGTCCGCGCCGGGCACGCGCCCCGGGCTGGGGATGAGCAGCCCGTCGACGTGGCGCGACGGCGGCGGGGGCGGCGCGTCGGCGGGCGGCGCCGCGCGTGCCCGGAGCATGGCCAGGATCTTGTGGATGTCGAACCGCCCGAGCCCGAGGTCGACCCGCCCGGGGTGGACCGCGGCCACCGTCCCGAACTGCTCGGCGATCTGCAGGGGCGGGGTCATCGGCATCTGCACCGCGCCCGAACCGACCCGGATCGTGCTCGTCGCCGACGCGACGAGCGCGGCCAGCACCGGGGTCGACGACGAGGCGACGCCCGGGTTGAGGTGGTGCTCGGCGACCCAGTAGCGCCGGTAGCCGGCCGCCTCGGCGGCGCGGGCGAGGTCGAGGGAGTCCCTCAGGGCCTCGGCGGCGGTGCCGCCGGCCGGGACGGGCCCGAGGTCGAGGACGGAGAGCGGGACGGACGGGGGCACGGCGAGGCCTCCTGGGGTGCGGGCGGGACGGGTCCGGGGCGAACCTCCGGACACACCGCACTCGCCGTGCGCACCAGGTCGACGTGCCGCCGATGGGTGCCGTGGAACGCCGACGCGGCCCCGCCTCCCGATCGCACGGCTCTCTGCCTACCCGGGCCTGCGGCCCACCCGCAAGCGCCCACGACGTCACGTTGACCGCGACCGGACGGAGGTGGACGGTGGAGGGCGTGCCGCTCCTGACGTCCCGGCGCCACATCGACCTCGGACGGGTGTGCTCCGCGCTCTGACGCGACCCCGCCCCGACCCCCGTCGACCGTCCCCCTCAGGAGCCTTGCCATGCCCGTCGAGTTCCTCGGTATCGCCGCCACCAACGACGGCTCGGAGATCGGGGCCCGCAGCGGCCCGGCCTTCGACGCCGACTACACCCTGCGTCTCGCCCGCGCCCACGCCGAGAACGGCTGGGACCGGGTGCTCACGGCCTACTCGTCCGGCAGCCCCGACCCCGCGCAGGCCGCCACCTACATCCTCGACCACGTCGAGGGCCTCCAGCTGCTCGTCGCGCACCGGCCGAACCTGTCGATCCCGACGTTCGCGGCGAAGACCTTCGCGACGATGGACCAGATCGGCGGCGGGCGGGTCACCATCCACGTCATCACCGGCGGCAGCGACCACGAGCAGGCCCGGGAGGGCGACCGGCTGGGCAAGGACGACCGCTACGGCCGCACGCGGGAGTACATGCAGATCCTCAAGCAGGCCTGGACCCGCACCGAGGCCTGGGACTACGCGGGCGAGCACTACTCCTTCGAGGACTTCGTCGCCGACGTGCGCCCCGCCCAGAGCCCGCGGATCAACCTGTCCTTCGGCGGCTCGTCGCAGGCCGCCTACGCGGTCGGCGGCGCCGAGGCCGACATCTACGCGCTGTGGGGCGAGCCGCTCGCCGACACCGCCGAGCAGATCCGCACCGTGCACGCCGCGGCCCGGGCCGCCGGCCGCACGACGATGCCCCGCATCCAGGTCGCGTTCCGACCGATCCTCGGCGCCACCGAGGAGGCGGCCTGGGAGAAGGCCTACGCCACGGTCGCGCGGATCGAGGAGCGCACCCAGGGCGGCACGAAGCCCCTCACCAACCGCCACAAGCTCCAGGACCCCGAGAACGCCGGCTCGCAGCGCCTCCTGGCCGTCGCCGCGCGGGGCGAGCGCTTCGACCGGGCGCTCTGGACGGTTACCGCGAAGGCGACCGGGGGCGGCGGCAACTCGAACGCGCTCGTCGGGACGCCGGAGACCGTGGCCGAGGCGCTGCTCGACTACTGGGACATCGGCGTCGACATCATGTCCGCGCGCGGCTACGACCTGCTCGCCGACGCCGAGGAGTTCGGCCGCGAGGTCATCCCGCTCGTCCGCGAGGGGGTCGCCCGCCGCGAGGCCGAGGGCCGCGCCCGCGGGGTGGAGACGCTCAGCGCCGCCTGAGCTGCGGCATGTGTGCGGAAAGTGGGGTCATAGCCCCACTTCCCGCTCACGTGCGCGCCGCGCGTCGTCGGGACCCCACAGCGTCGTCGGGACCTCGTCGCGGACCAGCGGGACGACCTCCTCGGCGAACCGGGCGAGCACCTCCTGCTGCTGCGGGTAGGGCAGCACGGGGTTGATCGACACCGACTGGAGGTCGTGGCGGTAGGCCTTGTGGTAGTCGAGGATCTTCTCCGCGACCCGTTCCGGCGTCCCCACCAGCGCGGGGCCGTGGGCGACGGCGTCCTCGATCGTCGTGAAGGACATCGTCTTGCCCTTGCGGGGGTCGCCGGCGTGCGCCTGGTTCAGCTTCGCCGCCATCGCCTCGTAGATCGGGCGGTACTGGGCGATCGCCTCGTCGTCGGTGTCGGCGAGGAAGAGCCCGCCCGACCCGGAGCCCACGTAGCCGACCGACGGGTCGTGCCCGTGCTCCGCGAGCTTCTCCCGGTACCGCTCGATGAGCACGAGGTAGGCCTCGCGGGGCTGCAGGGCGTTCGCCGTGAACAGCGGGTCGCCCCACCTCGCGGCGAGGTCGACCGCGTGGGTCGACGTGGCCGACCCGTGCCAGATGCGGAACGGCCCGGCGAACGGGCGCGGGAAGGTCGTCACGTCGTGCAGGTCGGCGTGGTGGGTGCCCTGCCAGTCGACGTGCTCGTCGCGGATCAGCCGGCGCAGCAGCTCGTAGTTCTCGGTGAGGTACTCGTACTGCCTGCCGATCTCGAGGCCGAACATCGGGAAGTGCCTGTCCTCGTTGCCCTTGCCGATGACGATCTCGAGCCGGCCGCCGGAGAGCTGGTCGACCGTCGCGTAGTCCTCGGCCACGCGCACGGGGTCGAGCAGCGAGAGCACCGTGACCCCGGTGGAGAGCAGGATGCGGTCGGTGGCCTGGGCGAGGGCGCCGAGCAGCACGGTGGGCGCCGAGGAGACGAACTCCCCGGCGTGGCGCTCCCCCACCGCGTAGGAGTCGAAGCCGAGCGCCTCCGCGCGGACCGCGGTCTCGACGACGCGCTCGAGGCGCTCGTGGACCGGGATGATCTCGCCGGTGACCGGGTGCGGGGCGTGCGGGACGATGTCGAGGACCTGGAACTTCACGGGTGCTCCCAGCAGGGGACGTGCCGACGGGGGACGCGGACCGGACGGTCAGCGACACCCCTGGGCCGTCACCCGGCACAGGTCCACGTGACGACGGCGCGTCAACGGGCGGAGCACGCTTGCAGCGTCAACCTCCGACGCCACCCCTGTCAATCGTCTCCCGGCGGCTCACGTCCAGCGACGCAGCAGCCGGGTCTGGACCAGCCCGAGGACCCCGTCGGTCAGTTTCCCGAGCAGGGCCAGCAGGACGATCGCGAGCAGGAGGACGTCGGTCCGGCCGGTGTTCTGCGAGTCGATGAGGAGGAATCCGAGCCCGATCGACGAGGCGATGAGCTCGGCGGCGACGAGGAAGAGCCAGCCCTGGGCGAGTCCGAGGCGCAGCCCGGCCATGGTGCCCGGGGCGATGGCCGGCAGCTGGACGGTGAGGAACAGGCGGAGACCGCGCCGGCCGTAGGCCCGCCCCACCTCGACGAGGTGCGGGTCGACGTGGGCGAGGGCGGCCGCGACGGTCGTGTAGACGGGGAAGAAGGCGCCGATCGCGACGAGCACGATCTTCGGGGTCTCCCCGATCCCCAGCCAGAGCAGCAGCAGCGGCACCCACGCCAGCGAGGGCACCGCCCGCAGGGCCTGCACCGACGGGGCGAGCAGGTCCCGGGCGGGCCGCCAGAGCCCGACGAGGCCGCCGAGGGCGACGCCCGCGACGGCGCCCACGGCGAACCCGGCGAGCACCCGCTGCACGCTGATGCCCACGTTCTGCCAGAGTTCGCCGCGCGCGAGGAGGTCGCCGAGCGCCCCGAGCACGGACAGCGGGGTCGGGAGCTGCGAGGGCGAGTAGGCGCCCGAGGTGGCCGCCGCGTGCCAGGCGAGGACGAACAGCACGGGCACGATCAGGCCGAGCCCGAGCGTCCGCAGACGCCGGGGGCGCTGACCGCCGCTCGGGCGGTCGTCCTCGGCGGCCGCGACCTCGCGGTCGTCGAGCACGGTCACGACGGGGTCCCGGCCGAGGTCGTCCCGCGGGCCTGGGTCGCCAGGGTCGGCTCGAACAGGGTGTCGAGGGCGGTGCGGACCTCGGCCTCGGAGCGGACCTGGCCGCCGGAGACCAGCAGCGGGACCAGGCGTCCGAGCACGGCGCGCTGCGGGTCGCCCGGCACCGGGTCGATGTCGATCTGCGTGCGCTCGAGCAGCTGCCGGCTCGCGACCTGCGGCGGGATGTTCGCGGCCCTGGCCAGCGTGGTGACCGCGGCCTGCGGGTTCTCCCGGATCCAGGCGCGGGCCCGCTCGTAGGCGCGGACCACCGAGGCGGCGACCTGCGGCTTCTCGGCGAGGAAGCGCTCGTCGGCGTTGAGCAGCCCGTACGACTGGAAGTCGAGGTTGCGGTAGATCAGCTTCGAGCCGGCCTGCAGCTCGGACTGGGCCATCAGCGGGTCGAGCCCGGCCCACGCGTCGACGTCGCCGCGCTCGAGCGCCTGCCGGCCGTCGGCGTGCTGGAGGTTGACGATCTCGGTCCCGCCGGCCGGGATGCCGGCGCCGGCGAGGGTCTGCTGGAGGAAGAAGTACGGGTCGGTGCCCTGGGTGGCCGCGACGCGCAGACCCCGCAGCTGGGCGGGCTGGGTGATCGGCGAGTTCGCGCGCACCACGATCGCCGACCACTCCGGCCGGCTGTACACGTCGATCGCCTTGATCGGGGATCCGTTGGCCCGGGCGAGCAGCGCCGGGGTGCCGGCCGTCGACCCGATGTCGATCACGCGGGCCCGCAGGTTCTCGTTCGCCTTGTTGCTGCCCTGGGACAGCACCCACTGGACCGAGCCGGGCCCGAACTCCTGCTCCAACCAGCCCTGCTCCTTGATCACCAGGCTGAGCGGGTTGTAGTAGGCGTAGTCCAGCTTGACGGTCGTGCCGCCCGGGGGCGGCGCACCGACCGAGCCGTCGGTGTTCTCCCCCGACACGCAGCCGGACAGCAGTGCGGCGAGGACCGCGACGAGGGCGACGAGCACGCCGGGACGTGGGGACGGCAGAGGACGCATCGGGGCAGCTCCGGGCGATGGGGAGGGTGGGGGTCCGGCGGGGGGCCGGGTCAGGAGCGGGCGGGCGCGTGGCGGGGCACGCCGAGGCGGTCGAGCAGGTCGACGCGGAGGTCGGCGAGCGCGCGGTCGGCGCGGTCGCGCGGGCGGGGGGTCGGCACCGTGAGGTGGTGCGCGACCGTGGCGCCGGGGCGGTCGTCGACGGGCCCGAGGACCACCACCCGGTCGGCGAGCGCGAGCGCCTCGTCGACGTCGTGGGTGACGAGCAGGACCGTGGCCCCGGAGGAGCGCTGGAGGTCGTCGACGAGGTCCTGCATCCGCAGCCGGGTGAGGGCGTCGAGGGCGGCGAACGGCTCGTCGAGCAGCAGGACGCCGGGACGGCGGACCAGGGCGCGGGCCAGCGCGGCCCGCTGCGCCATCCCGCCGGAGATCTCGCGGGGGCGACGGCGGGCGGCGTCGGTGAGCCCGACCGTCCCGAGGGCCCGGGCGACCTGCGCGCGGCCGTCGTCGCGGGGTGTGCCGTCGGGCAGCCCGAGGGCGACGTTCTCCGTGACCGTGCGCCACGGCAGGAGCCGCGGCTCCTGGAACACGACGGCGGCCCGGTGGTCGATCCCGGTGACGGTCACGCCGTCGAGCCGGACCTCGCCGCCGGTGGGGAGGTCGAGCCCGCCGACGAGGCGGAGCAGCGTCGACTTGCCGCAGCCGGAGGCGCCGAGCAGCGCGACGACCTCCCCGGCCTCCACGCGCAGGTCGACGTCACGCAGGACGACTCGACGCTCGACGCCGGTGCCGAAGGCGCGCGCCACGCCGACGAGGTCGACGGGCACGGCGGAGAGGTGGTGCGGGGCGGTCATGGAGTCCTGTCCGGGGCGGGGCGGTTCGGCGCGGTCACCCCGGCGGACAGGCGGCGCTCGTGGCGTAGGCGAGGTCGAGCCAGGCGCGACCGACCAGCTCTCCACCCACGTCACGATGCGAACCCGACACAGCGGCGCAACCTAGTCGATCCATGCCCTGACCGGGCGCCGCTCGTCACGCAGGTCACCGGCGCGTGCAGGGACGGGGCGTCGCGTCGTGGGTCACGCGGCACCCGGATCGGTTGACAGCTCACGGGTCGGGCTCCCTAGAGTTCCACCTCGACCATCCCGAGCGGCCGAGAGACCTGGCTCGACGACGCCGCAGCAACCCCCCGTCCGCGGGCGAGGGTGCTCATGCCGGGAACCGATGGAGGACACGATGCGCGAGTGCGAGCAGGCCCCTGCCCTGCGCTGCACGCGCTCGTCCTTCGTCGGGTGCTACCGCCGCCACGTCGACCTGCAGCGGGTCGCGAGCGCGGTCTGTCCGGCCTGACGGCCCCCGACAGACCCCTCCACCTCGCGGCCCCGCGCCGCAGGAAGCGGCACACCCATGTCCCCGGACACCCCTGCGCTCCACCTCGCCGTCGCGCTCGACGGCGCCGGCTGGCACCCCGCCGCCTGGCGCGAGCCCGGCGCCCGCCCCCGCGACGTGTTCACCGCGCGCTACTGGGCCGACCTCGTCCGCACGGCCGAGAGCGGCCTGCTCGACCTCGTGACGATCGAGGACGCCCTCGGCCTGCAGTCGGGCGACCACCTCGCCGAGCCCGACCGGCGGACCGACCTCCTGCAGGGCCGGCTCGACGCCGAGCTGATCGCGGCCTTCGTCGCGCCGCTGACCACCCACATCGGCCTGGTCCCGACCGTCACCACCACGCACACCGAGCCCTTCCACGTCGCCTCGGCGCTCGCGACCCTCGACCACGACTCCCGCGGCCGCGCCGGCTGGCGGGTGCAGACGTCGGTCCGTCCCGACGAGGCCCGGCACTTCGGCCGCCGCTCCGTCCCCCCGCTGCGCCGTGGCGAGCTCGACACCCCCGAGGCCCGCGCCCTGGTCGCCGAGCTCTTCGGCGAGGCCGCCGACGTGATCGAGGTGGTCCGGCGGCTCTGGGACTCGTGGGAGGACGACGCCGAGGTGCGCGACGCGGCGAGCGGGAAGTTCCTCGACCGCTCGAAGCTGCACCACGTCGACTTCACCGGCGAGCACTTCGCCGTGCGCGGCCCCTCGATCGTGCCGCGCCCCCCGCAGGGCCAGCCGCTGGTGGTCTCCCTCGGCCACGCGTGGGAGCCCTACCGGCTGGCCGCCCGTGGCGGGGACGTCCTGTTCATCACGCCGCACGACGAGGACGAGGTCACGACGATCCTCGCCGAGGTCCGCGACGCCGAGCGTCACGTGGGGCGCGAGGGGGCTCCGCTGCAGGTGTTCGCCGACCTCGTCGTGCTGGTCGACGAGACCGAGGACGCGGCCCGCGCGCACCTGGCCCGCCTCGACGGGATCGCGCCCCTGTCCAGCGACGCGGCGGTCCTCGCCACCACGCCGGCGGCGCTCGCCGACCTGCTCGTGGCCTGGCAGCGCGCGGGCCTCGACGGCTTCCGGCTGCGTCCCGCCGTCCTGCCCGCCGACCTCGACGCCATCGTCGGCGACCTCGTCCCGGAGCTGCAGCGACGCGGCGCCTTCCGCACCGCCTACGGCGAGTCGACCCTGCGCGGACGCTTCGGCCTCGCCCGTCCTGCCAGCCGCTACGCCACCGTGGGGAGCCCCGCATGAGTCGCAAGCAGGTGGTCCTCGGCGCCTACTTCCCCGGCGTCAACCACGACACCGTCTGGAGCGACCCCGCCTCGGGGAGCCACATCGACTTCTCGTCGTTCGAGCACTGGGCCCGCACCGCCGAGCGCGGGAAGCTCGACCTGCTCTTCCTCGCCGAGGGGCTGCGCATTCGTACCCGCGGCGAGGAGTTCTTCGACCAGGACGTGGTGGGGCGCCCCGACACCTTCACGGTGCTCGCCTCCCTGGCGGCGGTCACGGAGAACATCGGGCTCGCGGGCACGATCAACTCCACGTTCAACGAGCCCTACGAGCTCGCGCGGAAGTTTGCCACGCTCGACCACCTCTCCGGCGGCCGCGCCGCGTGGAACGTCGTGACCAGCTCGGACGCCCCGACCGGGGAGAACTTCCGGCGCGGCGGCTACCTCGGGCACCACCAGCGCTACGAGCGCGCCGGCGAGACCCTCGCCGCGGTCCGCGCGCTGTGGGACTCGTGGGGATCCGACGCCGTCGTCGCCGACCAGGCCGCGGGGCGGTTCCTGCGCGACGGCCACGTCGGCGACTTCGCCGTCCACGGCCACCAGTTCGACATCGCCGGGCGCTTCACGGTGCCGCGCAGCCCGCAGGGCCACCCGGTGATCCTGCAGGCCGGGGAGTCGCCCGCGGGACGCGACTTCGCCGCCGCGAACTCCGACGCGATCTTCTCGCGGTACCAGAAGTTCGACGAGGCCCGCGCGTTCTACGACGACGTCAAGGCGCGCGTCGCGAAGGCCGGTCGGAACCCCGACGAGGTGCGGATCCTCCCCTCGGCCGCCGTGATCCTGGGCGACACCGAGGCCGAGGCCCGGGAGCGGCACGCCGAGATCCACGACCGCCAGGTCGACCCGTGGACCGCGATCGTGCTCGCCGAGATGGTGTGGAACCGCGACCTGTCGGGCTTCGACCCCGACGGCCCGGTCCCCGACGTCGACCCCACCCCCGAGGCGCCGACGTGGATCCGCGGCCGCGCGCCGCTGACCCAGGACGCCCACGCCACCGCGAGGGCGTGGCGCGAGATCGGCGAGGCGAAGGACCTGTCGCTGCGCGAGGTGGTCAAGCACGTGTTCGACCGCGCGGTCTTCGTCGGGACCCCCGAGCACGTCGCCGACGAGATCGACCGCTACGTGCAGGCCGACGCGTGCGACGGCTTCAACCTCGGCAGCCACGTCAGCCCGTCCGGCCTCGACGAGATCGTCGAGCAGGTCGTCCCGATCCTCACCGAGCGCGGGGTCTTCCGCGCCGACTACGCAGGAGGCACGTTGCGCGACAACCTCGGGCTGGCTTCGCCGGCCCGCTTCGGCGAGCGTCACCCCGGCGCCGGGTCGGTGGCCTCGTGAAGCACCGTCTCGCCGCGGCCGTCCTGACGACGGGCCTGCTCGCCCTGGCGGCGTGCGGCGGCTCGGGCGGCGGCGCCGGGCAGGACGCCGGGCCGCCGCGGCCGGGCGGGGACCTCGTCTTCGCCGTCTCGAGCGACGCGGGCTGCGCCGATCCCCAGCAGGTCGCCAGCAACGACTCGATCTACTCGATGCGCCAGATCGTCGACTCGCTCACCGACCAGGACCCGGCCAGCGGCGACATCAAGCCCTGGCTCGCGACCTCGTGGTCGTCGAACCCGACCGCCACGGAGTGGACCTTCCAGCTCCGGCCGGGGGCCACGTTCTCCGACGGCACTCCGGTCGACGGGAACGCCGTGAAGGCCAACTTCGACCGTGTCCCCTCCCTCGGTGCGCGCGGCACCCTGCCGAAGGGCTACCTGGCGGGCTACCAGGGGACGACGGTCACGAGCCCGACCTCGGTCACCGTGCGCTTCGCCCAGCCGAACGTGCAGTTCCTCCAGGGCACCTCGACCCACAGCCTCGGGCTGCTCTCCCCCGCCAGCGCCGCGCAGACCGACGACCAGCGCTGCGCGGGCGTCGTCGGGTCGGGGCCGTTCGTCCTGCAGTCCTACGTCAAGAACCAGGCCACCGTCCTAACGAGGCGGGCGGGCTACACCTGGGGATCGTCCCTGTTCACCCACCCCGGCGAGGCCTACCTCGACCGCGCCGAGTTCCGCGTGGTCCCGGAGTCGGGCGTGCGCACCGGCAGCCTGCAGTCCGGCGAGGTCGACGCGATCGCGAGCATCGGCCCGCAGGACGAGGCCCCGCTCTCGGGGGCCGGCATCGACCTGCCGTCGCGGGCGAACCCCGGGGTGCCGTTCGGCATCGTGTTCAACCTCGCCACGCCGCTCGGGCAGGACGCCGCGGTCCGCGAGGCCGTCTCGGCCGCGATCAACCGGCAGGAGGTCGTGTCGGCGGTCTACACGTCGCAGACGAAGCCGGCGACGTCGGCGCTCGCGTCGACGACGCCGGACTTCGCCGACCAGTCCGCCCTGCTCGGCTTCGACCCGGCGCGGGCGAACTCGGTCCTGGACGCCGCCGGCTGGGTCCGCGGTCCCGACGGGATCCGGACGAGGGCCGGGGCGCGGCTGACCCTGCCGCTGCTCTACGCGCCGGTCATCGCGACGAACCGGCCGGCGCTGGAGCTCGTCCAGCAGCAGCTGCGCGCGGTCGGCATCGACCTGCAGCTGCAGGAACGGCCGATCTCGGACACGGCGGCGATCCAGCAGAGCGGCCAGTTCACGGCCGCCTGGTTCAACGTCAGCCGGGCCGACCCCGACATCCTGCGCAACCAGTTCGGGAGCGCCGGCTCGAACGTCTTCCGCTTCCCGGCGGGGACGCCGGTCGACGCCCTGCTCGCCGCGCAGGCGGGGACGCTCGACCCCGCCCAGCGCACGCAGCAGGTGGCGCAGGCCCAGCAGCAGCTGGTCGGTCAGCACCTCGTCATCCCGGTCGCCGAGCTCACGACGACCCTGGGCGTGGGCCCGCGGGCGCACGACGTCGCGTTCGACGCCTCGTCGCGCATCCAGCTCCACGACACCTGGAAGTCCGAGCAGTGATCTACCTGCTGCGCCGGCTCGGCTTCGCGGTCCTCGTCCTGTGGGCCTCGTACACCGTCTCGTTCGCCGTCCTGTACCTGCTGGCCGACCCGGTCGCGACGCTCGTCGCCCGGGCGTCCGACGGGTCGGCCGTCACGGCGGCCGAGCTCGCCGAGCTGAAGGCGCGCTACGGGCTCGACCAGCCGGTGCCGGTGCAGTACCTCGATCGGCTCGGGGCGGCACTGCAGGGCGACCTCGGGAGGTCCTTCGTCAGCGGCCAGCCCGTGGGCCGCACCATCGCCGAGTCCCTGCCCCCCACGCTGCAGATCGCGGCGGCGGGGCTGGTCCTCGCGGTGGTGCTCGGCGCCGGGGTCGCCCTGACCGCGACCTACACCCGCAGCCGCTGGCTCGCGCAGGCGCTCATGGGCCTGCCGTCGCTGGCGGTGTCGCTGCCCGTGTTCTGGGTCGGCCTCATGCTCGTGCAGCTGTTCTCGTTCCGGCTCGGCTGGCTGCCCGCGGTCGGCGCCCGCGGGCCGGAGGCCCTGATCCTGCCCGCGGTCACCCTCGCGCTCCCGACGGGTGCGCTGATCGCCCAGGTGCTCGTCAAGAGCATGGGGCAGGCGCTCGCCGAGCCCTACGTGACCACCGCGCGCGCCAAGGGGGTCGGCCCGCTCGCGGTCCACCTCCGGCACGCGCTGGGCAACGCGGCGATCCCGGCACTCACCGTGCTGGGCTACGTCACGGGCAACCTGCTCGCGGGGACGGTCGTCGTCGAGACCGTCTTCACCCGCCCCGGTCTGGGCCGCACCACCGTCTCGGCCGTCGCCGACCAGGACATCCCGCTGGTCCAGGGCGTCGTGCTCTTCGCCGCCGTCGTGTTCGTCCTGGTGAACCTCGCCGTCGACCTGCTCTATCCCCTGCTCGACCCCCGCGTCACCCAGGCGGTGCCCGCATGACCGAACTGCTCGATCCCCGCCCCGACGCCCCGGCGCCGGCGTCGGCCTCGTCGTCGAATCCGCCGGCGCAGGGGCGCGCCCGGCTCGGCCGCTTCCTGCGCCGCCGTCCCGGGCTGGTCGTCGCGGTCCTCGTGATCGTGTTCGTGCTGGTCTCGGCGCTGTTCCCGAGCCTGTTCGCGCCGGGCGACCCGAACCTCGCGGTGCCCCGGCAGCGCTCGCTGCCCCCCGGCCCCGGGCACTGGTTCGGCACCGACTACCTGGGCCGCGACATGTGGAGCCGCGTCGTCCACGGGACGTCGCTGTCACTGCAGGCGACCGTCACCGCGGTGGCCGTCGCGCTCGTCGTCGGCGGCCTGATCGGGCTGCTGGCCGGCTTCGTCGGGGGCTGGGTCGACGAGGTGCTGATGCGCGTCGTCGACGTCCTCATGGCGATCCCGCCGATCCTGCTCGCCCTCGCGCTGATCGCCGCCCTGGGCTTCGGCACGACGAACGTGGCGATCGCCGTCGGCGTCGCGAGCGTCGCCCAGTTCGCCCGGGTGATGCGCGCCGAGACCCTGCGCGTGCGCGGCACCGTCTACGTCGAGGCGGCCCGGGCCGTGGGGACGAGGTGGTGGGTGTCGCTCGGCCGGCACGTGCTGCCGAACGCGGCGGGCCCCGTGCTGGTGCTGGCGGTGCTGGAGTTCGGCCTCGCGATCCTCGCGGTGTCGTCCCTGTCGTTCCTGGGCTACGGGGCGCCGCCGCCCGCCCCGGAGTGGGGGTCGCTGGTGTCCGAGGGCCGCAACTACCTCGCCACCTCCTGGTGGATGTGTGCGATGCCCGGCCTGACGATCGCGGCGACGGTGCTCTCGGTGAACCGCGTCTCGAAGGCGCTCGACGGCGAGTGGGGGCGGGACCGGTGAGTGCACTCCTGGAAGTGCGGGACCTGCAGGTCGACTACCGGGTCGGCCCCGGGACCGTCGCGGCCGTGCGGGGGATCGACCTCGACGTGGCCGCCGGCGAGGTCGTCGCCGTCGTCGGCGAGTCGGGCTCCGGGAAGTCGACGCTGGCGCAGGCCGTCATCGGGCTGCTCCCGGCGAACGGCGCCGTGCGCGCCGGCCGGGTCGCGCTCGACGGCGAGGAGCTCCTCGGGCGCTCGGAGCGTGCTCTGCGCTCGGTGCGCGGAGCCCGGATCGGCCTCGTCCCGCAGGACCCCGGGGTCTCGCTGAACCCGGTGCAGAAGGTCGGGGCCCAGGTCGCGGAGGTCCTGCGGGTCCACGCCCTGGCCGACCGGCGCTCCGCCCCGGCCCGGGCCGTGGAGCTGCTGGAGCGCGCGGGCATCCCCGACGCCGCGGTACGGGCGGGCCAGTACCCGCACGAGCTCTCCGGGGGTCTGCGCCAACGGGCGTTGATCGCCGTCGCCATCGCCGCCTCGCCCGCCCTCCTCATCGCCGACGAGCCGACCAGCGCGCTCGACGCCACCGTCGCCCGGCAGATCCTCGACCACCTCGACACCCTGCGCGCGGAGACGGGCAGCGCCCTGCTGCTGGTCACCCACGATCTCGGCGTGGCCGCCGACCGGGCCGACCGCATCGTCGTGATGTCGCAGGGCCGCATCGTCGAGCAGGGCCCGACGGCCGAGGTCCTCGCCGCCCCGTCGCACGAGTACACCCGCGAGCTGCTGGCGGCCGCGCCCGGGCTCTCGGTCGTCGACCCGCCGCCGCTGCCGGCCGTCGCCCCCGGCACCGGGCCGATCGCGGAGGTCCGGGGCCTCGTCAAGGACTTCCCGCTGCCCCGCACCCGGGGCTCGTGGCGGCGGGGGCACCTGCGGGCGGTGGACGACGTGTCGTTCTCCATCGCGCGTGGCGAGACCCTGGCGCTCGTCGGGGAGTCGGGCTCGGGCAAGTCGACCACCGCGCGGCTCCTGCTGCGCCTCGCCGACCCCACCGCCGGGCAGGTGTTCCTCGACGGCGAGGACATCACCACCGTCCGCGGCGCGGCGTGGCGGGCGCTGCGCCGCCGGGCCCAGCTCGTCTACCAGAACCCGTACGCCTCGCTCGATCCCCGCTTCGGAGTGCGGGAGGTGATCACCGAGCCGCTGCGGGCGTTCGGCGTCGGGACCCGCGAGGAGCAGGCGGCCCTCGCCGCCGAGCTGGTCGACCGGGTGCGGCTGCCGGCGTCGATGCTCGAGCGACGGCCGGTGGAGCTCTCCGGCGGGCAACGGCAACGCGTCGCCATCGCCCGGGCGCTCGCCCTGTCGCCCGACCTCGTCGTGTGCGACGAGCCGGTGTCGGCCCTCGACGTGTCGGTGCAGGCCCAGGTGCTCGAGCTGCTGCGCGAGCTGCAGGAGCGCGACGGGCTGGCCTACCTCTTCATCTCCCACGACCTCGCCGTCGTCCGCCGCGTCGCCCACCGGGTCGGCGTGATGCGCGGCGGCCGGCTGCTCGAGCTCCGCCCCACGGCCGAGATCTTCGACGACCCGTGGCACGAGTACACCCGCACCCTGCTCGGCGCCATCGCCGGCCGGAGTGCCGCGCGTTCCTGAGCACCACCCGACCCCAGGAGGAACCCATGGCCGACACCGTCTACAGCAAGACCCAGATCGTCGGGACGTCCGAGAAGGGCGTCGACGACGCGATCCGCGGCGCCATCTCCCGCGCGTCGAAGACCCTCGACGAGATCAGCTGGTTCGAGGTCGTCGAGATCCGCGGCCACGTCACCGACGGCGAGGTGGCGCACACGCAGGTCACGCTCGCCGTCGGGTTCGCGCTAGCGGATACGAAGTAGGTGTGCGCTCCGCGCTCGTGAGCACTCAGGGGGGCTATAGCCCCCTATAATGCTCATGAGGGCTCCGCCCACCTCACCGATCGCAGCCGGGAAGCCCCTCGCGGGTGCCGACGTCCAGCGGGTCCAGGTCGCGGGGGTCGGGGGTCGGCACCCAGCGGCCCTCGCGCTGCGCGTAGGTCCAGCCCGGCCCCCGCGCGACCAGCTGCGCGACGGCCGCGACCAGGCGGTCCACGTCGGCGGCCGTCGACGCGAGACCGAGACTCGCCCGCACCGCGTCCCGGCCCTCGGTGAGACGCGCCAGCAGCGGGTGGGCGCAGAAGCGGCCGTCCCGGACCCCGATGCCGTGCTCGGCCGAGAGCGCCGCCGCGACGAGGCCGGCCGGCAGCGACGCGACCTCGAAGGCCACCACCGCGACGCGGTCGGGCGCGTCGGTGAACTGCGACAGCAGCCGCACCCCAGGGATCGCACCGAGCCCGGCGCGCAGCCGGTCGGCGAGATCGCGCTCGTGCGCCGGGACCGCGGTGTCGATGACCGGCTCGAGGGCCCGGCAGGCAGCGGCGAGCGCGACAGCGCCGAGCAGGTTCGGGGTGCCGCCCTCGTGACGCTGCGGGGCGGGCAGCCACGCCGTGTCGGTCGCCCCGTCCACGACCGCCACCGAGCGCACCGCTCCCCCGCCGGCGAGGTGGGCGGGGGCCTCGTCGAGCCAGTCACGTCGACCGACGAGTACCCCGGCGCCGTAGGGCGCGTACAGCTTGTGCCCGGACAGGGCGAGGTAGTCGGCGCCGATCGCGGCGAGGTCGACCCGGCGGTGCGGGGCGAGCTGGGCGGCGTCGACGGCCACCCGGGCGCCCGCGGCGTGCGCGAGCTCGACGATCTCGCGCAGCGGCAGCGTCTCGCCGGTGACGTTGGAGGCACCGGTCACCGCGACGAGGGCCGGCCGGTGCGCCGCGACCCCGGCCCGCAGTGCCTCGACCGTGGCGCGGACGGTGCCGGCGGCGGTCACCACGTGGTGGTCGGTGTGCCGCCAGGCGAGCAGCGTCGCGTGGTGCTCCAGGTCGAGGGTCAGCACCGGGCCGGGCACGGCGCGGGCGAGCAGCGCCAGGGCGTCGGTGGTGTTGCGGGTGAAGACGACGACGTCGTCCCCCCGGGCGCCGACGAACCGGGCGACGGTGTCCCGGGCCGACTCCAGCAGCGAGGTGCAGACCCGCGAGGTGTAGCCGGCACCGCGGTGCACGCTCGCGTAGTAGGGCAGCACCTCCGCGACGTGGTCGGCGACGGCCTGCAGCGGCGGCGCGCTCGCCGCGGCGTCGAGGTCGGCGTGGACGACCCGGCGGCCGTCGACCAGCGGCACCTCGAGATCGGCGCCGACGCAGGCGGGCAGGGACGTGCTCAGGACAGCAGTCATGACGGTTCTCCGTGACCGTCGGGGACCCGACGGTGCGGGTCCGCGCTTGCCGACGGCGGGTGTCGCGTCGGCCTGGTCATCACCCGGGGCACCCCACCGCGGAGGAGGGTTGCCGACCAGCGAGCCGGGGCTTCGCGCTGGTACTCGTGACCTGTCCGGAAAAGTAGCAGGTCGCCTGCGGACCGCAAGGATCTCGAGACTGTCGGCCCCCTCACCTACCGTCCGCCCCGTGCTCTCCCACCTCCACGCGACGCTCACCGAGATGTTCCGGCACCGGCCGGCGTTCGCGGCCGAGGTGCTGTCGGACGTCCTCGGGATCGACGTTCCACGGTTCGGGGAGGCACGGGCCGGGCCGACCGTCGCACCCTCCGTGCGGCCGACGGAGCACTACGCGGACGCCGTGGTCCTCCTCCGGGACGGAGCGCGCACGGTGGGCGCGGTGATCGTCGAGATCCAGCTCCGGGTCGAGGAGGAGAAGCGGTGGACGTGGCCGCTCTACGTCGCCTCGACGCACAGGCAGTGGAAGGTGCCCACCGTGCTGCTGGTCGTCTGCCCGTCCGGGCCGGTCGCCCGATGGGCCGCCCGGGGCGTCGACCTCGGTCCCGGTATGGCCCTCCGGCCCGCGGTGCTCGGACCCGACCTGGTCCCCGTCGTCGACGACCTCGCAACGGCCAGCCGCTCCCCCGAGCTCGCAGTGCTCTCTGCCCTCGCCCACCCCGACGACAGCACCGAGGCCACCCTCGCCGTCCTCGTCGACGCGCTCGCGACGATCGATGACGACCGCCAGGTCGAGTACGCTGCTCTCGTCCTCGATGCGCTTCCCGCCGGCCGCCGAGCACTCCTGGAGGACCTCTTGTCCAGTCGATCCGACGTGTACGCGCGAATCCACGACACCTACCTGGGCCGCACTCTGCGCGCCGAAGGAGAAGCGCACGGGCGCGCCGAAGGAGAAGCGCACGGGCGCGCCGCGATTCTCCTACGCATCCTCGACCGACGCGGCCTCGAGATCACCGACCAGGCCCGCACGCGGATCACCGGCTGCTCCGACCTCTCTCAGCTCGAGACCTGGAGCGACCGGGCCCTCACCGCGACCACGCTCGAGGACGTCTTCAGCCCCGGCTGACGCCGCCGTCCCGGACCCCGGAACGAACCGCGACCGGGAAGACGACCAGCGCCCACACCGCCACGACGAGCGTGTCCCACGGCGCCGCCATCACCGACAGCCCGTCGAACGAGCCCAGGCCCGAGAGCACCGTCAGCACCACGAGGTGCGCGACCAGCCACGCCCCGCGGCGCAGCTCCGGCCAGAGCGGGGTGCTGCGGTCGGTGCGCCACAACAGGACGAACAGCGGGACGCCGATCAGGGTCAGTGGCAGCGCGAGTCGCAGGTCGTCGAACCCCGACCAGTAGACGAACAGGGTCGCCAGCACGAACGACACGGGCGCGATCACCTTCAGCCCCGGCACCCACCCGGAGAGGCGCTCGGGCTCGCGGCGCCGGAACACCTCCGCCGCCACCGCGGCCGAGAGGTAGAGCAGCAGGTACAGCGTGCCCATCACCGAGACGATCTCCTGCCACCCGCGGAACGGGAGCAGGAACACGACGATGACGGCGAGGTTGAGCAGCAGCGCGCGTCGCGGCACCCCCGAGGCGGCGTGCACCCGCATCAGGGCCCGCGGCAGCAGCCGGTTCTTGGCGAGCGCGTAGGTGTGCCGGGCGTCGACCGCCACCCCGACGAAGGCCGACCCGCCGGGCGAGAGCACGGCGTCGCCATAGAGCAGGGCGGCGAGGAAGCCGAGGTTGAGCGCCACCGCGAGCTGCCCGAAGGGCGACTCGAAGCTCACCCCCTGCCAGCCGGCGACGAGGGCATCGTCGGGAACGGCGCCGAGGAACGCGAGCTGCAGGCCGAGGTAGAGGAGCAGGGCCGCGCCGATCGATCCGAGCACCGCGAGCGGCACGGTGCGGCGCGGGTTGCGGGCCTCGCCGGAGAAGTCGACGGGCGCCTGGAAGCCGTTGAGCGAGTAGACGATCCCGCCGCCGGCGAGCGCGGAGAGCACGGCGGCATAGCCGTAGGGGGCGAAGCCGCCGAGCTCCGGGGAGGTCAGGCGCGACCCGTCGAAGCCCGACGCGAGCAGCAGCACCACGGTGAGGACGGGGACGGCGACCTTGACCACCGTGACCGCGGTGTTGACCCGGCCGAAGAGGCGGACGCCGAACCAGTTGAGCGCGGTGAGCACGAACGAGAGCAGCACCGCGGCGGCGACGCCGGCGCCGGTGAGGGCGTCGTCGGCGTAGAGCCACGGCAGGTAGTACCCGGCGTACTGGACGATCGCGGTGAGCTCGGCGGAGGTCGCGCCGATCGAGAGCAGCACCGAGAACCCGATGACCGTGCCGGTGAGGCGGCCGCTGGCGTAGAGCGGCCACCGCACGGTCCCGCCGCCCTCGGGCCGCGACGCGCCGAGCTCGACCATCACCAGCGCCACCAGCGAGACGAGGATCCCGGCCGCGACCCACGCGAGCAGCGCCGCGGGGCCCGCGATCTGCGCGGCGTACATCGCGGAGAACAGCCACCCCGACCCGACGATGTTCGAGAAGCCGATCGCGGTCAGCGCCCAGACCCCGAGGTGGCGCCGCAGGCGCCCCTCCTCGGCCTCGATCTCGGGGGCGGGGGTGGTCATGACCGAGAAGTGTGCTCCGGCGGCGCACGTCCCACCGATTGCCGCACCACCCGTGCCGTCCGGTCCGCCCGGCCTCCCGGACGGGTTACGGTCGCCGGCGTGTCCCGACCCGCAGCAGTGACGTGGACGTGGCCCCGCCTCGCCGGGGCCGCGGCCGGCGCGTTCCTGCTGGCGGGCCTGGCGACGGTCGCCGTCGTCGGCGGGTCCGGGTCCGACGGGGTTCCGACGCCCGCGGCACCGGCACCGGCCCTGCCGGCGGTGGGCGCCGCGATCGTCCCTCCGGCACCTCCGGGTCCGGTGGCAGCCGCCGTCCAGGACGCCGTCTCGCCGGCCTCCGCCCGCCCGGACCCGGCCGCGGACCCGGCCGCGGAGAGTCCCGCGCCCGCCCGCGATCGGGTCGGGCCGAGGGGCGGGGGCGAGTCCGACGAGGGTCGCGGTGTCGGTGGGCCCGCGGACGACGACAGGTCCGAGGGCAGGGGACCCGAGAAGAAGGACAAGGGATCGGACGAGGGCAAGGGGTCCGACAAGGGCAAGAAGAAGGACAAGTGACCGGCCCGTCCGCGTGACCGTCGTCGCGATCACCGGGAATGGTGGCGGCACCGGCCGCTGTTGGTGGTTACCGTGAAGCCCGTGATCCGTCTCGTCTCGCGCCACTGGCTCGACGACCGCGGGTCCCCGTCGGGGCTGTAGTCCCGGTCCCCCGTCGCCCCCGAACCGGCAGGGAGGACCCCCGGGTGAACGCACCCACCAGCACCACCCTCGACGACCCGCTGCGCGCCGCGCTCGACGGCCCGCAGTCGCACCTCGCGGTGCGCCACGGCAGTGCCGTGCGTTACCACCCGGACGTCGCCCCGTTCCTCGCCCCGCCGCGCGACGCCGCGGAGTGGGACGACGCCGCGGTGCTCGCGGGACCGGGCGGGGTCGTCATCGTCCGCTCGGCGGCGCCGCTCGAGGTGCCCTCCACGTGGACCCTCGAGCGCGAGCTGCCCGGGGTCCAGATGGTCCTTCCCGACGAGGTCCCGGCGCCGGTCGCCGGGGACGCGGGCGTCGTGCGCCTCGGGGACCCCGACGTCGACGAGATGCTCGCCCTCGTCGGGCGCACGAAGCCCGGGCCGTTCGCGCGCCGCACGCATGAACTCGGTCTCTACCTGGGCATCCGCGATCCGCTCGTCGGCCTGGCCGCCATGGCCGGAGAGCGGATGCACCCGCCGGGCGCCTGCGAGATCAGCGCGGTCTGCACCGACCCGGCGATGCGCGGCCACGGGCTGGCGACGCAGCTCGTGTTCGCCGTCGCCGCCGGCATCCGCACCCGCGGCGAGACCCCGTTCCTGCACGCCGCCGCCGACAACACGACCGCGATCCGGCTCTACTCCCAGCTCGGCTTCCAGCTGCGGGCGCGGCCGAGCTTCACGGCTGTTCGAGCCCCCCAGGAGAACTCATGACGTTCCACCTCGCCGTCGCCCTGAATGGCACCGGCTGGCATCCCGCGTCCCCGTCGGGCGACGTGTACGGCGCCGACCACTGGGTGTCCCAGATCCAGGAGGCCGAGCGCGGGCTCGCCACCCTCGTGACCCTCGAGGACGGCTTCGCCCGCCCCGGTCTCGACTCGGTGCTGATCGCGCTGCGGGCAGGCCCGGTGACCTCGCACGTCGGGCTCGTCCCCACGGTGATCACCACCCACACCGAGCCGTTCCACGTCTCCACCCAGATCGCCACGCTGGACTGGGTGACGAAGGGCCGGGCCGGGGAGCGCGTGAAGGTCTCGGCCGACCCGGGCGAGGCCGCGCTGTTCGGGCGGCGGGACACGGAGAAGGAGTCGGGCGAGTCGCTGTTCGACGAGGCCTCCGACCACGTCGAGGTGCAGCGGCGGCTGTGGGACTCGTGGGAGGACGACGCCGAGATCCGCGACGCCGCGACCAACCGCTTCGTCGACCGCGACAAGCTGCACTACATCGACTTCGTCGGCCCGCACTTCGCCGTCCGCGGCCCGTCGATCACCCCGCGCCCGCCGCAGGGGCAGCCGATCGTCACCGCGCTCGCCCACGTGCAGCGCGCCTACCGGCTCGGTGCGCGGGCGGCGGACGTCGTGTTCACGACCCCCGACGGCGAGGGCCACGAGGGCCCGACCGGCGACGCGGGCACCACGCTGCGCGCCGTGCGCGCGGCGGAGGCCGAGATCGGGCGAGAGGTCCCGACGAAGGTCCTCGGCGACCTGCTCGTGTTCCTCGACGACGACGCCACCACGGCGCAGACCCGGTGGTCGCGCCTCGACGCCGAGAAGACCCTGCGCACCGACGCCGCCGTGCTCGCCGGGACCGTCAGCGACGTCGCGGACCGGCTCGAGGCCTGGGCCGCGGCAGGACTCGACGGGGCGCGCCTGCGACCCGCCGTCACCGAGCACGACCTGCCCCGCATCACCCGCGAGCTCGCCCCGGAGCTTGCCCGCCGCGGCCTGACCCGCACCGCGTACGAGGCCGACACCCTGCGCGGGCTGCTCGGCCTCGACAAGCCCGCCGACCGCTACGCCGGAGCCGTCCGATGACCAAGAAGCAGATCCACCTCGCCGCGCACTTCCCGGGCGTCAACAACACGACGGTCTGGAGCGACCCGGCGTCGGGCAGCCACATCGACTTCGAGTCGTTCCGCCACTTCGCGCAGACCGCCGAGCGGGGCCTGTTCGACTTCCTGTTCCTCGCCGAGGGCCTGCGCCTGCGCGAGCAGGGCGGCAAGATCTACGACCTCGACGTGATGGGGCGCCCCGACAACCTCTCGATCCTGCAGGCGATGGCCGCGGTCACCTCGCACATCGGTCTGGCCGGCACGGTGAACTCGACGTTCAACGAGCCGCTCGACGTGGCCCGCAAGCTCGCCTCGCTCGACTTCCTCTCGGACGGCCGGGCCGCCTGGAACGTCGTCACCAGCTGGGACGAGTTCACCGGCGAGAACTTCCGCCGCGGCGGCTACCTGCCCAAGGACAAGCGCTACCTGCGCGCCCAGGAGATGCTCGACGTCATCAAGCGCCTCTGGGACACCGACGGCGGCGAGTTCGACATCCACACCGACCAGTTCGACATCACCGGCCGCTTCCCGCTGCCGCGCAGCCCGCAGGGCCACCCCGTGATCATCCAGGCCGGGGACTCCGAGGACGGCCGGGAGTTCGCCGCGGCGAGCGCCGACGCGATCTTCACCCGGCACGCGGAGAAGACCGCGGGCCAGGAGTTCTACGCGGACGTGAAGGCCCGGCTGGCGAAGTTCGGCCGTCGTCACGAAGACCTCAAGATCCTGCCGGCGGCGACGTTCGTGCTCGGCGACACCGAGGACGAGGCCGCCGAGAACGCCCGCGAGGTCCAGTACCAGCAGGTCAGCCCGGCCACGGCGATCGCGTTCGCCGAGCAGGTGTGGAACCGCGACCTCTCCGACGTCGACCCCGACGGGCCGGTGCCGGCCTTCGACCCGAAGACCGAGGACGACGTCGACTCCGGCCAGCACTTCTCGAAGGGCCGCGCGAGCGTGCGGATGTACCGCGACCCGGTCGCGACCGCGCGCGAGTGGCGCGAGCTCGGCGAGGCCAACGGCTGGTCGCTGCGCGAGGTGGTGATCGCGAAGAACGGGCGGCACACCTTCGTCGGGACCCCCGAGCGCGTGGCCGAGACGATCGACGACTTCGTGCAGTCCGACGCCTCCGACGGCTTCGTCCTGGTCCCGCACATCACGCCCGGCGGGATGGACCCGTTCGTCGAGAAGGTGGTGCCGCTGCTGCAGGAGCGGGGCTCGTTCCGCACCGAGTACGAGGGGACGACGCTGCGCGAGAACCTCGGCCTGCAGCCGGTCCGGGCGCTGTCGCAGTCGTGACCGGTCTCCTCGACCTCGTCGGCGGCACGCCCCTGGTCCGGCTGCAGCACACGGCCGTCCACGCGAAGCTCGAGTACCTCAACCCGGGCGGTTCGGTGAAGGACCGGGCGGCGCTGTCGATGGTGCTCGACGCCGAGGCCTCGGGTGCGCTGCGGCCGGGCGGGACGATCGTCGAGGGGACCTCGGGCAACACGGGCCTCGGCCTCGCCCAGGTCGCGGCGGCACGCGGCTACCGGATGGTGTGCGTGCTGCCCGACAAGACCGCGGTCGAGAAGCTCGACGCCCTGCGGGCGTACGGGGCCGAGGTGGTGCTGACCCCGTCGGCGTTGCCGCGAGAACATCCGAACCACGTCATGCGGTACGCCCAGCGGATCGCCGACGACCGCCCGGGCGGGTGGCGGGCCGACCAGTACGACAACCCGGCCAACCCGGCGGTGCACTTCCGGACGACGGGCCCGGAGATCTGGGAGGCCACCGAGGGGCGAGTCACGCACTTCGTGGCGACCATCGGGACCGGCGGCACGATCTCGGGGACCGGCCGGTACCTCAAGGAGGCCTCCGGCGGCCGGGTGCGGGTGATCGGCGCCGACCCCGTGACCTCGGCCTACGGCGGCGGGGACGGCTCGCCGTTCGCGGTGGAGGCGGCCGGGCACTACGTGCACCCGCAGACGGCCGACGACCTGTGGCCCGAGTCCTACCACCGCGACGTCGTCGACGAGATCTTCTCGGTCCCCGACCGCGACTCCGTCCACGCGTGCCGCTCGCTCGCGCGCACCGAGGGGCTGCTGGTCGGCGGTTCGTCGGGCACGGCGTTCGCGGTGGCCCGGCAGGTGACCGGCGACTGCGTCGTCGTGCTGCTCCCCGATTCCGGGCGCGCCTACCTCTCGAAGTACCACTCGGACACGTGGTGCCGCCGCCAGGGCTTCCTCGACGGCGACCTCGACACGTTCGTCTCCCCGGTGGTCACGGTGCCGGTGGGGACGCCGGCCGCCGAGGCACGGGAGGCGCTCGCATCGTCGGGACAGCCCGCCCTGCCGGTGGTGCTCGCCGGACGCTCCGACCGCTTCCCGCCCGCCGCGGGCGAGGTGCTCGCCCTGCTCACCGCCGACGAGCTGACCGGCTCCGGCGTCGTGGGACCGGCGCCGACCCCGCCGGTGGGGGTCGGCGTCGGCGAGACCGCCGCCGACGCCCTCGCCCGCGTTCCCGACGATGCCTCCGTGTTCCACGTCGTGCGGGACGGGCGGCTGGCGGGCCTGGTCACGAGAGGTGCGCTGACGCGCTTGTGAGCACTGATCCGTGCCTGGACACGGATTAGTGCGCACGGGCCGGTAGGGGCACCCCCACCCCGAGACGCGGGGCGTCTCCCCCTCGGGTGGAGGGATGACCTCAATGGCACGGCGCCCGAAGAACGCGATGGTTTCTCCAGTCCGCAACACCCGGTCCCACCGGGGACCGGCACCGAGACCCTGGAGACTCCGATGCGCGCCGACCAGCACCCCTACCCGCGGTTCCCCGTCGCTCACCCGACCGCCGCCCGTCCGCCGTACGGCCCGGGTGTGCCGCACCAGCCGATGCCCCCGCACCACGGCCACCCCTTCCCCCAGCCGCCGATCGACCAGCCGTTTCCCGAGGCCCTCCGCGGGCCCCGCGCCCCCGGGCAGCGGCGCCCGACCTGGCGCCTCAAGGTCGGAGCCGCGACCGCGATCGTCGCCGTCAGCGCCGTCGCCTGGGTGGGCCTCTCCGGGAGCGCCGACGCCGGGACCGCGCAGGTGCAGCTCGAGAGCGTGTCCTCCGCGGGGGCCATGCCGTTCACCGCCCCGGTCGGCGACGACGTGCAGAACGTCGCCAGTCCCGAGAACGCCGCCGGCCCGCAGGCCGGCAACACCGGCGGGCTCTACGCCCAGGACCCGGCCGCGCCCGCCTGTGACACCCAGGCGCTGATCGCCCAGCTCACGGCCGACCCGGCCAAGGCGGCGGCCTGGGGCCGTCCGCTGAACGTCGAGCCGAACGGTATCGGCGCCTACGTCACGAGCCTGACCACGGTGACCCTGCGCGCCGACATCGCCGTCACCGAGTACGGCTTCTCCCAGGGCGCGTTCCAGCCCTACCCGGCGGTGCTGCAGGCCGGCACCGCGGTGATGGTCAACAGCTACGGCGAGCCCACCGTGAAGTGCCAGAACGGCAACCCGCTGGGTGCGGCGACCTCGTCGAACGACACCGGCACCGTCGTCGGGACCGCGTGGAGCGGCTTCACCGCCGAGCGCACGATCCGGGTCACGCCGGCCCCGGCGCCGCAGCGGACGCTGACGGTCGTCAGTCCGGGAACGAACGCGCCGGCCCCGGCGCCGGTCAAGACGCAGCCGGGTCCGAACACCCCGAACCCGGCGCCCGCGACCAATCCGCAGGGCCAGCTGGCGCTGACCGCGACCCGGAACTACAACGGCACCATCCGCCTGTCCGACGGGCGCATCCTCGACAAGAACGGGGACGTCATCAAGCCCGAGGTCGACGTGAAGCACCCGCCGAACAGCCGGACCTTCCCCGACGGTGCGGTCCAGCACCCCGACGGCAAGATCTTCAACATCAACGGGACCGAGCGCCTGCCGGTCAAGAGCAACATCCCCGGACTCGGCGACGTCACCATCAACGCGAACGGCACCATCAGCCCCGCCAAGCCCGGGCGGGTGGTCCAGTGGAACTTCGACGGCACCTTCACCGTCTTCCGGCCCGGCAGCACCTCGCCGGTCCTGACGATCGGGCGGGACGGCACGGTCAAGTCGACCGTCCCGGTGCCGACCGGGAGCGTCGTCCAGCCCGACGGGTCGGTCATCGACCCCGTCACCGGGCAGGTCAAGAACCCCGACGGCTCGACGCGCACCCCGACCACCGTGCCGGGGGTCGGCACCATCGGCACCGACGGCGGTGTCACGCCGGAGGCCGGCACGAAGGGCAACGTCAACGCCCTCGTCGAGAACAAGGACGCTGCGCAGAACGGGGGCGTGGACGGGAACGCGCTCGCAGGCAAGGGCCTGGCCTTCAAGGCCGACGGGACCGTGGACACCACCAAGCTCCCGGAGGGCGCGGTCGTCGACGCCAAGGGCAACGTCACCCTGCTCGACGGCACGGTGCTCAACCCCGACGGCTCGATCCGCACGTCGGGTCAGGGCCCGACGAACCTGCCCGACGGCGCCGTGCTCAACCCCGACGGGACGACCACGCTGCCCGACGGCACGGTGCTCAACCAGGACGGCATCGCTCAGAAGCCGGCCACTCCCCAGGGCGGGATCGATGGCCGGGTCTGCGGAACCGGCGTCATCGCCGAGACCTGCCCGACGGACACCGACCCCTCGCCCGTCCAGCCGCAGGTCGAGCAGGCCCCGGCCGGCACCTCGACGGACGGTGGGTCGACGACCGGAGGCTCCTCGGAGGGCTCCTCGTCGGAGGGATCGTCGTCGACCGGCTCGTCGTCGGAGAGCGGGTCCGCGAGCGGTGGTGAGGCCCAGGGCGACGCGGGCTGACACCTTCAGCGCAGGGACCCCCGGTGCCGATCGGCACCGGGGGTCTCGTCGTGGGCGGTCTACCGCCGCGGACGGAGGGCCTCCCAGTTCCCGGACCCGATCGCGTCCTTCTCGGCGTCGGTGAGGTCGGCCTCGTCGAGGAATCGCCGGGCGGCCCCGCCGGAGTTGTCGATGAAGGGGTGGTCGACCGCGGTCATCACCCGCTCGACCCCCACCATCTCGATCGTCCAGCGCAGCAGGCGCTGCGTGGTGCTGCCGCTGCCCGTGTAGGAGAGGTTCTCGCGGAAGTAGTCGGTGAGCGGGCGGCGCAGGTCGACGCCGAAGCGGCCGGACGCGAACGCGATGCGGTCGAGGTAGAACAGCACGACCTCGCCCCAGTGGCCGACGATCAGCTGTAGGTCGGGGTGCCGGTCGAACGCGCCGGACAGCATCAGGCGGAGCACCTGCATGCCGGTCTCGTAGTGCCAGCCGATCGCGGCGCTCGCGAGGACGGAGTCGGTGGTGGGGTCGAACCCGGTGTAGTAGGCGTCGCGGACCGGCTCGACGGGCTGCTGGGGGTGGACGTAGATCGGGGCGTGGAGCTCCGCCGCGGCGGCCCAGATCGGCTCGAGGCGTGGGTCGTCGAGGTTCACCAGGCCCGTCCGGCCGTAGAGCATTGCCCCCGCGAGCCCCAGATCGGTGACCGCGCGGCGGAGCTCGGCGGCGGCGGCCTCCGGGTCGGAGGTCGGCAGGGTGGCGAAGCCGTCGAACCGGCCGGGATGGGCGGCCATCGCGCCGGCGATGGCGTCGTTGGCCGCGGTGGCCAGCGGGACCGCACGCCCCGGTTCGAGGTTCTGGACGCCGGGGGTGGTGACCGAGAGGACCTGCACGTCGATGCCCTGGTCGTCCATCGCGGCGAGCCGGCCCTCACCGAGGTCGAGCAGCAGGTCCCCGAGCGGGGAGTCCATGACGCCGGTCGCGTCGGCGCGCTCGCGCTCCGACGTCGGCGCCGTCCGCCAGGCCTCGGCGATCGCCGGGGTGACCATGTGTTCCTCGAGAGCCACGAGCTTGCGCATGCTCACCATCGTGCCCCTTCCGGGTAGGGCTGTCCCTACGTGAGGAGGTGGGTCGTCCCCGGGTGGCTCGGGGGTTCGCACGATCGTTGCGCGCGCCCGATCGCGACAGGCTTCTCCCATCAGCAGGACGGGGTCGCCGAGGCCCCGCCGGACCGAGGAGCCCCCGATGACCACGTCCTTCGCCCCCCGCAACGTCCACCACCAGCAGCAGCAGCGCGGCCCGCAGTTCGGGGCTCCCCGATACGCGGCCCAGCAGGTCGGCGCTCCGCAGGTCGGGGGCCGGCCGTTCGGACGGGGCGTCGGCCCGCAGCTGGTCCCCGGGCACCAGTTCCCCGGGCAGCAGTTCCCCGGTCAGCAGTTCCCCGATCAGCAGTTCCCCGGCCACCAGTTCCACGGCCCGGTGCCGCCCCCGCCCGCCGCGCCGCTGCCGAAGAAGCGTCCGGTCGCCGGGAAGATCATCGCCGGGCTCGTCGCCGCCGGGCTCGTCGTCGGGGGCGCCGGTGCGTGGTACTCGCTCTCCGGCTCCTCCTCCCCCGCCCTGCAGGCCACCAGCTTCGCCGGCGCCGACCCCACCACCAGCCCCTTCGGCACCGACGCCCCGCAGGTCGCCACCGTCGCCGCCGACGGCCCCCGATCCGGCGACACCGCCGGCCTCTACGCCGCCACCACCCCGCCGAGCTGCGACGACGCCGCCTTCCTCGTCCAGCTCCAGGCCGACCCCGCCAAGCTCGCCGCCTGGGGCGGGGTGTTCGGCCTCGACGCCGCCGACGTCCCCGCCTTCGTCGACTCCCTCTCCCCGGTCGTCCTGCGTGCCGCCACCAGCGTCACCGACCACCCCTTCCGGGAGGGCGCCTTCGTCGAGGAGCCCGTCGTCCTCGCCGCCGGCACCGCGGTGCTCGTGAACTCCTACGGCGAGCCCACCGTCAAGTGCTTCAACGGCAACCCGCTCTCCGCCGGCCCGCAGACCGCCGCGGCCGTCACCGTCGTCCCCACCACTCGGCAGATCACGAACTACCGCTTCACCTCGATCGACAACAGCCGCGTCGTCGTCATCCCCGGCAAGCCCGACCCCAAGCCTGTCCCCGGCCCCAACAAGCCGCCGGTCACGGTCCCGACCCCCGACCCCGCCCTGGTCAAGAAGGCCGAGGAGCAGAAGAAGCTCGCCGACCAGGCCCGCCAGGAAGCCACGGACTCCCGCGCGAACGCCGACAGCCTCGGCGTCAACGCCCGGGTGTTCCGCGGCGAGGCCGACCGCCTCGCCGGCCTCGAGACGACGGCGACGGCGCGGGCCAATGCGGCGAACGGAGCCGCGGCGAAGGCACAGACCGACCTGAACGACGCCTTCCTCTCCTTCCCGCCGGACCGCGCGAAGGTCGAGCGGGCCCAGGCGGCCCTCGCGGCCGCCAAGGCCGAGCAGGCGAACGCCGCCACCGCACTGATCACGGCCCGCAACGACGCGAGCAAGGCCGACGAGGAGGCCGACACCGCCGAGAGCCAGCTCAAGAACGCCGAGTCCAAGGCCCGCAACGACGAGAACGTCGCCAAGATCGCCGAGGACAACGCCGCGAAGGCCAAGCAGGCGGCCGACGACTCGGCGAAGAAGTCGGCGTCGAAGAAGGACGACGAGACCGTCGCCGGCCCGGACGCCCAGACCCCGGCCGGAGTCGACGCCGAGGCCGCTGCCGGCACCGACGGCCAGACCCCCGCCGGCACCGACGGCCAGACCCCGCAGGGAGCCCCGGCCACGGACCCCGAGCCCGCCACCGGCCAGGCCCCGGTGACCGCCGTCTGCCAGAAGGTCGTCACCGATTCTGCCCAGCAGGCCCCGATCTGCCCCACCGGCGGCTCCGCCGACACCGCCCCGGCCGGCACCACGGAGGTCGGGACCGGCCCGGTCGACTCCTCCTCCAGCGGCTCGGACGGCTCCGGCTCGACCGGCGGCTCCGAGAGCAGCGAGCAGTCGGGCACCGGCTCGGAGAGCGGCTCCTCGAGCTCGGAGAGCACCGACAACTGATCGCCTTCCCGACGACGCCCGGCCCCACCACCCGGTGGGGCCGGGCGTTCGTCGTGCACTGCCCCAGACTGGCCGGGTGAGCACGCGACCGGACAAGGAACGGCCCGAGACCCTCGCGGTCGCGTCCCAGGCGGTGCACGCCGGCAACGCCGTCGACCCGGGCACTGGCGCCATCCGCACGCCGCTGGTGCTCGCGAACTCCTACGCGCTGCCCGACGATCCCTCGCAGCTGTCCTGGTCGTCGTTCGACACCCCGCTCTACACCCGCAACTCCGGCGCCAACCAGCTCGCCCTGCAGCGCAAGCTCGCCCGGCTCGAGGGCGGCGAGGACGCGGTGGTCCTCGCCTCCGGGGTGGCCGCCCTGCACGCGGTGTTCTTCACGCTGCTGCGCACCGGCGACCACGCGGTGGTCTCCGACGTCACCTACGAGGCCGTGTGGCGACTCTTCGCCGACATCCTGCCCGCGCGGTACGGGGTGGAGGCGACGTTCGTCGACACCTCCGACCCCGACGCGGTGCGCGCGGCGATCCGCCCGACGACGAAGCTCGTGCACACCGAGGTGGTCGCGAACCCCACGACGAGGGTGTGTGACATCGGCGCCCTCGCGGAGATCGCGCACGCGGCGGGCGCGCTGCTCTCGGTCGACTCGACCTTCACGCCGCCGCCGCTGTACCGGCCGCTCGCCGCCGGCGCGGACCTCGTCGTGCATTCCCTGACGAAGTTCGTGAACGGCCACGGCGACGCCATGGGCGGGGTGGTGATCGGCGCGACCGAGCTGCTCGACCCGTTGCGCGCCGACGCGATGGTCGACGTCGGCGGGGTGATCTCACCGTTCAACGCGTGGCTGATCTCCCGGGGCGCGATCACGCTCCCGCTGCGCCTGCGCCAGCACCTCGCGTCGGCGCGACGGGTCGCGGAGTTCCTCGCCTCGCGACCCGAGGTCGCCTACGTGGCCTACCCGGGCCTCGTCGGGCACCCCCAGCACGAGCTCGCCGCGCGGCTGTTCGCGGGCGAGCCGCCCGGTGCCGTGATGGCCTTCGCGCTGGACGGCGACGCCGACCGGCAGAACCGCTTCGTCGCGGACCTGCGCGTGATCACCTCGGCGGTGTCGGTGGGGCACGACGAGTCGCTGATCGTGCACGTCGGACCCCACGGGGCCCGGGCCGCCCACTGGCCCGAGGAGTTCCGCCGCTACGGGCACCTGCGGCTCTCGGTCGGCCTGGAGGATCCCGACGACCTCCTCGCCGACCTCGCGGCCGCGCTGGAGACCGCGACGCCCTGACCGACGACGGCGCGGCCCTCTCCTCGGCCGTCCGTTCGGACGGGTACGCACCTGTGTCGCCGGTCACCACGCCGGGAGCGCCGCCGCCGGGAAGACCCTGGTCGGGCGATCTCTCGATGACTCACATCACACGTCCGGACGGTCGTCCGGACTGGTACGACCGGCTCAGTCCTTACGCCGCTTTGACCCTTTCTCGTCCACCTGCGACCGTTCTCCTCGTGCGCATCCACCTCCTGTTCGCCGCCGTGCGGCGACACGTGGATCTCCTGCGCACCTGCAGCGCGCTCTGTCGGTGATCTCCGACCGGGCCGCACCCGGCACCGGCGTCGCCACCCACGACGACCGGTGACCGCAGCGCTGCACTGACGGGCGGGGCACTGCGCCCGCGCTCGCCCGACGGCATCCCGGCACGGGCATCTCGCCCGGCCGCTGCCTGATCGTCGTCCGTTCCCGGCGTCTCCCCGCGCGGAACGGCGCCGCTCGATGCACCTCCCCCGAGTCCCGGCGCGCCTGTCCACGGCACGGGCGGCATCGCCGTCCGCTCGTGTCGGACCGTCGCGTCCGGTCATCCCTGCTCCCCGAAGGACATCCCATGATCAAGAAGCGATGGATCGCGGTCGCGGCGACCACGATCGTCATCCCCCTCACCGCGGCCGGCGCGATGGCCTCCGCCGCGCCGGTGATCCCGCCGACCAACCCGCTCAAGCCCGTCATCCTCTGCAACAACCTGCAGGGCGGTACGTGCAACGGCACCCCGCAGTCGGACACCCTCATCGGTGGCCAGTTGGTGGACCACATCTTCGGCGGGGCCGGGGACGACGACATCGAGCAGAACCTCATCTTCCTGCAGGGTGCCAGCGACGACGCCCACGGCGGCCCGGGCCGGGACTGCATCGACGGTGGTGGCGGCAACTCGCTGCAGTTCGGCGACGACGGCGACGACAACGTGCCCTGCGAGTTCACCGCGTTCGTCGACCCGGAGGCCGCGCTGACCAGCGGACCGGGCGACGACACGGTCCACGGCGGCCGGGGCAACGACTCGATGGACGGCATCTTCGACAGCGACACGCTCTACGGCGACGAGGGCGACGACCTGATCAACGACCCGTTCCTCAACGACCAGGACAAGGAGTACGGCGGGCCGGGCAACGACGTCCTCAACGCCTCCGACCTGGGCAACGACGACATCGTCGACGGCGGCCCCGGCAACGACACCTGCTTCGGCGACCCGGGCGACAAGTTCTCGAACTGCGAGCGCATCTACCGCGTCCCGGTCCCCCTGCTCGTGAACCCCGCCGGCCTGCCGGTCCCGCTGCCCCGGGCCCTCGGGTTCGACCCCAACACCGCGCTGCCGAAGCTGCCGGCGCCGACCACCAGCTGATGTGACCTACCCCCTCTCGGAGGTCGTCGACCTCCGAGAGGGGCGTCGGGCCCGGTGGACTCCGTCCCGCCGTGTCACGAGACCGCGTGCTGGGCACTCTGCCCTCATGTCCCGGGGGGTCGCGCCGCTGCGTCGTGCGCCCCATGTCCTCCCCCGCGTGCCCCTCGTGTGGCGTCGGCACGTCGACCAGGGCCGCCTCACCACCCAGGGCTGTCGCCGCTGACGCATGCGCCGCTCCCGCCGTCCGGCGGGCAGCCCGGCCGCGCCCGCGCACGTGTCCCCCTCCCGTCCCCCGTCCCGCTGCCGCGACGGGCCCCGTCCTGCGAGGACACCCCATGACGACGACCGACACCACCGACACCGAACGCAGCGACACCCCGGACCAGGCCCGGACGGTCGTGGCCGCGTCGCTGATCGGCACGACGATCGAGTGGTACGACTTCTTCCTCTTCTCCACCGCCGCGAGCATCGTGTTCCCGAAGCTCTTCTTCCCGGCCGGGAACGAGACCGTCGGGACCCTGCTCTCCTTCGCCACCTTCGCCGTCGGCTTCGTCGCGCGACCCATCGGTGGGATCCTGTTCGGCCACCTCGGGGACCGGGTGGGCCGCAAGGCGACCCTCGTCGCGACGATGGCCCTGGCCGGGGTCGCGACCGCGCTCATCGGCGTGCTGCCGTCCTACGCCTCGATCGGCATCTGGGCGCCGCTGCTGCTCGTCCTCTTCCGCGTCCTCGGTGGCATCGCCCTCGGCGGGGAGTGGGCCGGCGCCGTGCTGATGGCCGTGGAGTACGCCCCGCCGGGCCGGCGGGGTCTGTGGGGATCGAGCCCGCAGATCGGCCTCGGCCTGGGCCTCGCCCTCGGCACCGGCGCGTTCGCCCTGCTCGGCTCCGCGATGGACGACGAGGCCTTCCTCGACTGGGGCTGGCGGATCGCGTTCCTCGTCAGCCTGCTCCTGGTGGTGGTCGGGCTCGTCGTGCGGCTCAAGGTCCTCGAGACGCCGGCGTTCCGGAAGATGCAGGAGGACGCCGACGTCGCCCGGGTGCCGGTCGTCGAGGTGGTCCGCGACGCCCCCTCGCGTCGCAACCTGGTGCTCGGGCTGCTCGCCCGCTGGGCGGAGGGCGCGGCCTTCAACACCTGGGGCGTGTTCGTCCTGACCTACGCCGTCATGACGGTGGGGATGCCGCGGACCGGGATCCTGGTCGCGGTGACGATCGCCGGCCTGGCCAGCGCCGCCGTGGTGCCGCTCGCCGGGCTCCTCGCCGACCGCTTCGGGCGCCGCGCGGTGTTCGCCGCCGGCTGCGCCGCGTTCGGCGTCGGTGTCTACCCGGCGTTCCTCGGGCTCGGCACCGGCTCGCTGACGGTGGTCGTCATCGTGCTCGTCCTCATGCTCGGCGCGGTCTACGGCGTCCAGTCGGGCGCGGAGTCGACGCTGTTCGCGGAGCTCTTCCCCACCCGCACCCGCTACACCGGGATGTCGCTCGTCTACCAGGGCTCCGGCATCTACGCCTCCGGTCTCACCCCGCTGATCCTCACCTCGCTGCTCGCCCTCGCGGGCGGCTCGCCGTGGCTGGCCTGCGGTTATCTCGTGCTCACGGCGGTCATCAGCGTCGTCGCCACCCGGGCACTGCGGCCCGTCGTCGACCTGTAGGCACCTCACATCGGGTTGCAATGCGGCGCCCGGTTGCGCACGATCGGGGTGTGACTCGGGGCTGGTCGTTCGCGTGGCGTCGCCACGTCGACCTCATGCGCACCGATTCCTGCACCTGTCAGGGATAGAGGAAGCCGCACGCCCCTCGTCCCTGACCTCCGGAGCCCGTGTGTCCACCACCCTGTCCGGCGCGCCCGCGCGCGCCACCGCACCCGTCGACGCCCGCCCCGCACCGGGCGGTCGTCGGGAACGCGTCGCCTGGAAACGCTGGATCTCGCCGGTGGCGATCCTCGTGCTCTGGCAGCTCGCGTCCACGACCGGCCTGCTCGCGGAGGACGAGCTCGCCTCGCCGCTGCGCGTGGTGCAGGCCGCGTGGGACGTCACCGTCAGCGGGGAGCTGCCCGAGGGACTGTTCGTCTCGCTGGGGCGGGTGATCGTCGGGTTCGCCCTCGGGGCCGTCCTCGGCGTGGTCCTCGGGGTGTGGTCGGGGCTCTCGCACTGGGGCGGGCTGCTGATCGACCCGCCGGTGCAGATGCTGCGGACGCTGCCGCACCTCGCGCTCGTCCCGCTGTTCATCCTGTGGTTCGGGGTGCAGGAGACGCCGAAGATCCTGCTGGTGGCGCTCGGGGTGCTGTTCCCGATCTACCTCAACGTCCACGCCGGGGTGCGGGGCGTCGACCCGAAGCTCCTGGAGATGGCGCAGGTGTCGGGGTTCGACCGGCGCGAGGTGCTGCGCCACGTCGTCATCCCCGGCGCCCTGCCCTCGGCGCTGACCGGGCTGCGGCTCTCGCTCGGGATCGCCTGGCTCTCGCTCGTCGTGGCCGAGACCGTGTCGGCCGACTCCGGGCTCGGGTACCTGATCATGGACGCGCGGGAGTTCCTGCGGACCGACGTGATCGTCGTCGGGCTCGTCGTCTACGCCCTGCTCGGGCTCGGGACCGACGCGCTGGTGCGGCGCATCGAGCGGCGCGCCCTGCGGTGGCGGGGAGTGCAGGCGTGAGCGCCGCACGGGTCGCCGGCCTCGTCCGGGAGTTCGCCGGGCGCCGGGTCCTCGACCACCTCGACCTGACCGTCGGCGCCGGCGAGTTCGTCGCGCTGCTCGGGCGCAGCGGCTCGGGCAAGTCGACGCTGCTGCGCGTGCTGGCGGGGCTGGACGACACCTCGTCGTCGGAGGTCTCGGGCACCGTCGAGGTCCCGGGGTCGGTGGCGGTCGCCTTCCAGGAGCCGCGGCTGCTGCCGTGGCGCAGCGTCCGGGAGAACGTCGCGCTGGGCCTGCGTACCGACGCCGACGTCGACCACACGCTGGCCGAGGTGGGCCTCGCCGAGCGCACCGACGCGTGGCCACTGACGCTCTCCGGCGGGGAGGCGCAGCGCGCCTCGCTCGCGCGGGCCCTCGTCCGGGAACCCGAACTGCTCCTGCTCGACGAACCCTTCGGGGCCCTGGACGCGCTGACGCGGATCGCGATGCACGACCTCGTGCTCGACCTGTGGGAGCGCCACCGCCCGGGGATCCTGCTGGTGACCCACGACGTCGACGAGGCCATCTCGCTGGCCGACCGGGTGCTGGTGCTCGACGAGGGCCGCATCGTGGCCGACCACGCCCCCGGCCCCCGCCCGCGCACCGACGTCGGCGCGCTCCGCGCCACGGTGCTCCGCGAGCTGGGAGTGATCGATGCGCCGGCGTAGCTTCCTCGCCCTCGCGCCGCTCGCGGCGGTCGCCGCGGGGTGCTCCTCGGTCCCGATCTCGCGGCCGCCGGTGCAGCCGGCCGCCGACCCGACCGGCGTGGTGCTGCGGGTCGGCGACCAGAAGGGCGGCATCCAGTCGCTGCTCAAGGCCGCGAACGGGCTGGCCGGCGCTCCCTACCGCGTGGAGTGGACGACCTTCAGCGCCGGCCCGCCGCTGATCGAGGCGGCGCGGGCCGGGGCGATCGACGTGGGCTACACCGGCAACACCCCGGTGATCTTCGCGGCCGCGGCGAAGGCGCGGGTCCAGCTGGTCGCCGCCGCCCAGGGCAACGTCGTCAGCGACGCGATCCTGGCGCCGCGCGACTCGCCGCTGCGCCGGGTCGAGGACCTGCGCGACGCGCGCATCGCGGTCGGCAAGGGCACCTCGGCGCACGGGCAGCTGCTGCTGACCCTGCGGCAGGCGGGCATGTCGATCGACGACGTCGACCCCACCTACCTCTCCCCCGCCGACGCCTACGGCGCGTTCAAGCAGGGACAGATCGACGCGTGGGCGGTGTGGGACCCCTACGTGTCGCAGGCCCAGCTCGAGACCGGCGCGCGGGTGATCGCCGACGGCACGGGCACCGCGAACGGCTACTCGTTCCAGGTCGCGAGCAACGCCACCCTGGCCGACCCGCGGCAGCAGGCCGCACTGGCCGACTACGTCCGCCGCGTCGACGCCGCCATGCGCTACTCCGACACCCACCGCGACGAGCGGGCGCGGTCATGGAGCGCCGAGACCAAGCTCCCGATCGCGGTGACGACGGCCGCCACGAACCGCGGCCCCGACCTGCCCGTGCCGATGGACGAGCGTCTCGTCTCCTCCCAGCAGGACCTCGCCGACGCCTTCTCCGACGCCGGGGTGATCCCCGGGCGGGTGCGCTTCGCCGACGTGATCGACCGCCGATTCGAAGGGAGGTGGGCTACGCCCGTGTGAGCAGTGATCCGTGTTCCAGCACGGATCAGTGCTCTCGGGCGCGTAGCGCACACCATGATCACCCCCCACTGGTTCCTCCCGACCTCCGGCGACTCGCGCGGCATCGTCGCGCGCCGCCACGCCGACCGCGGGGACGTGGACGACGCCTCCCGCGGCGCCGACATCGACTACCTCGCCCAGGTCGCCCGCGCGGCCGAGCACCTCGGCTTCGTCGGGGTCCTGACGCCCACGGGGTCGTTCTGCGAGGACGCCTGGATCACCACGGCGGCACTTCTGCGCGAGACCCGCACGCTGCGCTACCTCGTCGCGTTCCGCCCCGGCCTGATCTCGCCGACCCTGGCCGCGCAGCAGGCGTCGAGCTACCAGCGCATCTCCGACGGCCGGCTGATGCTCAACATCGTCACCGGTGGCGACGCCGTCGAGCAGCAGCGCTTCGGCGACTGGGCCGACCACGACTCGCGCTACGCCCGCACCGACGAGTTCCTGACGGTGCTCCGCGGCGCGTGGGGCGCGGAGCCGTTCGACTTCTCCGGCGACCAGTACCGCGTCGTCGGGGCGTCCACCTACGCCCCGCCCGACCCGACGCCGCCGATCTACTTCGGCGGCTCGTCCGACGCCGCCCTCCCGGTGGCCGCCCGGCACGCCGACGTCTACCTGACCTGGGGCGAGCCCCCGGCCGGGGTCGCGGAGAAGATCGGGCGGGTGCGCAAGCTCGCCGACGAGCTGGGCCGGACGGTCCGGTTCGGGATCCGGCTGCACGTGATCACCCGCGACACCGCCGAGGAGGCGTGGGCCCAGGCCCGGCGACTGCTCGACTCCCTCGAGCCCGCCGCGATCGAGCGCGCCCAGGCCGCGCTGCGCACCAGCCAGTCGGTGGGCCAGCAGCGCATGCTCGCCCTGCACGGCGGCTCGGCCGACGACCTCGAGATCAGCCCCAACCTGTGGGCCGGGATCGGGCTCGTGCGCGGCGGCGCCGGCACCGCGCTCGTCGGGAGCCACGAGCAGGTCGCGGAACGCATCGCCGAGTACCACGAGCTGGGGATCGACGAGTTCGTCATGTCGGGCTATCCGCACCTCGAGGAGGCCTACCAGTTCGGGGAGGGCGTCCTCCCGCTGCTGTGACCGTCTTGGCCTCCGGCCGCGCGTCGACCAGACTGGAGCCCGTGACCGTGGGGCAGACGCTGGTACGACGCCTCCACGTCGACCTGTGCCGCCTCACCGGCACCTCCTGTCGGCCGGGTCCCTGCCGCCCCCGGTCCTGAACGGCGTCGCTCCGCGAACTTCCCGACGATGCCGTTCCCCTGACGCCGCTGTCCGCGGCGCTCCACGAAACGGCTCCGACGTGACCCTGCTGTCCGATCCCCCGCTGTCCGATCCCAAGCCCACGCGCGCCCGCCATGCCCGGCGCGCCCACCCCTCGTCCTCCCTGCTGCGCGTCGTCGTCGCGGCCGTGATCCGCCTCGAGGAGGTCGACGGTGCCGCCGGGCACGCCGCGCGCCGTCAGATCGACCAGGCGCTCCGGGACGCCGTCGAACGGGTCGGCGAGGACGGTCCGGTCGCGGCCGTCCCCGCGGTGCGCGTCGCGTGCGCCCACCTCGCCGCCGGCGACCTCGAGGACGCCTACCTGGCCCTGCTCACCGCCCGGGACCTGCTCCGATGACCCGCCCGGAGCGCAGCCCGGCCCTCGCCGGGGTCACGACCGCTGCGTACCTCGTGCCCGTCATCGGCGAGGTCGCGGCCCTGCTCGGCGCCGCCGAGCGGGTCCTCGCGGCCTGCGCACGCGCGGAGGACCAGCACGCCGAGCGGGCCGTGGCGATCGCCGCCTCGGTCGACCCGGCGACCCTGCCCGTCGGCGCGGTCGTCGGCGCGGGTCTCCCGGTGCCCCTGGCCGGGCGCCTCGCCCACCGGGCCCTGCACCGGCTCGGTGCAGCGCTGCACCCGGTGCTCGGCGAGGCTGCCGGGGACGGCCCGGTCGGGTTCCGCGTGGTGTCGGTCGACACCACCGACCTCGCCCTCCTCGGCCAGGCCGCGGCCCAACTGACGAACCGGCACCGGACGCGCCACGGGGCCCTCGGCGACGCGCTCCACGCGCTGGGCGGCGCTCCCGGCGAGCCGCCCGACCACCAGCACCCGGCGGCCCTCGGCTGTCTGCTCGCCGTGCTCGTGCCCGTCGTCGACCCGGCCGCCGTGGCGCTCGCGGAGGTCGCCGGAGACCGCGTCCCGCTCGACCCGGCGGCGCGGCAGGCCCACCGCGACGTGCAGGCCCGCGTCCTCGCCCGGCTGCACCGCGCCCGGTGACGGGCGACCCCCGTCACCCGGGCTGAACCCCCGGAGGCACCCCGGACGTACGTCCGAGGATCCGCCCCTCCCCGCACTCCCGGTCCGCGACCCGCGGAGCGGTTGACCGATCGAGCACCAGGAGACCCCTCAGCATGGCCATCAAGCCCAAGGAGACCGTCGTCCCGTTCGCCGTCCACGGCGAGGGCACGGGCGTCTACCAGACCCTCACCGCCGGCGGCGAGGGCGGCCACGTCTTCCACACCGACGCCTACCCCGCCTTCGGCGGCCAGGACTCGGCCCCGAGCCCGCTGTTCTACGCGCTCGGCGCCCTGACCTCGTGCAACCAGGTGACCGGCAGCCTCGTCGCGAAGGACCTGGGCATCACGGTCACGAGCTGGAACTTCGACATCGTCGGCGACCTCGACACCGCCGTTCTCGTGGGCGGCGCCGAGGGCAACGCCAACTTCGACCGCGTCGAGGTGCGTGCCACCATCGAGACCGACGCGACCGAGGAGCAGTTCGCGCAGCTGATCTCGGAGACCGAGCGCCGCTGCCCGGTCACCCAGCTGTTCAAGCGCAGCGGGCTGGAGTTCGAGAACAACTGGACCCGCGCCGAGATCCCGGCCTCGGTCTGATCCGAGGGGCGTCGCCGGCCGTGCCCGCACGGCCGGCGGCCGCCCGTCCCGACGGTCCGGAGAACGCGTCGGTGATCATCCCGTCAGGGCGTCGATCACGTAGGCGAGCCCGAGGGCACCGGCCAGTACACCCAGCACGACCCGCAGCGCGGATTCGCTGACGCTCCGCTGCACCCGCGCGCCCAGGTAGCCGCCGATCGACCCGCCCAGCCCGCAGACGAGTCCCAGCGCCCATTCCGGTTCTGCACCCGTGCCGGGAACCAGCACCGAGATCACCGTGTAGGCCCCGGCTCCGACCACCGAGGTCAGCAGGGTCGTCATCAGCGCGGCCGGCGCGACCCGCGAGACGGGCAGTCCCCGCCCGACCAGCAGCGGGCCGAGCAGCGACCCGCCACCGATCCCGTAGACCCCGCCGATCGCGCCGGCCAGGCTCCCGAGCACGACGAGAACCACGCGTCCCGGCGGCGAGTCCCGCCGCCGACGTCGCCCGGACGACCGCAGACACAGCCGGACGCCCAGCGGGACCAGGAACGCGCCCAGCAGCAACCGGAAGACCACCGGCCCGGGAACGACGAACACCCGCAGCACCGACCCGGCGAGCACCCCGGGCAGGGTGCCCGCCACGAGGGCTCCGGTGAGAGCCCGGTCGACCTGGCCGCGGCGGAGGTACCGGACCACGGCACCCGGGACGGACACCACGTTGAACAGCAGGTTGGTCGGGGTGATCGCCGGGCTCGGAACGGCGAGGACGGAGAGCTGTACCGGCAGCAGGAATACCGCTCCCGACACCCCGACCGGGCTCGTCACCGCGGCGATGACCAGACCGGCGGCGAACCCGACGACGAGCCACGACTCCACGGACCACCCCGGACCTGCGACGACGTGCGCTCCGGCCTGGTGGCAGGTCGCGACCGGGGCGGGCACCGGGCCGGAACCGCCCCGCCCGGCGGAGTGCCACCCGACCGGTGACGGAGACCACTCGATGCGGCCCCGGCCTTGATTCTCGGGCAGCGGGATCACACGCTCAAGTGATCCGGAGCGTGCCCCGGTGACCCACCGAGAGGAGAACGCCGTGCGTCGTCCCGCGTTCTCCCGGCGCCGCCACGTCGACTTCAAGCGCATCTCCAGCACTCTCTGTCGCTGACCGGTCGTCCCCCGAGTCCGCGCCGCCCGGCCCCCGGGCGGTCGCGGCTCGTCGTCGTGCGCACCCCACCACCACGAACGAAGGGCCTCCGTGTCCGCACCTCCCCTCGCCTCCTCCCGCCCGTCCCAGGAGGCGCCCGAACTGCACGAGCTCCCCCTGCGCGCGGCCCGCCGGCGTCGCGGCCTCCCCCATCCGGTCCGGCGCACGCTGGTCGTCGTCGGGCTGGTGGCCCTGTGGCAGGTCGCCTCCACCTCGGGGCTGCTCTCCCCGGACACGCTGTCCTCCCCGCTGGACACCGCGCGCAGCGCCGTGGAGATGTTCGGCTCCGGCGAACTCGACGAGGCGCTGCTCACCTCGCTGCAGCGTGCCGCCGGGGGCCTCGCCCTCGGAGTCCCGGTCGGGCTGGCCCTGGCCCTGGCCTCCGGCCTCTTCCGGATCGGCGAGGACCTCGTCGACAGCCCGATGCAGATGCTGCGCACCCTGCCGTTCCTCGGGATCACGCCCCTGCTGATCCTCTGGTTCGGCATCGGCGACACCCCGAAGGTCGCGCTGGTCTTCCTGGGCGTCTGCTTCCCGGTGTACGTGAACACCCTCGTCGGCATCCGCAACGTCGACGGGCGGCTGGTCGAGGCGGCCCGCACGTTCGGGGCCGGGCACTGGCACGTGGTCCGGTCCGTCGTGCTGCCCGGCGCTCTCCCGAACATCCTCGTCGGGCTCCGCCTCGCCCTCGGGATCGCCTGGCTCGCTCTCGTGGTCGGCGAGCAGATCAGCTCCGACGGCGGGATCGGGTCGCTGATGCTGCGGGCCCAGGACAACCTGCGGACCGACCGGATCGTCGTCTGCCTGGTCGTCTACGCCCTGCTCGGGCTGCTCTCGGACCTGATCGTCCGCGGTCTCGAGCGGGTCCTGCTGACCTGGCGCCAGGGTCTGGAGGCCGGCTGATGACCTCGACCCTGCCGACCGACACCACCTCCGGGCACGCACTCGTCGTCGATGCCCGGGACATCCGCCGCCGCTTCGGCGACCGGGAGATCCTCCGCGGGATCCACCTGACGGTCCGCCCCGGGGAGTTCGTCGCCCTGCTCGGCGCCAGCGGCTCCGGCAAGACGACGCTCCTGCGGGTCCTCGGGGGGCTCGACCCCGGCGCGGAGGGCCGGGTCCGCGTGCCGCGGCGGGTGTCGGTGGCCTTCCAGGAGCCGCGCCTGCTCCCGTGGCGCCGCGCCTGGCGCAACGTCGCCTTCGGTCTCGTCGGGCGGGACGCCCGGGACCGCGCGACGGAGGCGCTGCGCGAGGTCGGGCTCGCCCACCTCGCGCACCAGTGGCCGAAGACCCTCTCCGGCGGGGAGGCCCAGCGGGTGGCCCTGGCCCGGGCTCTCGTTCGCGACCCCGACCTGCTCCTGCTCGACGAGCCCCTCGCCAGCCTGGACGCCCTGACCCGCCTGCGGATGCAGCGCCTGATCGCGGACCTCTGCGCACGCCGCGGCCTCGCCGCGGTCCTCGTCACCCACGACGTCGACGAGGCCGTCACCCTCGCCGACCGCGCCGTCGTCCTCCGGGACGGCGTGCTCGCCCACGACCTGCCGATCGACCTCGACCGCCCGCGCGACCCCAGCAGCGCCGCGTTCGGCACCCGCCGCGACCAGCTCCTGACCTGGCTCGGCGTCGAGGTCCCCACCACCGAGGAGCCCACCCCGTGACCCGCCGTCTCCGCCGTCTCGCCGTCGGTGTCCTCCTGCTGTTCGCCCTGGCCGCGTGCAGCTCCGGCGATCCCTCCGCCCCGCAGGGCGCGACGCTGCGGGTGGGGATCATCGTCACCGGGAGCCAGGAGGGCTACGGGATCGACAGCTGGGCCTACGACCAGGGGATCCTCCAGCGGCACCTGCGCGATGCCGGGATCACCGCCGTGGAGTTCTCGTCGTTCCCCAACGGCCCCAACCTCAACCAGGCGCTCAAGGGCGGGGCGCTCGACCTGGGCGTCCTCGGGGACACCCCGGCGGTCTCCGGTCGGGCCGCGAACCTGCCGACCCAGCTGTCCGGGGTCAGCGTGCGCGGCCAGGACGCCTGGCTGATCGGCGGCCCCGGCGTCACCTCGCTCGAGGCGCTGCGCGGGAAGACGGTGGCCACCCAGCAGGGCTCCTACATGCACCGCTACCTCGTCGGGCTGCTGAACGAGAGCGGCCTCGCGTCCTCGGTCAAGATCACCTTCCTGTTGACGAACGCCGCGCAGCAGGCCCTCGACAAGGGCGACATCGCCGCCTACGCGGCGCCGGTGCCGACCGCCCCGCTGCTGGCCTCCCGCGGCTACGCGGTCCTCGACAGGGCGGCGTCCCACCCCGGTCTGCCCGGCAACAGCTACGTCACCGTCGCCACCGACGCGGCCACCAGGTACCCGCAGCTCGCCCAGGCCTGGAACGCCGGGATCGCCGAGGCCGCCGCCGGGGTGTCCCGCGACCCCTCCGCCTACCACGCCTTCGCCGCCCGCGTCTCCGGCCTCCCGCTGCCGGTCATCCAGCAGGCCTATCCGGCGTCGGTGTTCGGCAACCCCGCCGTGACCGGCGCCGACGTCGACACGGCCCGGGCCACGCTCGACTTCCTCGTCGCCCAGCAGCTCGCCGCCGCTCCGTTCGACGTCGGCTCCTGGGTGGCGCCCGGGGGTCGGGCGTGAGCCGGCGGCCCCGGCCGGCGGTCCCGCCGCGGGTGGACGTGCTCGTCCTGGGCGGCGGGCCCGCGGGCACCTGGGCCGCGCTCGCCGCGGCCGCCCGGGGCGCGACCGTCGCCCTCGCCGACAAGGGCTGGTGCGGAACGAGCGGCGCGGCCGCGGCCGGCGGCAACAACCTGTGGTTCGTGCCGCCCGACGGCGACGCCCGGGACCGGGCGATCGCGGCCCGGATGCGCGAGGGCGGGTACCTCGCCGACCCCGCCCGCATGGCCGGGGCGCTCGCCCGGACCTGGGACGCGGTGCACGAACTGGCCGCCGCGGGCTACCCCTTCCCGCCCGACCAGGACGGGAGGGGTCGCTACCTCGGGAGCCTGCAGGGTCCGGAGTACATGCGGGTGCAACGACGCCGGGTCCGCCGGGCGGGGGTCGTCGTCCTCGACCACGCACCCGCCACCGAGCTGCACCGCGACGCCGACGGCACGGTCGTCGGGGCGGCCGGGGTGCTCCGCCAGGCCGGCAACATCCCGTGGGCGGTCGAGGCCGGGGCGGTCGTCGTCGCCACCGGCGGATGCGCGTTCCTCTCCGGGGCCCTGGGGTGCAACGTCGACACGGGCGACGGGGCCCTGATGGCGGCCGAGGTCGGGGCGGAGCTCTCCGGGATGGAGTTCTCGTCCCAGTACGGCACCGCCCCCGCCTTCGGGGCCCAGACCAAGGGCCTCATGTACCAGTTCGCGAGCTACAGCCGCGCCGACGGGACGGCCCTCGACCTGCCTCCGATGGCCGGTCCGGCGCTGCACCGGGCGATGCTCGAGGGACCGGTCTACGCGCGGCTCGACCACGCCGAACCCGCGGTCCGCGACGCCATGCGCACCTCGCAGCCGAACTTCTTCCTGCCGTTCGACAAGGCGGGCATCGACCCCTTCCGCGAGCGCTTCGGCATCCGCGCCGTCTGCGAGGGCACCGTCCGCGGGACGGGCGGCATCGCGGTCCCGGGTGACGGGTGCGCGACGACGGTGCCCGGGCTCTACGCCGCCGGGGACGCCGCCTCGCGCGAGGACGTCACCGGGGGGATCACCGGCGGCGGCAGCCACAACGGCGCCTGGGCCATCTCCTCGGGGAGCTGGGCCGGCGACGCCGCGGCCCGCCACGCCCGCGGCCGCCCGCGCCCCACCGGGGTCGCGCCGGCGGGACGGGCCGGCCTGCGCCCCACCCGGACGATGCGGCGCAGCGCGGCGGACGTCGTCGCGACCGTCCAGGCCCGGGTCCTGCCGCTCGAGCTCAACCGCTTCCGCACCGGCCGCGGCCTGCAGGAGTCGCTCGCCGTGCTCGACCCGCTGTGGGAGGAGGTCGTGGACGGCCTCGCGCCCGACGACCGCCCCGGGACCCGCGCCCGGGAGGCCGCCGCGATGGTGGCGCACGCCCGGTGGATGTACCGCGCGGCCCTGGCCCGGCCGGAGTCGCGGGCGATGCACCGTCGCGACGACCATCCCGCGACCGACCCGTCGCAGGCGCGGCGGCTGCGCGTGACGGGACTCGACGAGATCGTCGTACGGCCCGGGACGACCGGTCGCCGCGAGGGGCTGGTCGCGTCGTGATCGAGGTGATCAGCGAGGACCGCTGCATCGACTGCGGCGTCTGCGTCGACGTCTGCCCGACCAACGTCTTCGACGCCGACGAGCGGGGCCGCCCGACGATCGCCCGCCAGTCGGACTGCCAGACCTGTTTCCTGTGCGAGGCCTACTGCCCGACCGACGCGCTGTTCGTCGCTCCCCTGTCCGGCCCCGCCCCGGAGGGGTCCCCGCTGCGCGACGAGGACGTCCTGGCCCGGGCGGACCAGTTCGGGGCCTACCGCCGCGTCGTCGGGTGGGGCCACGGGCGCGCCCCCGGCAGCGTCGCCGACCGGAACCAGGTCTTCACCGCTCGCCTGCGCTCGCTGCGTGGGCCGGACACCACCGAACCCGGGAGGCCGCCGGCATGACCACCGACGTGCTGGAGATCGACACCGACGTGCTCGTGGCCGGGGGTGGCCCGGCCGGGACGTGGGCGGCCCTGCGGGCCGCCGACTCCGGGGCCGACGTGGTCCTCGTCGACAAGGGATGGTGCGGGGCCAGTGGCGCGACCGCCTCCGCCGGCACCGGCGTCTGGTACGTCGAGCCCGATCCCGCGGCGCGCGAGACCGCCATGGCCTCGCGCGAGGCCCTGGGCGGCTACCTCGCCGACCGGGGCTGGATGGCCCGCGTCCTCGACGAGACCTACGCCGGGATGAACGAGCTCTCCGCCCGCGGCCGCTATCCGTTCCCCCGCGACGACACCGGTCGTGAGATCCGGCGCGGGGTGCAGGGCCCGGAGTACATGCGCCGGATGCGCGCCCTCGTGCGACGCGCCGGGGTGCGCATCCTCGACCACTCCCCCCTCCACGGCCTGCTGACCGCGGCCGACGGGAGCGTCGCCGGAGCCGTCGGCACCCGACGCCAGGCCGGGGTCGACTACCGGGTCCGGTCCCGGGCCGTGGTGCTGGCGACCGGCGGCTGCGCGTTCGCCAGCGGGGCCCTGGGCTGCGACGTCGACACCGGCGACGGCACCCTGGCCGCCGCCGAGGTCGGTGCGCACCTGTCGGGCATGGAGTTCTCGAACGCCTACGCCATCGCGCCGGCGCACAGCACGGTGACCAAGACCGCCTACTACAGCTACGCCACCTTCTACCGCGCCGACGGCACGGTGCTCGAGGGCGCGGGCAGCACCCGCGGTCGGTCCGTGATCGCGCGGACGCTGCTGTCCGAGCCCGTCCTGTGCCGCCTCGACCACGCCGGGCCCCCCGAGCAGGCGGCGATGCGCCGGGGCCAGCCCAACTTCTTCCTGCCGTTCGACCGGGCCGGCATCGACCCGTTCGCCGACCTGTTCGAGATCACGCTGCTCGCCGAGGGCACCGTGCGTGGCACGGGAGGCCTCGCGCTCGCCTCGACCGAGTGCGACACCGGTGTCCCGGGCCTGTACGCGGCCGGCGACGTCGCCAGCCGGGAGTACATCTGCGGCGGTTTCACCGGCGGCGGCAGCCACAACGCGGCCTGGGCGCTGTCCTCGGGCAGCTGGGCCGGACGCGCCGCCGCGCGGTACGCGTCCGCCTCCGGACGCGCCCTCCCCACCCTGCCGTCGGGGAGCCCCGTCGCGGTCCCGGCCCCCTCCGGGCGTGGACGGCTCGCCGCCCGCGACGTCGTCCGCGCCGTCCAGGACGAGGTGCTGCCCTACGAGAAGAACTTCCTGCGCCACGGCGAGCGGCTCACCCCGGCGCTCGGGCGCCTGGACGCCCTCTGGGCCGAGGTCCGGGAGGGTGTCGACGGCGAGGCCTGGCGGGCCCGCGAGGCGGTGGCGATGACGGCCACGGCGCGGTGGATGTACGCCGCGGCGCTCGCCCGCGAGGAGTCCCGGGGGATGCACAAGCGGGAGGACCGGCCGGGCGCCGACCCGGCGTGGCACGTCCGGCTCGACACCGGTGGGCTCGACGACGTCTGGGTCCGCCCCGCGGCGCCGGCGGCGGTGGCGGCGTGATCGAGCTGCTCTCGGCCGACCGCTGCATCGGGTGCGACCGCTGCGTCGACGTCTGCCCCACCGACGTCTTCGACCGCGTCCCCGGCGCGAACCCGGTGATCGCCCGGCAGGGCGACTGCCAGACCTGCTTCATGTGCGAGGCCTGGTGCCCGGTCGACGCCCTGTTCGTCGCACCGGAACGCGCTCCCCTGGCCATCCCGCCCGACGAGGCCGACGTCGCGCTGGGCAGCTACCGCGAGGCCCTGGGCTGGGGGCACGGTCGCACCCCCGGCGCCCGGACGGCGGTCGGCCCGCCGCTGCGCCATGAGCCGAACGACCCGCCCGGGCCGCCCCTGGTCTAGGCGCGGAACAGCCGGAGCGCCGCGACGAGGGCGCCGAGCGCGATCAGTCCCCCGGGGACCACGACGAGCACCGTCGGCACCTCGCGGGGGACGAACACCACGAGGGCGATCGCGACCAGCGAACAGGCCACCGAGAACCGGGCCCACGCCAGCTGCGTGCGCTCCCGCGCGAGCACCCAGCGCGAGTCGGCCATCAGCGCCGCCAGTCGGCGAGGTCCCAGCCGGTGACCTCCTCGAGCCGGACGACGTCGTCGGCGAACCACTCCAGCGCCGTCGCGCGCTCGGCCGTCGTCGGGCCGCTGGTGCGGCCGGTGACGTCGCCCCGCACGTGGTGGCGCGGCACCCCGTTGATGAGCCCGGTCTCCACCCCGAGGAACGCGCACACCCGGTCGGCGGTCGCCGTGGGCTCGTCGCGCAGGTCGCGGTAGCGCAGCAGCAGCACCTGCTCGCGATCGAAGGCCTCGAGCAGGTCCTCGACCTGCTCGCCGTAGCGCCCGGCCGCCACGTAGTGCCAGAAGTGCGCCCAGCCCGCCTCCCGTCGCTGCGGCTCGAGCCCGCACGCCGCGAGGAAGTCCGCCTCCGGCTCCAGCCCGGCCTCCCGCAGGTGGGCCCAGTTGGAGTGCGCGCGCTCGACCGGGTCGCGCAGCACGGCGACCAGGCGCGCGTCGGGCACGAGGTCGTGGATGCGCTGCTGGGCGTCGCGGTCGTAGAGGTAGAAGACCGTGCCCTCGCCCCGGAGCGTCCCCGGCGGTGCGTCGGCGAAGAGGGCCTCGTAGTCCTCGCGGCGCCACACGTGCTCGGCCCAGGTCTCCACGTCGCCCGGCCCGCCGCCGCTGGTGGGCGGCGGCCCGTCGGTGAGGAAGAACTTCGGTTCCTTCACCGTGGGCAGGTAGAGCTGCGGGTGGGTGCGCAGCGCGTTGTGCAGGGCGGACGTCCCGCACTTCGGGGCGCCCAGCAGCAGGAAGTCGGGCAGCACTAGCCGACCTCCACGAGGGCGCCGACCAGTTCGGTCCGCAGCTCGTGGGCGCCGTCCGGCCGGGTGATCTCGTAGTAGAGGCGGTACTCGCCGCCGGGCAGGGGCAGCACCTCGAGGTAGCGCAGGCCCCGGGCCCCGCCGGCCGGCCCCGCCTCCGCGGCCGGGGTGTTCTCGTCGCCGACGGCGCGGAACCGACCGAACTCCCCGTCGGCCACCGCGGTCCCGGTGCGCTCCTCCCAGTTCTCCCCCGCGCTCGCGCGGCCGTCGTAGGTGGCGACGAGCCGGTCGCCGAGGTCGACCACCGAGCTGATGCGCACCCCGCGGGAGTCCCAGTGCCCGGGCCGCGGGGCGAGCGCGGTGCCCTGCCAGGTCCAGACGACGCCGTCGTCGCTGGTGGCGTACTCGGTGGTCATGCGGTCGGTGGCGTCGGGATCGTCGAGCGGGTGCACCGACGCCCAGAGGTGCCAGGTCCCGCCGTGGGACTGCACCACGGGGTCCTTGACGGCGAGCTCGGCGGAACCGGGGAGGACCGTGGTGGACGGGGCCGTCGAGAGGCCGGACGGGCTGTCGGCCTCGAGCAGCTCGACCCACCAGTGCTTGGTGCCCGGGGTCGCGCAGCTGACGTAGAGCCGCCACCGCCCGTCCGGGGTGACCACCAGCGCCGGCCGCTCCAGCGACTCCGCGGAGAACCGCTCCTTCTCCACCACCGCGACCACCTCGAAGGTCACGCCGTCGGTGGACCGCGCGACCACGTTGGCGTACCCGCGCCCCTCCCCCTCGGGTCGGCGCAGGCGGTAGGCGAGGTACACCGCGCCGTCGTGGCGGACCGCGCTGGGCGCGCCGGCCCAGGTGCCGGGCCGGCCGTCGGGCGGCGGGACGACGACGATCCCGGTGATCCCGTCGGGCAGGGGGGCGCCGGTGGGGTCGATGCGGCTCACGGGGCTCCTTCGTCAGGCGGTGCGGCGGGCGGCGTCGCGCAGCGCGGGGTGCGGCTGGGTCCGTTCCCCGTCGCCCAGGTCGACGACGCCCAGGGCAGCGAGGTGCTCCACCAGGGCCTCGACCGACTCGTCCACCGACTGCTCGTGGGTCGGCAGGACCACGTCGGGGTGCTGCGGCACCTCGTACTCGTCGTCGACCCCGGTCAGCCCGGTGATCTCGCCCGCCCGGTGCTTCGCGTAGAGCCCCTTGACGTCGCGCTCGGAGGTCACCTCGACCGGGGTGGAGACGTGCACCTCGACGTAGGGCACGCCGTGCTCGTCGTGGTCGGCCCGGACCTGGTCGCGGACCTCGGCGTGCGGCGCGATGGCCGCCACGAGGACCACCACCCCGTTGCGGGCGAGCAGCCCCGAGACGAACCCGATGCGGCGGATGTTGACCGCGCGGTCCTCGCGGCTGAAGCCCAGCCCCTTGGACAGGTTGGTGCGGATGACGTCGCCGTCGAGGATCTCGACCCCGCACCGGGTGGTGCGCAGCCGCTCGGCGACCCCGGCGGCGATCGTCGACTTCCCGGCGCTGGGCAGGCCGGTCAGCCAGACGGTGGCGCCGCCGGCGCAGGGGACGGACGACGGGTGGACGGTGAGGCCTGCGGACATGCGTGCTCCTCGTCGCGGGAGGCGGGCGGCCCGACGACGGCGGTGGCGTCGGCCGGCGGTGTCACCGGAGGCAGCGGCGCTTACGGCCCCCCGCCGAGGCCCCGGGCCCGCAGGACGCGCAGCTCGGCGGGCCGGAAGAACAGCAGCTCGATCCCGATCCCCACGATCAGGATGAGGATGATCGCGGCGATCACCGACGGCATGTCCGAGAGCGCCTGCCCCTCGTTCAGGTAGGCGCCGAGGCCGAACCCGAGGCTCGGCGAGGTCGCGATGATCTCCGCCGCCATGAGTGAGCGCCAGGAGAACGCCCAGCCCTGCTTGAGGCCGCCGAGGAATCCCGGCAGCGCGGCGGGCAGCATGATCAGCCGCGCGGACTGGACGCGCGAGGCCCCCATCGCGTACCCGACCCGGGGCAGCAGCGGGGGGACCTGGTCGATCCCGGAGACGAGCCCGTTCGCGATCGAGGGCACGGCGCCCATCAGCACGACGAAGTAGATGGTCGCGTCGGTCAGCCCGAACCACAGCACCGCCGCGGGCACCCATGCGACCGAGGGCAGGCTCTGCAGCCCGGTCAGGATCGGGCCGATGGCCGACCGGACCAGCGGCACGGTGGCGACGAGCAGCCCGAGCGGGGTCGCGACCACCACGGCGAGCAGGAAGCCGAGGATCGCGCGGCTGATCGACGTCCACACGATCGAGAGCGCCCGGCCGTCGGCGATGTCGCCGCCGATCGTGCCGAACACCGCCTCCGGCGAGGGCAGCTTGAACTCCGGCCAGATCGCGGAGGCCCAGAGGACCTGCCACAGGACGATGAACAGCACGACCGCCACGATCGGCGGCAGCACGCCGCGCACGGCCCGCCGCCAGAACGGGGTGCGCTGCTCGGTGGGGGTGTCGAGGGCGTCGAGCCCGCGGCCGACGTCGGCGGCGTCCCTGGGCGGGCGCTCCTCCTCGAGGACCGGGGAGTCAGCGGGCATGGGCGGAGATCACCTCGCGCAGCTCGCCGGTGATGTGGGCGTGGAGCTCGACGTGGTCGGTGTCGGTGCCCCACTCGCGGACCACCCGTCCCGGCCGGGAGGACAGGAGCACCACCCGCTCGGCGAGCCGGACCGACTCGCGGACGTCGTGGGTCACGAACAGCACGGTGGTGCCGGTGGCCTCCCACACCCGCAGCAGTTCGGCCTGCAGGACGTCGCGGGTGATCGCGTCGAGCGCGCCGAACGGCTCGTCCATGAGCAGCACCCCGGCCTCGTGCCGGGTCTCGCCGCCCTCACCCACGCCGGTGGCCGCCGCGAGCGCCCGGGCGAGGGCGACGCGCTGGCGCATGCCACCGGAGAGCTCGTGCGGGCGCTTGTCGGCCAGGCCCTCGAGCCGCACGAGGGAGAGCAGCTCCCGGGCCCGCTCCTTGCGCGCCGACCGACCGACCCCGGACAGGCGCAGCGGGAGCTCGACGTTCTTGCCGGCGGTGAGCCATGGCAGCAGCGCCGCCTCCTGGAACATCACCGCCGGGCGCTCCGCCGTGGTCTCGACCGTGCCCGAGGTGGGACGGTCGAGACCGGCGGCCAGGTTGAGCAGCGTCGACTTGCCGCAGCCCGAGGCCCCCAGCAGGCAGACGAACTCCCCCGGGGCGACCGAGAGGTCGACCCCGTCGAGGGCGACGACGGCGTCCTGCCCGGTGCCGAACACCTTCGACACCCCGCGGACGTCCAGGGCGGGCGGTCCGGTGCGAGGTCCCGGTTGGGAACGCTCGAGCGTGGCGGTCATGACTGCTCTCCTGGCGATGGTGGTCACTTGCTGTCCAGGCCGCCGGCGTCGACGGTCGGGCGACCGGCGGCGCTGAGGGCCTGGTTGAGCGGGCCGACGTCGAACAGGCCGTTGACGTCCGTCGCGGCCTGGGCCGTCCCGGCCGTCACGGCGTTCTGGGCCAGCGTCGGGAAGGTCGACGCGAGCGGATCGGGGTTCAGGCTGACCTCTCCCCACGCGCGGTCGAGGACGTTCTGCGCGAGCGGCTTGCTCCCCGCGGCACCGAGTCCGGCGTTGGCCGCGGCCTTGGCCGCGTTCGGGTCGGTACGGGCGAGGTCCTCCGCGGCCACGAGGCCCTTGAGGAACGCGGCCACGGTGGCGGGGTGCTGCTGGACGTAGTCGGTCCGGGCGATCACGACCGTCGTCGGGAACTGGCCGTTCGGCCACAGCGCCTTCTCGTCGAGCAGCGGCACCGCGCCGCCCTCGAGCACGAACCGGGACGCGAACGGCTCCGGCAGCCACCCGCCGTCGAGCTGGCCGGTCTTGTAGGCGTCGAGCGCCCGGGCGTTGTCGATGTTGACGATCTCGACGGCGCCGGGGCCCGTGCCCGCGGGCAGGTTGTTGTCCTTGAGCCACTTCTTCAGCGCGATGTCCTGGGTGTTCGCCAGCTGCGGGGTGGCGATCTTCTTCCCGAGGAGCTGCTGCGGGTTCGTGATGCCGGGCCGCACGACGAGCTGCGCGCCGCCCGAGGTCGCCCCCGAGATGAGGCGGATGCCCTCGGGGTTCTGCTTGTAGGCGTTGATCGCCGGACCGGAGCCGATGAAGCCCAGGTCGATGGAGTTGCCGAGCAGCGCGCCCGTCTCCTCCGGGCCGGCGTTGAACGTCTGCGTCGAGAGCTTCGTCTGCCCGAGCTGCTGGGCGAACAGACCGTTCTGCACGCCGATCAGCGCGCCGGCGTGGGTGATGTTGGGGAAGTAGCCGAGCCGCAGCTCCGGCGCCGGGCCCGCGTCGGCGGCCGGGGCGGGCGCGGACTCCTGGGCACGGCTGCAGCCGGCGAGCACGGACAGGGCGAGGGCGAGCACCAGGACGGGCGCGGCGAGCAGGCCGCGCCGACGGGGGCTGGTCACGGGTGTGTTTCTCCAGGGGGCGGCCCCGCACGGTGGTCGGCGGGGTCGTGGAAGGGGGACGGCCGGGGCATCACGGCACGTTGCAGCCGGCCGCCACCACGTGGACGGCCGGGATCAGCGGTGCGTCAGGTGGCCGGACAGGCCGAGCTGAACACGCGCCCGTAGTCCACGTGGCGACGAGCCACGAGACGCAGACCGGACGCACTCATGCGGAGGAGCCTGCCATGCCCTGATCGGGGTTGCCACCGCCGTGGGGGCGGTCACTGCCCGATCGGACGGTCACGGTGCGCTCCCGAGCGCCGGCGAGGCCAGCAGGACGAGGCCGAGCGAGCACGCCGCCACGACGACGAGGCCCACGGCCGCCACGATCAGCGGCCGCCATCCGCTCCGGGCGAGCGCCCGCAGGTCGAAGTTGAGGCCCACCCCGGCGAAGCAGAGCAGGAACGCCCACTTCGACAGGTTCCCCAGGCTCGTCTTGTCCGCCCCGGAGAAGAACCCGACGGTGCCGAGCGCGGCCACGGCGAGGAAGCCCAGGACGAACTTCGGGAAGGTGGCCCAGACGAACGCGACACGCTCGCGGCCGGTCGACGCGATCGCCCGGCCGCCGCGGGTCGCCCAGTAGGCGGCATAGCCGAGCACGACGATGCCGATGAGCGCGTTGCGGGTGTTCTTGACCGCCACGGCGACGTCCTGCGCGGCCGGCGAATAGGCGGCGCCGGTCGCGGTCGTCTCGGCGGTGTTGTCCACCGCGAGGCCGGCCCACAGGCCGAACTGCAGGTCGGAGAGGTTCAGCAGGTGGCCGATCGCCGGGAAGCTGAACAGCGCCACCGCGCCCAGCGCGAGGATCGCGGCGATGGAGTAGCCCGAGTCCTCGTCGTCGGCGCCGATCGCCCCGCGCCCGGCGATGATCGCCGAGACCCCGCAGATCGAGGTGCCGATCGCGAGCAGCGACGAGAGCTTGCCTCCGAGCCCGAACCAGCGGCCCACCAGCAGGATCACCGTGGTCGCGACGGCCATGTCGATGAGGATGAGCACGAAGGACAGGCCACCGAGCTTCACGAGGTCGCCCAGCAGGTAGCGCGCCCCGAGCAGGACGATGCCGATCTTGAGCCAGAACTCGTAGGTGGCGACGCCGGGCCGGAACACCTTCGCGACACCGAGGGTGTTGCGCACGAGCAACCCCAGCAGGATCGCCCAGAGCACGTACTCGACGTCGGGCAGGCGGGTCCCGACCGTCGTTCCGAGCTGGCGGACCCCGGCCTGCAGGGCCACCCCGATCACCCCGATGACGACCAGCAGCAGGATCCCCGGGACGGCCCGGACGATGCCCGACGGGCCGGCCGTCGTCGTGGTCTCCTCCGCGGTGCTCATTTGATGAGGAACGGGATCGTCGGGAGCAGGCCGGTGCCCGCGAGCAGGACGAGGATCCCGGCGACGATCACTGCGATCCAGTCGGCCCCGAGACGGGCGAGCCCGCCCGGGCGATCCGTGGTGGCCTCGGGCGGCGTGGGTTCGGACATGGGTGTTCCCCCTCGTGGTGGTGGTGGGTCAGTCGACGGCGAAGGCGGTGCGGTGGCGCTGGAGCTCGGCGCGGAGCAGGGCGAGGGAGCTCGCGACCTCGGCGGCGATGCGCTCGGCCTCGAGCTCCCAGCGGCCGGCACCGGCGTCGACGGCGGAGACCTCGCGCTGGACGACGGCGTCGAGGTGGGTCAGGAACAGGGCGACGGCAGCGCCGCGGGGGCTGAAGGACACAGGTGTCTCCCGGGTGAAGGAGTGAACGAGGAGGTCAGGCCGCTTCGGGCGGGTCGACCTGGGGGGCGCGCAGCGCGGAGGGCGAGGTGCCCCCTGTGGCGAGGACCCGGACGTCAGAGCCGTCGGCCAGGAGCCTCGTGCCGGCCGCCCGGATCAGGGGCGCGTCCCCGGCGAGGGCGAACCCGACGTCGAGCCGGCGGGACTCGGTGACGGAGCGCAGGCGCGGCTGCTGCGCGACGGTTCCGGCCGGGAGGTGACGGAGCGGCAGCTCAACGACAGGCGGCGGACCACACGCGGCAGAGGTCGACGTGGTCACGAGTGACCAGCGAGCTCCACGGCGTCATGAGAAGGACGGAACACCACCGACCGCCGGGGGTCAAGCCGGTGTGATGCGCCGGGCCCGGCCGACAGTCGGAGTTTCTCGACGGACGCGTCGGCGCGGGTGGCCTGACTCAGAAGGGTGGGTCGTCGTCGAAGGGGTCGGGCGGCTGGTTGTGTCGTTCGCGGTGTCGGCGGTCGAGGTCGTCGAGGGTGGCTCGGGCGGCGTCGGTGATGTGGCCGTGCTTGTCGGTGCGGGGGCGCCACGGGCGCTGCATCTTCGGTTCGTAGGTGTCGGTGACGCCGTGATCGAACTGCGTGCGCTGGACCGGGCGTAGCGGCCGGTAGGGCTCGGGGTCGACGGTGTGGGTGGTGCCGGTGGGTGCGGTCCACACGAACCGGCCCGGGGTGGGCTGTTCGACGGTCCAGCCACTTCTCGGGTCGTGTTTGCGGAGGTGGTCGCCGACGGAGAGAGCCCCGAGGTTGTCGGCCTGGGTCGGGCCGTCGAGGAGCCAGTCGTGGGTGTGGTCGAGGTGGCAGGCCACGGCGGGGACGGTGCACATCGGGAACCGGCAGGTCCGGTCGCGGGCCTGGACATACCGGGTGAGCTGGGCGCCGGGGAACCGCTGGTGGGCCTGAGCGGTGGTTCTCGCCGGATGCTCTTCGGATGGCCGGGCCCGCTGTGTCTCGAGGGCGGCTTTCGTGCGGCGGGCGAGTTCGGCGAAGTGCCCGACGAGCTGGGTGTCGGGGTCGAGGGCGTCGAGTTCGCTGGTGTGGGCGGTGAGTTCGACGACCTGGCGGCGGTAGCGGGGGTCGGCGCCCGGTCGGTGCGGCGGGCGGACGAGCAGCACCCACTCCAGGGCACCGTGCTCGTCGTGGAGCAGGACCCGGAACTGGGCGCACGTCCGCGCCCACGCCATTGCGTGCGCATCACCGCCGCAGAGAGCGCCGACGGGGAGCCGGCCGTGGGCGCGGTGGAGCCCGAGCACGGTGAGCAGCGAAGTCCGCAGCGTGCTGGGCCGGAACTCCAGGCCGCGGTCGGTGAGCCGCGCGGTCAGCGGGGGTGGCGGCTGGCCGGTGGGGATCGTCGGGTCCGGGGTGTCGTCCGGGGGCGGGTCCGGAGGGAGGTCGCCGGGCTGCCACGGCGGCGGTGACGTACCGGGCTCGGCGAGATCCCCCGTGCTCGAGGAGTCTTCGGCAGCGCGCGTCCCGGGACCGTCGGGGTCGCCGTCGTCGGGTCGGTGGCGTGCGGTCACGGCGTCGAGGTCGGGCAGGTCTGCCGGGGTGGCGGAGCTGCGGGCCCTCACGTCGTCCGGGCCACCACCTGAAGGGCCATCGTCGTCGCCGGGCCCACCGTTCACGTCGGGCTCGTCGGGACTGTCGCGGCCGGGGCCACCGTCGCCGGCCGTCGGGCCCTGGTCCTCGGGGCCGCCGTCGTCCGGGCCGCCGTCGTCCGGGCCGCTGTCGTCCGGGCCGCTGTCGTCCGGGCCGTCGTCGTCCGGGCCCTGGTCGTCCGGGCGCTGGTCGTCCGGGCGCTGGTCGTCCGGGCGCTGGTCGTCCGGTCCGTCCGCGCCGGGCTCGTCGTCGGGGGCGGGTGGGTCGAGGAGTTCCTCGGTGACGTAATCAGCGATCGCCAGGTCGTCGTTGTCGCCGTCGGGGCAGCCGTGCAACAACCGCAGATACACCGACGCCTGCACCCGCGACAGGGGCACATCGGTCCCGGCGGCCGTGAGCCGCCCGGACACCTCATCGGCGATCGCGGCGATCCGCTCGAACGCGGGGACCGCGATGTCGGGGTCCAGATCCAGTCCGTGGATCTCCACCGCCCCCGACGGCGCCGTCCTCGTCCGCACCCGCGCCCGCGCGACCGCGGCCTTGCGGCGGTTCTCCGCCCCGTCGGCGTCGACGTCCTTCACCGCCGCCGCGATCTTCTGCTCCAACTCGAACACCCCCAGCCCCGGCGCCTGGTCGATCAACGCGTCGACCACGGTGCGGGCCTGCTCGTCGTCCACATCCCGCAACCCGACGACGAACTTCCCGGCCTTCGACTCCTCCACCAGCCCGTCACGGATCGCCTCCCCCAGCCGCGGCATCCGCTCCAGGGCCCCCTCGGCCAGCTCGATCCGCGACGCGGACATGCCCACCGACCACCCCAACGCCGCGGCGATGATCCGCGGGTCGGGCTCGGGCCAGCGCTCGAGCGTGTCGGCGCGGGCGCGGGCGGTGTCGCGGATCCAGCGCAGCCGCCGCCACGTCACGTGGTTGAGCACCCGGTGCCAGGCCACCAGCCCGGCCTCGGCGTCCTGGCCGACGCATTCGGCGGGATCCCCGAGGGGCGCGGCGGGCAGGAGTTCGTCGAACACCCCGTCCTCGCGCAGGAACTCCCCGGTCACCGTCATGAATAGAACACTAGTTCGAGGGTCCGACAGTCACAGCCGGGAAAGCGCAGGTGACCACGGAGGAGCAGGTCACGGAGTCATCACGATCGACGGCGCCACCGCGGGCCGGGATGATTCGGCGCATGACCGACGACCACCGTGCCCTGCTCGCCGCGAGCCGACTCGGCATCCTCGCCACCATCAAGCGCGACGGACTCCCCCAGCTCTCCCCGGTCCAGCCGTTCTACGACCCCGAGGCCGGCACGCTGCAGGTCTCCATGACCGAGGACCGCGCCAAGGCGAGGAACCTCCGCCGCGACCCCCGCGCCGCCGTCGAGGTCACCGCACCCGACGGCCGCTCGTGGGCCACCGCGGAGGGTCCGGTCACGCTCACGGGTCCCGGCGGCGACCCGCAGGGGCCCGAGGTCGAGGCCCTCGTCGCCTACTACCGTGCGGCGTCCGGCGGCGAGCACCCCGACTGGGACGACTACCGCGCCACGATGGTCGCCGACCGCCGGGTGCTCATGACGATGACCGTCGAGCGCGTGTACGGCGACAGCATCTAGGCCTCAGAGCGGCACGACCGCCGGAGCCGACCCGATCCGCGCCGTGAGCGCCCCGAGCCGCTCCACCTCGATCGACACCTGGTCGCCCTCCGCCAGCCAGGGGTAGGCCTCGCTCCCGTGCAGGTGGGAGAGCTCGAGCAGGCACCCGGTCCCGACGGTCCCCGACCCGATCACGTCACCCGGCCGCAGCTCGGTGCCCCGCGAGGCGAACGCGAGCATCTGGGGAAAGGACCAGTGGATCGACGACCACAGCCCGCCGCCGTACTCGCGCCCGTTGACCACCGCGCGCATCCGCAGGTCGAACCCGCGCCCGGAGCGGTAGCGCTGCAGCTCGTCGGGGGTCACGAGGAACGGCCCGAGGCTCGTCGCGCCGTCCTTGCCCTTCGCCGGGCCGAGCCCGACGGCCGACTCGGTCGCCTGCAGGTCGCGCGCCGACCAGTCGCACAGGATCGTGTACCCCGCGATGTGGCCCTCGGCCTCGTCGGGCGACAGGTCACGGCCGGCCTTCCCGACGACCGCCGCGACCTCCACCTCGTAGTCGAAGCGGCTGCTGCCGGGCGAGATCGGGATCGTCACGCCCGGCCCGCGGATCGCGGCGGGGTTGGAGAAGTAGAAGACCGGCTGGTCGAACCACACGGCCGGGACGTCGGTGCGCCCGAGGCCGGCCAGGGCGTTGCGGAGGTGCTCCTCGAAGGCGAGGAAGTCGCGCACCGACGGCGGGCGCGGGATCGGCGCCCGCAGCGTGACCTGGGCGAGCGACAGCGTCTCGGCCGGGGTCCGGCCCGCGGCCGCGGCCAGGCCGCCGTCGGACTCCAGCAGCGCGAGCAGCGACTCGTCGAACCCGTGGACCTCGGTCCCGACGACGAGGCCCGCCCGCTCGCGGGCGACCGACGGCGAGAGGTAGGTGACCCAGTGGCTCATACGAGCGGGACCTCGATCAGCTCGGGCGGGGGCAGGGTGCTCACGGACGCTCCTGACGGACGATTCGGTCGGGTGCGCGATGCGCCCGTGAGCACTATTCCGTGTCCGGGCCCGGATTACCGCTCACGAGCGCGAAACGCCCCCAGCGCGACGAGCAGGCAGATCCCGACCGCGACCAGCAGGGCCGCGGTCGGCGACACCCGGTCGATCAGCACCCCGGTCAGCGGCTGGGCGAGGGCGGCCCCACCCATGATCGCCGAGCCGTGCAGGCCGGTCGCGACACCCCGCGCCGCGTCCGGGGCGAGCCGCCCGACCGCCTCCGCCGACGACGAGAGCGCCGGCGCGCAGAACGCCCCCGCGGGGACGACGAGCAGCGTCACCAGCCACCACGGGCCGCCGAACGCGACCGGGATCGTGCCGACCGCGAGCGCGGCGAGCAGGGTCGGCATGGCCGGCGGGCGCGCGGCGACGCCGTAGAGGAAGCCCCCGACGAGCGACGCGAGGCACCAGACCGAGTTGGCGAGGGCGAACCACGCCGTCTCGTCCCGGGCGGTCAGGGCCGCGACGACGGCCAGCTCGGTCGCGCTGAGGAGCAGCACCGCCGCGGCGGCCCCGGCGAGGGCGGTCACCATCGGCGCCCCCAGCCAGCTGCGCATCGACGGTGCGGGCGCCCGGTCCCCCGCGCTGGCCTCCCGCGTCGGCGGGTCGAGCCACCACAGCCCGGCCGTGGCCAGCACGAATCCGCCGCCGACCAGCCACAACGCGGGCTCCGGGGGCAGCGCGAGCACGGCGGCCGTCCCCAGCGCCGGGCCGACGATGAACGAGACCTCCGCCGACATCGCGTCGAGCGCGAACGCCGGGCGCCGCCGCGACTCGGGCACCCCCGCCCCGAGCGACTGCCGGATCACCGAGAACGCCGGCAGCGCCAGCAGCCCGGCGACGAACGCCGCGATTGTCAGGACGACGACGTCGAGCTCGGGGGCGAGGCCCCAGAACACCACCTCGGCGGTCCCGGACAGCGCCAGTACCGGCCGCAGCCCGAACCGGTCGATGAGACGGCCGAGCAGCGGGGCGCCGAGCGAGGTCCCCAGCGTCACCGCCCCGCCGACGATCCCCGCGGCGGCGAACCCGCGGTCGAGGCCGACGGCGACGTGCAGGGTGAGCACCACCCCGGTCGCGGTCAGCGGGAGCCGGGCGGCGAACCCCACCGCGTAGAGCGCCCGCAGCCCCGGCTGCGCGAGCACCTCGCGGTAGGTCGCGGCGGCCGAGCGGGCCGCCGTGCGCGCCGTCGTCACGTTCCCCATCCTGCGCTGATCCGCTCCGTCCTAGAGCTCGGCGGCGGCGGCCAGGCGCTTCAGGGTCGCGTCGAGGCCGTCGGCGTCGACCACCGGCAGGTAGGGCAGCAGCCGCTCGAGCGTGACGGCCGACCAGTCGTAGACGTGGGTGACGAGCGTGCTGCCGCCGCTGTCGCGCGGCTCGAGCCGGTAGGTCCACACCTGGCCGCCGCGGTCGCCGCCGTGGGTCGCGGGCGCCCAGGCGATCTCGCGGTCGGGCTCGAAGGCGACGACGTGGTTGTCGACGACGTAGTCGCCCATGTCCTCGCCGTGCATCTCCATCTCGAACACGTCGCCCACGGCGGCCAGCGGGTGGTGGGTGCGCGAGCCGCGGACGGTCCCGGAGGCGTCGAGCTCCGGGTGCCGGTCGGGGGTGGTGAGCAGGGCGAAGATCTTGTCCGGCGGGGCCCCGACGATGCGGGAGGCCTCGAGCTGCGTGTCGGTCACGGGCGGGGGTGCCTCCGGCCCGTGAGCACTAATCCGTGTTCGGACACGGACTAGTGCTCACATGTGTTCACCTCGCCGCCCAGATCCCCCCGTCGACCGGCAGGATCGCGCCCGTCACGTACGCGCTCGCCCGCGACGCGAGGAACACCGCGGCGCCCGCCATGTCGTCGGGCCGCCCGATGCGCCCGAGTACGGAGCTCTGGGCGATCTCGTCGCCCCGCCGGGCCAGGGTCTCGGCCATCATCTTCGACTCGAAGGGCCCCGGCGCGATCGCATTCACCCGCACGTTGCGGGGGCCAAGCTCGGCGGCCAGCACCCGGGTCAGCTGGTGCACGCCGGCCTTCGTCGCCGAGTACGGGTAGGTGGGCAGCGGGGTGACGCGCAGCCCGTCGATGCTGCCGATGTTGATCACGCTGGCCGTCTCGTCGGCGGTGCCCGAGGCCTCGAGCAGCGGGAGGAAGGCCCTCGTCAGGAAGAACGGGGCCTTGAGGTTGAGGTCGACCACCTTGTCCCAGGCCTCGGCCGGGAACTCCTCGAGCGGCGCGCCCCATGTGGCGCCGGCGTTGTTGACCAGGACGTGCACGCACTCCTCGCGCTCGCCGACCTCCCGGGCGAGCCGGAGGCACTCGGCCTCGGTGGACACGTCGGCCGGGATCGAGGTCACCGTGCCGTGCGCCGAGAGCTCGGCGACGGCCTCGTCCCCCGCGGCGGCCTTGCGAGAGCTGATGTAGACGCGGGCCCCGGCGTCGAGCAGGCCGCGGGCGATCATCATGCCGATGCCGCGCGTCCCGCCGGTGACCACGGCGACCTTGCCGGTGAGGTCGAAGAGCTGCACTGGGTTCCTCCGGGGTCGGCGTGGCCGGTGATCATAGGTCGACGGGGACGCCGCGGGCGAGCACGCCGCGGACCCGCCGGAGAGGGACGACACGGCCGGCGGTTCACCCCGTTGCCAGCCCGTGTCCCGGGGGCCCGGCCGCGCTCGTCGCGCAGGATCGCGTCGTGGATCTCCGGCGGCGCACCTTCCTGCTCGGCACGGTGGGCCTGGCGGCCGCCGGCTGCGCCCGGGGGGAGGCGTCCCCTCCCCCGCCCGCCGCCGCGCCCACCCCGGCGCCCGCCGCGGCGCCTCGGGTTCCGCCCCGGATCGACACCGCCGCCCCGACCGCCGAGGTCCTCGCGCGGGTCACGGACGTCCCGGTCCTGTGCTGGCACCAGCTGCGCGACTGGCGGCCCGACGACTCGGCGAACTCCCGCTCGGTGCTGATCTGCCCGCCGGCGGCGTTCCGCGCCCAGCTCGACGCCCTGCAGGGCGGCGGCTACACGCCGATCTCGCCCGACGAGCACCTCGCGCACCTCACCACCGGCGCGCCGCTGCCCGCCAAGCCGGTGCTGCTGACGTTCGACGACTCCCAGGGCAGCCAGATCACCGTGGCCGCCCCGGAGCTCGCCCGGCGCTCGATGCACGCGGCCTTCTTCGTCATGACGGTGCCGCTGGACAAGGCGGGCTGGATGAGCCGCGACGACGTCCGCCGCCTGCACGACGCGGGCCACACCATCGCCGCGCACACCTACGACCACCAGCGGGCCGACCGCTACACCGACGCCAACGTCGAGACCCAGCTGGTGCGCCCGCGGGCCGAGCTGGAGGCGCTCGTCGGGGCACCGGTCCGGCACTTCGCGTACCCGTTCGGCGCCTGGGCGCCCGTGGACCTCGGGATGCTCGACCGGGCCGGCTACGTCTCGGGCTACCAGCTCGCCGACGAGGCGGTGGACCCGACGAGGCCGCTGCTCACGCTGCGCCGCAGCCTCGTCGGGTCGACCTGGGACGGACCGCGCCTGCTCACGGCGCTGGCGCGCCCCTGATCCCCCGGGCCCCGATCCTGGCGACGATCGTCAGGCCAGCGCCTTCGCGCGCGCCGCCACGCCCGCCGCCCCGAGCAGGCCGGCACCGATCGCGGCCAGCGCGATCGCCGGGCCGGAGCGCTCGATGCCCAGCGCGTGGTCGAGCGAGAGCTCGCCCGGCCCGGCCGCCGCGACCGCGAACACGACCGCGGTGAGCACGGCGTTGTACTCCCAGCCGCCCTGCGTCACCCACGGGCCGTTCTTCTTGTGCACGTGGTAGACCGCCGACCCCATCGCGCCGGAGATCATCGTCGCGGCCAGCGGCGTCGCGAGGCCCGCCGCCAGCAGCGCCCCGCCACCCGCCTCGGACACCCCGGCGGCCACGGCGTTGTCGCGCCCCGGCTTGATGCCCATCGCGTCGAAGCCCTGCGCCGTGCCCTCCACCCCGCCGCCGCCGAACCAGCCCGCGAGCTTCTGCATGCCGTGCCCGACAAACAGCAGCCCGACCACGAGCCGCAGTACCGCCATACCGATCTTCACGAGGACTCCCTGTGCACTGCTAACAGTTGTCCCGTCAACCTAGACCCCCGAGTCGACGACGTCACAGGTGGCACGTCCGGCGGATAGGTGCACAATGCAACCGTCTACTGTCGTTGCTCGACCTAACAATCACGGGGTTCTCCCATGACGACTGCCGTCGCGCCGCTCTCGCGCACCGACCCGTCCCATCCCGGGTACAAGTGGCTCGCCCTGTCGAACACCACGCTCGGCGTGCTGATGGCGACGATGAACTCGTCGATCGTCCTGATCTCGCTGCCGGCGATCTTCCGCGGGATCGGGATCAACCCGCTCGAGCCCGGCAACATCAGCTACCTGCTGTGGATGATCATGGGCTACATGCTGGTCACCGCGGTGCTGGTGGTCACGCTGGGCCGCTTCGGCGACATGTACGGCCGCGCGAAGATCTACAACGCGGGCTTCGCCGTCTTCACCGTCGCCTCGATCGCCTTGGCCCTCGACCCGTTCTCCGGCGGGGCCGGCGCTCTCTGGCTGATCCTCATCCGCGTGGTGCAGGGCGTCGGCGGCGCCATGCTCATGGCCAACGCGACCGCGATCCTCACCGACGCGTTCCCGGCCGAGCGCCGCGGCTTCGCCATCGGCACCAACTCGGTGGCCGCGATCGGCGGCTCGTTTATCGGCCTGCTGGTCGGCGGCGTGCTCTCCGAGGTCGACTGGCGCCTGGTGTTCTGGGTCAGCGTGCCGTTCGGCGTCCTCGGGACGGTCTGGGCCTTCAAGACGCTGCGCGACCCGGCCGGTCGTCGGGAACACAGGATCGACTGGTGGGGCAACCTGACCTTCGGCGTGGGGCTCATCCTGCTGCTGGTCGGCGTCATCTACGCGATCCAGCCCTACGGCGGGCACGCCGAGGGCTGGACGAACCCGTTCGTCCTCGGCTGCCTCATCGGCGGCGTCGTCGTGCTGGCGATCTTCTGCGTCGTCGAGACGAAGGTGACGCAGCCGATGTTCCACCTGGAGCTCTTCCGGATCCGGGCGTTCACCTCGGGCCTGGTCGCGACGCTGATGAGCGCGCTGTCGCGCGGTGGCCTGCAGTTCATGCTGATCATCTGGCTGCAGGGCATCTGGCTCCCCCTGCACGGCTACGAGTACGAGCAGACCCCGCTGTGGTCGGCGATCTACATGCTGCCGCTGACGGTCGGCTTCCTCGTCTCGGCGCCGATCTCGGGCATCCTCTCGGACCGGTTCGGCGCGCGGCTCTTCGCCACCGGCGGCCTCGTCATCGTGGCGCTCACGTTCGTCGGGCTGCTCCTGCTGCCCACCGACTTCGACTACTGGTGGTTCGCCGCGATCCTGCTGGTCAACGGCATCGGCTCGGGCCTGTTCATCTCCCCGAACATGACCGGGATCATGAACTCGCTGCCGCCCGACCAGCGCGGCGCGGGCAGCGGGATGATGTCGACGCTGCAGAACTCGGGCATGGCGCTCTCGATCGGCATCTTCTTCTCGATGCTCATCGCCGGGCTCGCCAACTCGATGCCCGCGGCCCTGCTCGGCGGGCTCACCGCCCAGAACGTCCCCGTCGACGTGGCGCAGAACGTCGCCGCGCTCCCGCCGGTGGGCACGCTCTTCGCGGCGTTCCTCGGCTACAACCCGATGGCCGAGATCCTCGGCCCGACGGTGCTCGGCGCACTCCCGCCCGGGAACGCCGCGACGCTGGTGGGCAAGCAGTTCTTCCCCACCCTCGTCACGGGCGCTTTCCACGACGGCCTCGTCGTGGTGTTCGCGGTGGCCATCGCGGTGTCGCTGGTCGGCGCGGTCGCGTCGCTGTTCCGGGGCGGGAAGTACGTCCACGGGCAGGACTCGGTGGAGCCGGCGGAGGGCGACCCCGCCGGTCCGGCCCTCCCGGCGCCGACGGTGGACCACGACGCCGCCCCGACCGGCCCCGTCGCGGTCCCGACGACGGCCGCTCGCAGCAACGGCCACCGCGCGCCCGCTGCCACCGCGGGCGTGGTCACCGGACGGGTCACGACGACCGACGGGTCGCCGGTGGTCGCGACGCTCACCGCCACCGACTCGGGCGGGCACCAGATCGGCCGTACCCGCACCGACGCCGACGGCGGCTTCACCCTGCCGGCGCGGCCGGGGAGCGCCCTGCTCATCGCCACCGCCCCCGGGCACGCCCCCCGGGCCGAGACGCTGACGATCGGCGTCGGGGGCACGCGGCACGACGTGGTGCTCGAGCCGACGGGCCGGAGCGCCCGGACGCCGGTCGCGGGGTCCTAGGCCCACCGTCGGAGCGAACGGCACGTCCGCTGCCTCGAGGCGCGCGGGAGTGCCGTTCGCTCCGACAGGGGCGCATGAACCGGGTCACATCCGTGTAGTTCACCCTCAAGGCGTCGTCGTACGTCCGTATGGCCGCATCCGCTACCCGGTCCGGCTCCTGAACCGACCATGTGGGTGGCGTCCGGCGGGGTCGGGGCGGCGTCGGTCGGCGCGAGGTGAACGCTCTGCCGACAGTGATCACCACCGGCCCGAGGTCAACCCGATCGGCCGGACTCAAGGCCCGATCGGGGTCAGCCGATGGGGTGGTGTGTTCCCCCTCATCGACCACCAGTCCTTCGTCCGTCCGGAGGCTGCCGCTCCTTCGAGGGACACCCGGCGGGCGACGATCCCCGCCGCCCGGGTGCCGCTCGGGGACCGGATGGCACCGAGCGAGCTCTTCGCGCCCGCCGGCGAGCAGCAGCCCCGCCTCTCCGTGCTCCTCGTCGACGGCGACGCCCGCCGTCGGGAGCTCATGGCGCGCTCGCTCGCGGAGGCCGGCGCCGGCGCGGTCCACGAGGTGGGCTCGTCCGACGAGGCCCGGCGCCGGGCGTCCGACGGCCCGCCGTGCGACCTCGCCGTCGTCGAGCTCACCCTGCCCGACGGCGGGGCGCTGGGGCTCGTCAACGAGCTGCGCCTCGACGGCTGGCGCACGGTCGTCCTCGGTCCCGACGACCACGCCGTCGCCGAGGCCGCCTTCCGCGCCGGGGCGCTCGCCTACCTGAGCTCGCCCTCGGGACCCGGCGTCCACCACGTGCTCGAGGCCGACACGGCGGCCCCGACCCCCACCGGCAGCGCCCGCATGGCCGCCGTCGACGGGGCGCCGCGGGAGCTCTCCGCCCGCGAGGTCCAGGTGGTGCAGTCGGTGGCCGACGGCCGCTCGAACGCCGAGATCGGCGAGGCGCTCGGGCTCTCCGCGCTCACCGTCAAGTCCCACCTCTCCCGCATCGGCCGCAAGCTCGGCACCGGGGACCGGGCGCAGATGGTGGCCCTCGCGATGCGCGCCCGCGTCATCCACTGAGCCCGCCGGTCCGGGCCCGCGGGTCTGGGGGCCGGCCGGTTACGGTGCCGCCGTGACCGAACTCGTGCACCTCGACGTCGACGCCGCCACGGGCCGCGCGACCGTCACCCTCGACTCGCCGGCGAACCGCAACGCCCTGTCCGCCCAGCTCCGGCGTGAGCTGCGCGGGCACCTCGAGGCGGCCCTCGACGACGACGCGGTGCGCGTGGTGGTACTGACCCACACCGGACCGGTGTTCTGCTCCGGGATGGACCTGCGCGAGTCGCGCGGGGCGGGATCCGACGACCAGGGTGTCCACGAGTTCCCCGGGATCCTGCAGACGCTGTGGAACTCGACGAAGCCCGTGGTCGCCCGGCTGGCCGGCCCCGCCCGCGCCGGTGGGGTCGGGCTCGTGGCGGCGTGCGACATCGCGGTGGCCGCCCGCGCCGGCGGCGACACGAAGGGCGCGACCTTCGCCTTCTCCGAGGTCCGCATCGGCGTGGTGCCCGCGGTGATCTCGATCCCGGTGCTGCCCCGCCTGCTCCCCCGCCCGGCGCACGAGCTGATGCTCACCGGCGAGGTGTTCGACGCCGACCGCGCCGCGGAGATCGGCCTGCTCAACCGGGCCGTCGACCCGGCCGACCTCGACACCGAGGTGGACCGCTTCGTCGGGATGCTCGCCCTCGGCGCCCCGGCCGCCCTCGCCGGCACCAAGGCGATGCTGCGCCGGGTCCCGGCCGACGACATGGCCGCCGACTTCGACGCGATGCTGCGCCTCTCGGCCGAGTACTTCGCCTCCGACGAGGCCCAGGAGGGCATGGCGGCGTTCGCCGAGAAGCGCCCGCCGCGCTGGGCCCCGTAGGACTAGCGCAGGTTGAGCACGACGACGAGCAGGATCAGCGCGATCAGGGTGCCGGAGACCCAGAGCCGGGCGTAGCGGCGGTCCACCCCTACCCGCCGTCCGGGGTGGACCCGCGGCGTTCGAGGGCGGCCAGGCGCCAGGCGACCGTGCGCTCCACCAGGGAGTCGACGACGGCCGCGACCGCCCAGCAGGCCGGCCCGACCACCCCGATGACGATGATCACCTGGAGCGTGAAGTCGAGCTGGGTGAGCCAGAGCTCGACTCCGTCCCACCAGGTCGCCACCGCGCGCAGCACTCCCTCACGGTACGGCGCGGGATCGGTGCAGCCCCGGCAGGGTCCCGGCCTCGTCGCGGCACCGCCCCACCGGGGATAGGTTCAGTCACCATGTTCGCCGTCTATGCGTCCGAGCCCAACAGCGACGACCCGCTCGCCGCCCTCGTGGTGGGCGAGCGGCCCGATCCGGAGGTCCCCGACGGCTGGGTGCGGGTCAAGGTGGAGGCCGCCAGCCTCAACATGCACGACCTGTGGACGCTGCGTGGCGTCGGCATCAAGCCCGACCAGTTCCCCATGATCCTGGGCTGCGACGGCGCCGGCACGCTCGACGACGGCACCCCCGTCGTCCTGCACTCGCTCATGGGCGACCCCGACTTCAAGGGCGACGAGACCCTCGACCCGCAGCGCAAGATGCTCACCGAGTGGGCGCAGGGCACCTTCGCCGACCACGTCGTGGTGCCGAAGCGCAACGCCCTGGCGCGCCCCGAGGGCATGAGCGCCGTCGCCGGCGCCGTCATGGGCACCGCGTGGCTGACCGCCTACCGGATGCTGTTCACCAAGTCGGGGCTGCGGGGTGGCCAGACGATGCTCGTCCAGGGCGCCTCCGGCGGCGTGTCGACCGCGCTGATCGCTCTCGGGCGCGCCGCGGGCATGCAGGTGTGGGTCACGGGCCGCACCGACGAGAAGCGCGAGCTGGCGCTGCGCCTCGGCGCCCACCAGGTCTTCGAGTCGAACGCGAAGCTGCCCGGCAAGGTCCAGGCCGTGTTCGAGACCGTCGGCGAGGCCACCTGGAAGCACTCGGTGCGCTCCCTGGTGCCCGGCGGCACGATCGTCTGCTCCGGCGCCACCTCGGGCAACCAGCCGCCCGCCGAGCTCGCCCAGATGTTCTTCCTCCAGAAGAACCTCGTCGGCTCCACCATGGGCACGCTCGACGAGCTGCGCGACCTGCTCGACTTCGTCGCCACCACCGGGATCAGCCCGGAGATCGGGCAGGAGCTGCCCATGACCGACGCCGCCACGGGCTTCCGGTCGATGCTCGACGGCGAGACCGCCGGGAAGATCGTCTTCACGCGCTAGCACCGCTGGGCGACGACGGGTCCTCCCGGCAGGACCCGTCGTCGTCCCGGGTTTCGTCTCCCCCACCCCGGGGAACGCCACGTTTCGAGGGTTGAGTCACCAGTCCCGGTCAGACCCCCACCTGTGTTCTCGGTGGGGCGTTCTCCCCACCGTGCTGGTTCACCCTGTAGCCGCGCACGGACCGCCACTTGAGGCAGTCTGTGAGGTACGCCTGTGACGGAACGCACGAGCGCCTATGACAAGTACGCCCCCGATCTCGAAGAACTGGCTTCTCTGGACGCGGGCGACCCGCGTCGGGATCGTCTGACCGCCGAGCTGACCGACGCCTTCCGCCCCGTCGCCCGCAACATCGCGCGCCGCTTCGGCCGCCGTGGGGAGTCCCACGACGACCTCGAGCAGGTCGCGCTGATCGGGCTGCTGCACGCCCTGCGCCGCTACGACCCGGCCCAGGGTCGCGACTTCCTCTCCTACGCCGTCCCCACGATGATGGGCGAGGTCCGGCGTCACTTCCGCGACGCCGCCTGGACCATCCGCACGCCGCGGGGCATCAAGGACCGCTATCTGCAGGTGGGCACCGCCTCCACCACGCTCTCCCAGCAGCTGGGGCGGGCCGCGACGGCCACCGAGCTCGCGGAGTACCTGCAGATGGACCGCGAGGAGGTCATCGAGGCGATCTCCGCGCACCACTCCTACCGGCCCGACTCGCTCGACTCGACGCTCACGCAGGGCACCGACACGACGATGGCCGACGTCCTCGGCGCCGACGACCCCGACATGGACCACGTCGAGGCCCGGGCCCTGGTGCGCGACCTCGTCGGCATCCTCCCGGAGCGGGAGCGGAAGATCCTGGTGCTGCGCTTCGTCCACGAGAAGACGCAGTCCGAGATCGCCGCGCAGCTCTCGATCTCCCAGATGCACGTCTCGCGGCTGCTCTCGCAGACCCTCGAGCGCCTGCGGGAGCGCGCGAGGGTCCGCGAGCAGACCCAGTCCCAGCCCCGGGTTCAGTCGCGTGAGCCGGTCGCGGTGGCCAGGAGCGCCTGAGCCAGCGCGTCGTTCGCCCGGAAGCTGAGGTTGTTGGTCCGCGGCCGGGTGAACGCGCCGGGGAGGCGCATCGTCGTGTGCGGCCCGATCGCGAACAGCGTGGGGTGCGGCTCGTCGAACCCGGGTCCGGTGAGCACGCGGTGGTCGCGCGCGTCCACCGGGACCAGCCCGGTGGCGTGCTCGACGACGCCGCTGTAGTCGTCGGTGCGCCCGCAGGCGTTCCAGCTCAGCGTCTCCTCGTCGAGCGCGCCGGCGGCCATCAGCGACCGCAGCATCGGGTCGGACGAGCGCCGCACGCTCGGGGACGCCAGCCGGGCGTCGACGAACGTCGTCGCGCGCACGGGCGGGCCGTCGAGGGCGGAGCCGGTGGCGACGAACGACTTCCCGTCCTGGTCGATCTCGACCGACAGACCCGACCCGAGGAACGTCAGGAATCCCGCCCGGGACAGGGCGAGCATCTGGCGCAGCCGCGGCCCGGGCGGGCCGCTGGCCATCGACGAGAACAGGTTCTGCCACCAGCCGAGGTCGCGGGCCTTCGACTTCGCCGTCAGCGCCCCGCGGCTCGCCAGCTCCACCGACACCATGAAGGCGCTGAGCATGGCGGTGAAGGCGCCCAGCTCCTCGGTGTGGGCCGGGTCGACGTGCCGGGCGAGGTCGTCCGCGATGTAGCCGCGCAACTGCTTCTGCAGCGTCTCGAGGTCGGTCCGCACGCCGTCGAGCGGCCGGTCGAGCCGCTCGAAGTCGAGTCGGTCGGCCTCGTCGGGCACGGACTCGGCGACGAGCCGCTCACGCTCTGCCGAGTACCAGTCGAGCTCGGTGTAGGCGGCGGCGAAGGTGTCCCAGTCGGTGCCGACGCGCTCGGGGTGGCCGTGGAAGAGTTCGTGGTACCAGCCCCAGCCGATCTCCTTGGCGATCATCGGCCACGCGTCGGTCCGCAGGCTCACCCCGCCCTGCCGGCCGGCGAGCTCGTCGACCTGGTCGGGCCCGAAGAACATCGGCAGCGGGGGGCGCGGTCCGATCAGGGTGTACTCGGTCTTCGCGTGGTACGGCACGCCGCGCCCGGAGCCGACGTGCAGGGAGACCTCACGGCCCGAGGGGACGTAGCGCAGCCGGCCGCGGCCGGAGCCGTCGTCGTCGCCCTCCTCGTGGACGAACGACCCACCGCGGCCCTCGAACAGCAGCACCATGAGGTCGACGAACGCGAGCCCCATGCCGCGCGCCACGACGACCTCACCGGGCGGGATCGCGTCGAGATCGGAGTCAGTGGTCTGCTCGGGCGGGAGGTAGCGCAGACCCAGACGGTCGGCGCACCGGCGCAGCGAGGTCTCGTCGTCGGTGGGGGCGGCGTCGAGGTGGCCGGAGGCGAGGACGATCGCGTCGGCGTCGAGGACCTCGCCCGTGCTCAGCGACACCCGGTGCAGGTCGCCGTCGACGACACCCGTCGCCCGGGCCTCGTGCACGTGGACGCGGACCCCGGCCGGCAGGTCGGCCAGCACGCGGTCGAGCACCGCGGCGAGGTAGTAGCTCTGCAGCTGCCTCGTCGGGAACGTCTCGGGGCGCAGGCCGCGGATCTCCTCGCCCACGCGACCCTCGGGCTCCTCCCCCGCGGCGCGGACCGCCTCGGCCCACTCGATGAGGCTGGGCCCGGGGACGATCGGCCCGTCCATGCGGACCGTGTCGTCGGTCCACATCGTGACGTCGGCGGCCATCGAGTTCATCCAGAGCAGCTCGGACTGCGCCGTGCGCCAGATGCGGCCCGCCCCGGCCGGGTACGGGTCGACGACGTGCACGTCGAGCGGGTGCTCCGCGTCGACCCCCGCCCCGGGTGCTCCCGCGACGATCCGCTCGAGCACCCCCGTGCCGCGCGGTCCCCCGCCGACGATCACCACCGAGCGCGTCATACCACCCGACGGTAGGCGCGCCCCGACGGGTCGGCCACCGGATGTGAGGCGACCCTGGGCACCCCGGACGCACGAAGGCCCCGCCGCGGTCGCGGCGGGGCCCTCGGTGCTGACGGTCTAGCGGGCCGGACGCTCCCGGCGGGGGCCGCGCTTGTCGGGCCGCGGGCCCGATCCGGCGGTCTCCGTGGAGCGGCTCAGCCCCATCGGGCGACCGGCCACGCGGGCGCGCTGGAGGCGCTTGACCACGGCCTCGGGCACGTCGGCGGGCAGCTCGACCAGCGTGTGGTCGGTGCGGATGTCGATGTGGCCGATGTGGGCCGAGTCGAGGCCGGCCTCGTTGGCGATGGCGCCGACGATCGCACCCGGCTTCACCCGCTGGTTGTGCCCGACCTCGATGCGGTAGGTCCCGGTGCCCGAGCCGACCGTCCAGGACGGGGCCGCGGGGCGCTTGCCCTGGCCGCGGGCCGGCTTGTCGCCCGGAGCGCGGTCGTCGCGGACGCGCTTGTCGCCGCGCGCCGAGGGCGTCGGCAGCTCGTCGACCAACAGCGGCTTGCCGCCCTGGACCATCTTCGCGAGTGCCGCGGCGAGGGCCAGCGGGTCGACGTCGTGCTCGGCGACGTACTCGTCGATCACCGTGCGGAAGACCTCGATGCCGTCCCCGCCATCGTCCTGGCCCTCGAGCGCGGCGGTGATGCGCTCGGCGAAGCGGCCGCGGCGACGCGCGTTGACCTCGTCGGTGCCCGGCACCGACATCTCCTCGGCCTTCTGCCGGGTCTGGTTCTCGATCGCGCGCATGAGCCGGAGCTGGCCGCGTGTGACGAAGGAGATCGCGTCGCCGGAGCGGCCCGCCCGCCCGGTGCGACCGATGCGGTGCACGTAGGACTCGGGGTCGGTCGGCAGGTCGTGGTTCACGACGAGCGTGATCCGCTCGACGTCGAGCCCGCGGGCCGCGACGTCGGTGGCGACGAGCACGTCGAGCTTGCCCGAGCGCAGGTCGGCGATCGTCTTCTCGCGCTGGACCTGCGAGAGGTCCCCGGAGATGGCGACCGAGGAGAAGCCGCGGCGGTTCAGGGCCTCGGAGACGTCGGTGGTGTTCTGCCGCGTGCGGACGAACACCAGGGCGGCGTCGAAGTCCTCGACCTGCAGGATGCGGGCGAGGGCGTCGGCCTTGAGCCGGTCGGGCAGCACGACGTAGCGCTGGCGGGTGTTCGCCGCCGTCGTCGTCTTGCCCTTGATCGAGACCTCTTCGGGCGAGGTCATGTGCTTGCGGCTGACCTGGCGGATCGCGGTGGGCATGGTGGCCGAGAACAGCGCCACCTGACGGTCGGCCGGGAGCAGGCCGAAGATGTTCTCGACCTCCTCGAGGAAGCCCATCTGCAGCATCTCGTCGGCCTCGTCGAGCACGAAGTAACCGACGTCGGTGAGGTCGAGCGTGCCCTTCTCGAGGTGGTCGGCCACGCGTCCGGGCGTCCCCACGACGATCTGCGCACCGCGGCGCAGGCCCGCGAGCTGCGGGCCGTAGGGCGCGCCGCCGTAGAGCTGCACGACGTGGACGCCGGGCATGCCGACGGAGAAGGACTCGATGGCCTCGGCGACCTGGATCGCGAGCTCACGGGTCGGCGTGAGGATGAGCGCCTGCGGCGCCCGGACCTTCATGTCGAGCCGGGCCAGCAGCGGCAGCGCGAACGCGGCCGTCTTGCCGGTGCCGGTCTGGGCCAGGCCGAGGACGTCGCGGCCGGCGAGCAGCAGCGGGATCGTCTCGGTCTGGATCGGGGTGGGGACGGTGAAACCCTGCTCGCGCAGGGTGCCGAGGACCCGCTCGTCGAGGCCCAGCGCCTCGAAGGCGTCGGGAGTCTCCTCGGGGGTCTCGTCGGCGTCGGTCACGTTCCCGGTCTCCTCGGCATCGGCCGAGGACTGCTCGAGGAACGGGTCGAGCGGCAGGTCGGAGTCGGACAGGACAGCAGCGTTGGTCACAGATTCCTTCGGGAGGGGTACGTCGGACTAGTTCGAGCTGTCCGCGGACCCGTGACACACGCGCGGTCCCAATCCCAGGCCGACAGCTCGGCACTTGCAATGACCATCCTACAAGAGCCCCGCTCCGCCCTCAGGACGGGGAAGAGCGGGACCGGTCACTTCTTGGTCGTCTTGGCCTTGTCGACGGCGTTCTGGTCGGTGGACAGCGCGGCGACGAAGGCCTCCTGCGGGACGTCGACCCTGCCGATCGTCTTCATCCGCTTCTTGCCCTCCTTCTGCTTCTCCAGCAGCTTGCGCTTGCGGGTGATGTCGCCGCCGTAGCACTTGGACAGGACGTCCTTGCGGATCGCACGGATCGTCTCGCGGGCGATGATCTTGGCACCGATCGCGGCCTGGATCGGCACCTCGAACTGCTGGCGCGGGATGAGCTCGCGCAGCTTCGAGGCCATCGAGTTGCCGTAGGCGTAGGCGGCGTCCTTGTGGACGATCGCCGAGAACGCGTCGACGGGCTCCCCCTGCAGCAGGATGTCGACCTTGACCAGGTCGGCCGCCTGCTCGCCGGCGGGCTCGTAGTTCAGCGAGGCGTAGCCGCGGGTGCGCGACTTCAGGATGTCGAAGAAGTCGAAGATGATCTCCGCGAGCGGCATCGTGTACCGGAGCTCGACGCGGCTGTCGGACAGGTAGTCCATGCCGTCGAGCTGCCCGCGCCGCGACTGGCAGAGCTCCATGATCGGCCCGACGAAGTCCGACGGCGCCAGCACCGACACCTTGGTGATCGGCTCGAAGATCGTCGCGACCTTGCCCTCCGGCCAGTCGGCGGGGTTGGTCACCTCCGCCTCGCGGCCGTCGTCGAGCTCGAGGCGGTAGACGGTGTTCGGGGCGGTCGAGATCAGGTCGAGCCCGTACTCGCGCTCGAGGCGGTCGCGGGTGATCTCCAGGTGCAGCAGGCCGAGGAACCCGCAGCGGAAGCCGAAGCCCAGCGCCGCCGACGTCTCGGGCTCGTAGGACAGGGCGGCGTCGTTGAGGCGCAGCCGGTCCAGCGCGTCGCGCAGCAGCGGGTAGTCGGTGCCGTCGATGGGATAGAGCCCGGAGTAGACCATCGGCTGCGGGTCGCGGTAGCCACCGAGGGCCTCGGTGGCCCCCTTGCGCTCCCACGTCACGGTGTCGCCGACCCGCGACTGGCGGACGTCCTTCACCCCGGTCATGAGGTAGCCGACCTCGCCGACCCCGAGTCCCTGGCAGGGCTTCTGGTCGGGCGAGATGATCCCGACCTCGAGCAGCTCGTGCACGGTGCCCGTCGACATCATCTTGATCCGCTCGCGCGGGGTGATGCGGCCGTCGACCACGCGGATGTAGGTGACGACGCCGCGGTAGGTGTCGTAGACCGAGTCGAAGATCATCGCGCGGGCCGGGGCGTCGGAGTCGCCGACCGGGGCCGGCACGCGGCGGACCACGGAGTCGAGCACCGCGCCCACGCCGACGCCGGTCTTGGCGCTGATCCGCAGGATGCTGTCGGGGTCGCAGCCGATGAGGTGGGCGATCTCGGCCGCGTAGCGCTCCGGGTCGGCGGCGGGCAGGTCGATCTTGTTGAGGACCGGGATGATCTCGAGGTCGTTTTCCATGGCCAGGTACAGGTTGGCCAGGGTCTGCGCCTCGATGCCCTGCGCGGCGTCGACCAGCAGGATCGCGCCCTCGCACGCGGCGAGCGAGCGGCTCACCTCGTAGGTGAAGTCGACGTGCCCGGGGGTGTCGATGAGGTGCAGGACGTGGTCCCGCATCTCGCCGTCGGGCCCCGCGGAGAACCAGGGCAGGCGCACGTTCTGCGCCTTGATGGTGATGCCGCGCTCGCGCTCGATGTCCATGCGGTCGAGGTACTGGGCGCGGTAGGCCCGGTCACCGAGCACGCCCGTGAGCTGCAGCATCCGGTCGGCCAGCGTCGACTTGCCGTGGTCGATGTGCGCGATGATGCAGAAGTTCCGGATCCGGTCCGGGGGCGTGAACGTCTCGTCGGCGTAGCCCACGGTGCCCGGCCGGCCGGCCTCGTCGGTCGGCTGCGGGGTGGTGGTCTCGGTCAACGAGGTCCTCTTCCTGATCGGGCGGTTCGCACCCCATCGTCCCACGGACCCCGAGCGACATCGCGCGAGTGGGCCGTTGGTAGCCTGAAGCTCATTGCGCCGTGCGGGCAGACGCCTGTTGCGCGCCCGCACGAAGACACCCCAGCGATCAAGAGGTTCGAAAGCCCCGTGGCGAACATCAAGCAGCAGGTCAAGCGCAACCGCAAGAACGAGGAGGCTCGTCAGCGGAACAAGGCGACGAAGTCCCGGATCAAGACCGCGATCCGTCGCTACCGCGAGACCGTCGAGTCCGGCGACACCGCCGCGGCCGACGAGCGCCTCCGCGAGGCCTCCCGCCTGCTCGACAAGGCCGTGAGCAAGGGCGTCATCCACCGCAACCAGGCGGCGAACAAGAAGTCGCGCATGGCTGCCCGCGCCACGCGGCACAGCGTCGACAACAAGTAGTCCTTCCCGACGACGGCCGTCGTCCGGTTCCGACCGGGCGGCGGCCGTTCGTCGTCTCCGGGGTCCCCTCGTCCCGGAGCGAACGGCACTCTCGCTGCTTCTACGCGCACGAAAGTGCCGCTCGCTCCACCGGGTGGCGTCAGCGCCGGCGCGCGTGGCCCGCGAGCGCGGCCAGCTCCACGGTCGCCCGCTCGAGCGCGTAGGACGGGTCGGCCGCGACGCCCTTGACGTCGGCGTTCACGTCGGCCACCAGGGCCATCGCGCGGGTGAGCCCGGGCCCGTCCCAGCCCCGCGCCTGTCCCTGGGCCTTCTTCACCTTCCACGGCGGCATCTTCAGCGCCGACGCCATCGCGTAGGGGTCGCCCCGCCCGGCGGCCGACACCCGCGCGATCGTCCGGACCGCGTCGGCCAGCGCGTCGGCGACCAGGACGTGCGCCACCCCGGTGTCGAGCGCGTAGCGCAGGGCCTCCAGCGCCCCGGCGCGGTCGCCCGTCACGGCGCGCTCGGCGACGGCGAACCCGGTGACGTCGGCCCGGCCCCGGTGGAAGCGGCGCACCGCGTCGGCGTCGATCTGCCCGCCCGAGTCGCTCGCCAGCTGCGAGGCGGCGGCCGCGAGCTCGCGCAGGTCGGCCCCGACCGCGTCGAGCAGCAGGCCCAGCGCCTCCCCCGTGATCGAGCCGCCCGCCTGCCGGACCTCGGAGCGCACGAAGTCGGACCGCTGGTCGTAGCCCTTGAGCTTCGCCGCCTCGGCCACCGCCGCGCCGGCCTTCTTCAGCCCGTCGACCAGCGCCTTGCCCTTCGCCCCGCCCGGGTGCACCGCGACGAGCACCACCCCGTCGGTGGGCGCCTTCGCGTACTCGACCAGCACCGTGGTGACGTCGGCCCCCGCGTCCTGCGCCGCCTCGATCACCACCACCCGCGACTCGGCGAACAGCGACGGGCTCACCAGCTCGGCCAGCACCCCCGCGGTGATCTCGTTGGCCTTGAGGGTGCGGACCTCCACGTCGGGGTCCTGACGACGGGCCGCCAGGATCGCGGCCGACACGGCGCGCTCGACCAGCAGCCCCTCGTCGCCCAGCACCAGACGGACGGGAGCGGCGTCGTCGGGGGCTGCGCGCTGGCGGGGTGGCACGTCGGCAATCCTCCCACCGGGCACCGACACCGTGGCGTGCGCAACGTCGTCGTGCGGTGGCCCGGTGTCCGTGGGGTGCCGTAACGTGCCCGAGAAGCAGGACACAACTGAACACGGCTCATCCAGAGGGGTAGAGGGAACGGCCCGACGACACCCCGGCAACCGGCGGCCTCCGCGACGCGGACGCAAGACCGGTGCCAATTCCGACCCGCGTGCCGCGGGGAAGATGAGGAGACACTCTTCATGACCATGACTGCCCCGGGGACGACTGCGTCCACGACGTACGACCTGGGCCCCGCCGCCGCACTCTCGTGCCGGGCGTGCGGGCACCGGACCGCTCTCGCGGCCGAGTTCGCCTGTCCGCAGTGCTTCGGCCCGCTCGAGATCGCCTACGACTTCCCGAAGGTGACCCGCGAGTCGATCGAGCGCGGCCCGAAGTCGATCTGGCGCTACAAGGACCTGCTGCCGGTCCCGAGCACCGTCGAGCAGCACCCCAACATGGACCCGGGCTTCACCCGCCTCGTGAAGGCCGACCGCCTCGGCGCGGAGCTCGGCATCCGCAACCTGTGGGTCAAGGACGACACGGGCAACCCGACGCACTCGTTCAAGGACCGCGTCGTCGCCGTCGCGCTCGCCGCCGCCCGGGAGCTCGGCTTCACGGTGCTGGCCTGCCCGTCGACCGGCAACCTCGCGAACGCCACCGCCGCCGCGGCCGCCCGCGCGGGCTGGCGCTCGGTCGTCCTCGTCCCCGCCTCGCTCGAGCGCGCGAAGATCCTCATGACCGCGGTGTACGACACCGAGCTGCTGGCCTGCGAGGGCAACTACGACGACGTCAACCGCCTCGCCACCGAGCTCGCCTTCGAGCAGGAGGACTGGGCGTTCGTCAACGTCAACGTCCGGCCCTACTACGCCGAGGGCTCGAAGACCCTCGGGTACGAGGTCGCCGAGCAGCTCGGCTGGCGCATCCCGGCCCAGACGGTCATCCCCATCGCCTCGGGCTCGCAGCTGACCAAGGTCGACAAGGCCTACGGCGAGCTGATGAGCCTCGGCCTGGTGGACGAGGCCGAGTACAAGGTCTTCGGCGCCCAGGCCGCCGGCTGCTCCCCCGTGTCGACCGCGTTCCGCGAGGGCACCGACGTCGTCCGCCCGCAGAAGCCCGACACCATCGCCCGCTCGCTCGCGATCGGGAACCCGGCCGACGGGCCGTACGTGCTCGACGCCGTCCGCCGCTGCGGCGGCGCGATCACCGACGTCACCGACGACGAGGTCCGCGACGGCATCCGCCTGCTCGCCCGCACCGAGGGCATCTTCTCCGAGACCGCCGGCGGGGTGACCGTGGCGAACGCGAAGAAGATGGTCGAGTCGGGCCAGCTCGACCCCGACGCCGACACCGTCCTGCTCATCACCGGCGACGGCCTCAAGACCCTCGACGCGATCGAGCACCAGGTGGGCCCGAAGGCGACGATCCCGGCGACGTCGAAGGCGGTCCGCGAGGTCCTGGGCCTCTGAGGTCCTGGGTCTCTAGCGCTTCCGTGGGTCGGGCAGGGGGTCGCCGCGCGCGACGACGGCGGGCCCCCGCTCCCCCGGCACCAGCGCCAGGTCCCCGCTCTGGTCGGTGCGCCGCACCAGCGCCCCCGTCCCGGCGAGCAGCCCCATGACCGACGGGTTGGGGTGCCCGTAGCTGTTGCCCTGCCCCACGCTCACCAGCGCCAGCCGTGAGCCCGGCGCGGTGAGGAACGCGGGCAGCGACGACCGCGACCCGTGGTGGGGCACCTTGAGCACCTCGGCCCGCAGGTCGGTACCGGCGGCGAGCAGCGCGTCCTGCGACGAGCGCTCCGCGTCCCCGGGCAGCAGCACGCGCCCCAGCGGCGTCGTCGCACGCAGCACCAGCGAGGTGTCGTTCACCTCCGCCCCGTCGTCGGCGTCGACGTGCGCGGCGGGGTGTACGGGCCCGAGCGTCTCGAGCGCGAGGCCCGGCCAACGGAGGGTCGCGCCCCGCTCCATCCCGACGACGGCCGCTCCCGCCTCCCGGGCCCGCGCCGTCACCTGGGCGAGGGTGTCGGCCGGTTCCCGCACCGGCCCCACCGCCACCGCGGCCGTGCTCCGCCCCCGCAGCGCCCCGCCGAGCCCGCCCACGTGGTCGGCGTGCAGGTGGGAGAGCACCACCAGCGCGAGCGAGCGCACCCCGAGCCGGGCGAGGCAGCGGTCGACCGGGCCCGGGTCGGGGCCCGCGTCGACGAGGACGGCGCGGCCGGGCTCGCCCGTCGCCAGGACGAGCGCGTCGCCCTGCCCGACGTCGCACGCGACCACCGCCCACCCCGGCGGCGGCCAGCCGACCGGCACCACCCGGGTCGGCACCAGCACGAGCAGCAGCCCCACCGCGACGGCCAGGGACACGAGCCGGACCCGCCGCCATCGCAGCGCGACGAGGCCCAGGACCACCAGCCCCGCGAGCACGAGCCCGCCGAGGACGCCGCCCGGCCAGGCGATCGTCGCGCCGTCGACCCCGGCGCAGCGCCGGGCGACCCACACCAGCCACGACACCTCCGGCCCGGCGAGCCACACCGCGGCGTGAGCACCGCCCGTCCACCACGGCGCGAGCAGGGCGGCGAGCACCCCGAGCACGGTGGCCGGCGCGACGACCGGCGCCGCCAGCAGGTTGGCGAGCACCGCGACGAGGCTGACCTCCCCCGACAGGCCGGCCACCACCGGCGCGGTGACCACGTGCGCGGCCACCGGCACCGCGAGCGCCTCGGCGAACCCCGGCGGCACCCCGCGGGCCCGCAGCTTCCCGACGATCACCGGGGCGAGCAGCACCAGCGCGCCGGTGGCGAGCACCGACAGGGCGAACCCGGCGTCGGTCGCCAGGGCCGGGTCGGCGAGCAGCAGCACCACCACGGTCGCGGCCAGGGCGGGCAGCACCGAGCGGCGCCGGCCCAGGGCGAGCGCCAGGATCACCACGGACCCCATCGCTCCGGCGCGCAGCACGCTCGGCGAGGGCCGCGCGAGCACCACGAAGCCGACCAGCGCGAGCACCGCCAGCAGCGCTCCCGTGCGGGGACCGAGCCGGACGAGCCGCACCAGCAGCAGCACCGCCCCCAGCACGAAGGCGACGTTCGAGCCCGAGACCGCCGTCAGGTGGGTGAGGCCGGCCGTGCGGAAGTCGTCGGTCAGGTCGGGGCGCAGACCCGAGGTGTCGCCGACGACGAGACCCGGGAGCAGCCCGGCCGGGTCCTCGGCGAGCACCGCGCGGGCCGCGTCGCGCAGGCCGGCGCGCAGGTCCCCGGCGACCAGCTGCGCGCCCGGTGGCGGCCCGACCTCCCGGGGCGGGCCGCGGGTGCGCAGCACGGCGACGGTGAGGTCGGCGCGCGTGGAGGACCCGAGCGAGCCGCTCGCCGTCGCCCGCTGACCGGGCAGGAGCCCGGCCCAGCCCTCGGCCGGCGCGAGCAGCACCACCCGCCCGGACCCCACCCATCGACCCCCGCCCCCCTGCGCCGACACCAGCTCCGCCCGCACGACCACCCGCGGCGCCCCGCCCGGGCCGGAGCTCCGCAGGGGCGCCGGGTCGTCGGTGAGGACCACCTCGACCGTGGCCGCCGACCCGGCCGCGGCCGCGGTCCGCAGCGGGTGACCCGCCACCTGGTGCGCCGCCACCACCGCCGGCACCCCCACCGCCACCAGGCAGGCGCCGGCCGCGAGCACCCCGGCCGCCCACCGCCGGTCGCGGCGCACCACGGCGACCGCGACCCCGACCAGGGCGAGCACCACCACCAGCGCCCCCGGACCCCAGCCCAGGCTGAGGGCGACCAGTACCACCGCCCACGCCGCGAGCGCGGCCGGGACGAGCCGGGCGTCGAGCGGCGGGCGGGGCTCGTCGTCGGGCATGGTCAGACCCGCACCAGATCGCGCAGGGTGCCGAACCGGGCGTCGCCGATGCCCGGGATCTCGCGCAGCTGCTCGACCGCGGCGAACCGGCCGTTCTGGGTGCGCCAGTCGAGGATCTTCTTGGCTGTCACCGGCCCGACCCCGGGCAGCGCGTCGAGCTGCTCGAGCGACGCCGCGTTGAGATCGAGCTTCCCGCCAGCAACGGGCGCACCCCCCGCGGGAGCGGCCGCCGCCTCGGGAGCAGATGGGGCTGGGGCGGGCGCGCCGACCACGATCTGCTGCCCGTCGACCACCCGCGCCGCGAGGTTCAGCGGCGTCAGGTCGACCGCCGGGAGGGCCCCGCCCGCGGCCTCGACCGCCTCCCCCACCCGCGCGCCCTCGCGCATCGTCACGAGCCCGGGCCGGCGCACCTTGCCCGCCACGTTCACGATCACCGGTCCGCCCGCCGGCACCGCCGCGACCGGCACGGCCGACGGCGCGGGGGCCGGTGCGGCCACCGCCGGGAGGTCCGGGACCGGCTCGGCCACCGGGCGCCCCGACCACACCCCCACCGCCGCGATCACGGCCGCCAGCGCCGCGACCGCCCCGAGCCCGATCGCGCCCCACCGGCCCGGGTCCCACCGCGCCGCCACCCACGACGCCGGCAGCCACCGCGCGAGCCCCCGCGGCGGGTCCCACGCCGACGGCGCCGGGGCAGCCCGGACCAGCGGCTCGCGGGGCTCCCAGTCCTCGTCGTAGGCCAACGAGGCACCAGGGGTCCCGGGCGGCGCACTCGGCCAGCCGCGCCGCGACGGCATCGGCTCCGGGGGCGGCGGCTCCGCCGGAGCGGAGAGGGCCTGCAGCCGCAGGCGGACGTCGTCGGGCACACCGCGACGCTAGGAGCGCGGGACCGCGTCCTCCCAGCTCAGCGCCTCGCCCTGTGGACTACCCGGGTCCGCGGTGCCGGTGGGGACACCCGGCTGCTCCGCCCGGAGCAGCGCCGCCACCGCCTCCCCCACCGCCCGGTGCGCGGGCCAGCCCCAGTGGATGCCGTCGGGGTTGCCGCGGCCCAGCAGGACGTGCTCGGTCACCAGCGACGCCACGTCCACCGTCGCCACCCCGGACGACTCCGCCCACGCCCGCATCGCCGCCACGTGGCCCTCCCGTGCGGTGTGCACACCCGCGTAGAGGGCCGAGCGGTGCACCGAGGGCAGCAGCAGGACCACGGGGGCGTGCGGGCGCAGCGTGGTCACCGCCAGCCGGCACTGCTCGAGGCAGGCGACGGTGTCGGCGGCGGACAGGGCGGTGGGCCGGCCGCCGGTGAGCCGGACCGCGGACGCGTGCACGTCGCGGTAGGCCCGCCGGGCGCGGGCGCGCAGCGACCGGGGACGCAGCACCGGGATGAGCTCCCGCACCGCGGTCGGCAGTGGCGAGGGCAGCGAGTCCATGCCGCCGATCCCCAGGACGAGGGCGTCGGCGGTCCGTACCGACGCCCACACGCGCGGGTCGGTGCGCACTGCGGTCCAGGCGTGGCGGGCGGTCCAGCCGAGGCCCGCGTGCAGGTCGGCGGTGCCGCCGAGGACGGCGGCCGCGACGTGCGACCAGAGGCGCGGTTCGTCGACGGGGTGGGCCGTGCGCGGGCCGTGGAAGCTCAGCGAATCGCCGAGGACCAGCAGCCGCATCGTCAGGCCCCGCCGCCCCACTCGGCCAACCGCCAACGGTCGCGCCGGAACTGCAGCACCGACCAGCGACAGTTCCCCAGGGGCTGCAGCGACGGCCAGAGCTCCACCGGCCAGCCGAGGAACCCGCAGGTCACCCCGGTGATGGTGCCGCCGTGGGCGACGAGGAGGGCGGTCGCGCCCTCGGCGTCGGGCTCCGGGGTCCCGACGAGCTCGTGCACCACCGGCAGCCCGCGGGCGGCCACGTCGACGCGGGACTCGCCGTCGGGCGGGGCGAACGACGCGTCGTTGCCCCACCGCTCGAGGGCGCCGGGCCAGCCGGCCTGCACCTCGGTGTGGACCAGGCCGGACCAGGCGCCGACGTCGGTCTCGCGCAGCCGGGGCTCCTTGCGGGGCTCGAGCCCGGTGCCCTCGGTGACGGCGAGCGCGGTCTGGAAGGCCCGGGTCTGGTCGGAGGCCACCACGACCACGGGCTCGAAGCGCTGCACGACGGGCGCGACCGCGGCGGCCTGCGCCTCGCCGGTCTCGTCGAGCGGTGGGTCGAGGCGGCCCTGCATGCGGCGCTCGGCGTTCCACGCGGTCTGGCCGTGGCGCAGCAGGACGACACGGGTGATCGGCTCACCCCCGGGCGCGGTCACTCCGCGGAGGAGGGCGCCGCCGTGACCTCGGCCGGCAGCTCGATGCGCGGGCAGTCCTTCCACAGGCGCTCGAGCCCGTAGAACTCGCGCTCGTCGGTGTGCAGGACGTGCACCACGACGTCGCCGAAGTCGAGCAGCACCCAGCGGGCCTCCTGGCGGCCCTCGCGGCGCACCGGCTTGACCTCCTCGCCGCGGAGCTTCTCCTCGACGTTGTCGACGACCGCCTGCACCTGGCGCTCGTTGGGCGCGGAGGCGATGACGAAGCAGTCGGTCAGGGGCAGGCGCTCGGACACGTCGATGGCGACCACGTCGTGGGCGAGCTTGTCGGCGGCGGCCAGGGCCGCGACCTCGGCCAGGCGGCGCGCGCTATCGGTTGCGGCCATTACCGGAAAGCCTACCCGGCGCCCCGCGCCACGCGTCGGCACACTGGAGCGATGCCAGACACCACCCGGCCCGCGGCCGACTTCGGCGACGGCCTGGCCCAGGGGCCCGACCTGGCCGAGGCCGCCGAGACGGCCGTCGCGGCGGCCACCGCCCCGCTGCACGGCCGCCGGCCCGACCTCATGACCGTCTTCGTCACCCACCCCGACCCCGACGTCGCCGGCGCCGCCGCCCGCCGCGCCATGGAGATCGCGGGCGCGACGACCGTCATCGGCTGCCGGGCCTCCGGCGTCATCGGTGACGGCCGCGGCGTGGAGGACGCCCCCGCGATCGCGGTGTGGGCGGCCTCGCTGCCCGGGGTGCGCGCCACCCCGTTCCGCCTGCAGGCCGCCCGGCACGAGACCGGCATCTCGGTGACCGGGATGCCCGTGCCCGCCGAGGACGACGCCGTCGCCGTGCTGCTGGCCGACCCGTTCACCTTCCCCGCCCAGGGCTTCGTCGAGCAGTCGGACGCGGCGCTGCCCGGGCTGCCGCTGGTCGGCGGCCTCGCGACGGCGCCGGTGGGGACCTCGGCGCTCGGCCCCGCCCGCCCGGCTCCCGGCGGGGCCCGGCTCTTCCTCGACGGCGAGGTGCACGAGCGCGGCGCCGTCGGCGTGCTGCTCGGCGGCGACGTCGCGGTCCGCACCCTGGTCAGCCAGGGCTGCCGCCCGATCGGCCCGACGATGACCGTCACCGGCTCCTCGGGCTCGCAGCTCACCGGCCTCGCCGGGATGCCGGCCTACCGCAAGCTCGAGGAGATCCTCCGCGACCTCGAGCCCGACGACCGCGCGCTCGCGATGCGCGGGCTGCACCTCGGCATCGCCATCGACGAGTACGCCGACTCCCACGGGCGCGGCGACTTCCTCATCCGCGGCGTGGTCGGCGCCGACGGGGACGCGGGCACCGTGACGGTGGGCGACGTCGTCGAGGTCGGGCGCAGCGTGCGCTTCCAGGTCCGCGACGCGACGACCGCGGGCGAGGACCTCGACGCGCTGATGGCCTCCTCGGCCGGCGACGGCCCGGTCGGCGGCGCGCTCCTGTTCAGCTGCACCGGCCGTGGGCGGATCATGTTCGGCGAGCCCGGCTCCCCCGCCGGCGGCGCGAGCCACGACGTCCGCGCGGTCCGCCGCGGCCTCGCCCCGCGCGTCGCCGGCTTCTTCGCCGACGGCGAGATCGGCCCGGTCGGCTCGAAGAACCACCTGCACGGCTTCACCGCGTCGGTGCTGGCGTTCGGCTAGAGGTGCGGAGGCCTGTGAGCACTTTTCCGTGTCCCGGCACGGAGTAGTGCTCACAGGCCGAAGGCACCTTGCTCGAGCATCGCCACGTACTTCTCCACGTTCCGAGCCCGGGCCGCCGCGGTCTTGAGCTGACCGAGCCGGTGCAGGATCGCGTACCGGTTCTGGCTGGTCAGACCCTCGAAGGCGGCTGCGGCCGCCGGGGAGGCCGCCAGGGCGACCGCGAGATCGTCGGGAACCGTGGCCGTCGCGGGGCCGGCGTAGGCGGCGTCCCAGCGGCCGTCGGCGCGCGCCCGCTGCACCTCCGCGAACCCGGCCGGGTGCATCCGGCCCTCGTCGGTCAGCCGCGCGATGTGGCCGACGTTGCGCGCCGACCAGATCGAGCGGGCCCGCCGCGGGGTGAACCGCTGCCACGTCGTGAGCTCGTCGCGCCGCTTCGCCTGCCCGTCGATCCAGCCGAAGCAGAGGGCCTCGTCGAGCGCCTGCGCGTAGGTCAGGGTGGTCGGCGGGTCGGGCACCGCCAGGGCGGCCTTCTTCGCGAGCAGCAGCCACACCCCGGTGGGGTCGGCGTGGTTCTCGTGGAGCCAGGTCCGCCAGGCGGCCTCGTCGGGAACGACGAGCTCGGGCTGGTCGACCATCAGCCCAGGTACTCCAGCCGCGACGGCACCCCGCCGTCGCGGTAGAGGCCCCGCTTGACGATGTACTGCACCACCCCGTCGGGCACCAGGTACCAGACCGGCTCGCCCGCCTCGACCCGCGCGCGGCAGTCGGTCGACGAGATCGCCATCGCGGGCACCTCGATGAGGCTCACGGCGCCGCGGGGGAGGTGGTCGGAGGCGAGCTCGAAGCCCGGGCGGGTCACGCCGACGAAGTGCGCGAGCTCGAACATCTCGTGCGCGCGGTGCCAGGACAGGATCTGGTCGAGCGCGTCGGCGCCGGTGATGAAGTAGAGCTCGGCGCCGGGGAAGATCGCGGCGAGGTCGCGCAGGGTGTCGACGGTGTAGGTCGGTCCGTCGCGGTCGACGTCGACGCGGCTGACGGTGAACCGCGGGTTCGACGCCGTGGCGACCACCGTCATCAGGTAGCGGTCCTCGGCCGGGGTGACGTCGGTCTTCGACTTCTGCCACGGCTGCCCGGTGGGGACGAACACGACCTCGTCGAGCGAGAACCGGCTGGCCGCCTCGCTGGCGGCGACCAGGTGGCCGTGGTGGATCGGGTCGAACGTCCCGCCCATCACGCCGACACGCCTCACGTGGTCCATGCGGCTCCTAGACCGGCAGCAGTCCGCCGACCACACCGGCCAGCTGCGCCGCGGTGCGGCACTCGTGCATGGGCAGCACCCTGCCGTACTCGGGCGCGGCCGAGTCGCCGGTCCCCCACTGCCGCTGCGGCTCGGGGTTGAGCCAGTGGGCGTGCCGGGCCTTCCCGACGATGCCCGCGAGGACCCGCGTGTTCGGGTCCTGGTGGTTGGTGCGGGCGTCGCCGAGGACGAGCAGCGAGGTGCGCTCGGTGACGGCCTCGGGCCAGTGCTCGGCGAACCGGCCGAACGCGCGGCCGTAGTCGGAGTGCCCGCTCCAGGCCACGATCCCGGGCCGGGTGTGGACCTCGGTGAGGATGCCCGCGAGGTCGGCGCCGGGGACGAAGAGGTCGCTGACCTCGACGCACCCGTCGACGAAGCAGAAGACCCGGACCCGCGAGAACTGCTCGCGCAGCGCCTGGACCAGCATCATCGTGAACTGGCTGAACCCGGCGACCGAGCCGGAGACGTCGCAGAGCAGCACGAGCTCGGGGCGTCCGGGCCGGGGCCGGCGGTGCACGAGGTTCACCGGGACCCCGCCGGTGCCCATCGAGCGGCGCAGGGTGCGGCGCATGTCGATGGGCCCGCGGTGGGCGCGGCGCCGGCGCGCGGCCAGCCGCGTCGCGAGGTGGCGGCCCAGCGGCGCGACCCGGCGGCGCAGGTCGGCGAGGGTGTCGGCGCTCGCGGAGAGGAAGTCGGTCTGCTCGGCCTGGCGGCGCACCCCGGTGCGGGCGGCGGCCTCGCGGCCCCGGATCTCGCTGCCGCGCCGCGTGGTCTCGGCCTGCACCATCGACCGGAACTCCGCGATGCGGGCCCGGGTCTCGCGGCGCGCGACCTCCTCGGCGAAGGGGCTGTCCTGCTCCCCGCGGCGGCTGCGCAGCTCGGCGAGCACCCGCGCCAGCAGCGTCTCGGGTCGCACCTTGTTCAGCGCCTGGTAGGACGAGAACCCGCTCGGGGAGCCGCTCCGCCCGTCCTGCCCGCTGCCGGACCCGCCGCTGCCCTGTCCCCCGCTGCCGCTGCCCTGGCCGGCCCCGAGGGCGCCGAGCCCGTCGACGACGGCCCGGGCCAGTTCGGAGAGCGCCGCGGTGTCGCCGTCGGCGAGGAGCTGGGCGAGCAGGTCGCGCAGGGCGTCCACGTCGACCGACCCGTCCTCGGCGTAGGGCAGCGCGACCTCCCCCAGCGCGGCGCCCTGCCCGAGGGGCCACCACAGCTCGAAGAGCGCGTCGAACGTCTGGCGCTGCCCGGAGCGGCGCAGCAGCGCGGCGGCCAGGCCCTCGCGCAGCTGGTCTCGGCGCAGCAGGTCGAGCTCGGCGAGCACCGCCGCGGCGTCGACGGTCTCCCCCGGCCCCACGTCGACGTGGTGGTGGCGCAGCGCCTGCACGAAGTCGACGAGGTGGGCCGGGAGGCCCCGGGCGGGGGTGGTCATCAGTTGAGCCGCAGTTCCGCGGACGCCTTCACCAGGTCGGCGCGGTGCTTGAGGACCACGCCGAGGCTCTGGCGGACGGCGTCGTCGTCGACGGTGTCGAGGCCGAGCGCGAGCACGGTCCGCGCCCAGTCGATCGTCTCGGCCACCGAGGGGGCCTTGCGCAGGTCGAGCCCGCGGAGCACCCCGACGATCCGGACGAGCTCCTCGGCGAGCGCCTCGGGGAGCTGCGGGACCCGGCTCGCGACGATCTTCCGTTCGAGCTCGGCGTCGGGGAAGTCGAGGTGCAGGAACAGGCAGCGCCGCTTGAGGGCCTCGGAGAGCTCGCGGGTGGCGTTGGAGGTCAGCAGCGTGAACGGGCGCTGGGTGGCGACGATCGTGCCGAGCTCGGGGACGGTCACCTGGAAGTCGCCGAGCACCTCGAGGAGCAGGCCCTCCACCTCGACGTCGGCCTTGTCGGTCTCGTCGACGAGCAGCACCGTGGGCTCGTCGCGCCGGATCGCGGTGAGCAGCGGGCGGGTGAGGAGGAACTCCTCGGAGAACACGTCGTCGCGGGCGTCGTCCCACGCCTCGCCCTGGCTCGCCTGGATGCGCAGCAGCTGCTTGGCGTGGTTCCACTCGTAGAGCGCGCGGGCCTCGTCGATGCCCTCGTAGCACTGGAGCCGGACGAGCCCCGCGCCCGTCGCGTCGGCGACGGCCCGCGCGAGCTCGGTCTTGCCCACCCCGGCCGGACCCTCGACGAGCAGCGGCTTCCCGAGGCGGTCGGCGAGGAACACCGTCGTCGCCACCGCGGTGGAGGCGAGGTAGCCGACGCCGGCGAGACGCGTCACGACGTCGTCGACGGAGTCGAAGAGGGTCGCCCGTCCGGTCGAGTCCCACCTGGTCGCTTCACTGCCCACGGTCCGCATCCTGCCCGCTGATCGTCCGCTTGTCCCGGCATCGCGGGCGGCACCACTGCGCCCGTTCCCGACGATGGCGGGTGTGCGCGGGCCGGCGAACGCCCATCCCCCGGGGATGACCCCCGCGACCGTCGACCCGCCCGTCACCACCATCACGCTGCCCTGGCTCGGGACGATCCGGATGTCGCGCCCCGAACTGGCCTTCGTCGGCGGGGTCGCCGCCCTCGGCGTGCTCGGCTTCCTGGAGTGGCCGGTCGCCCTCGTCCTCGGCGCCGGACACGTGCTCGCCTCCGACCGGAGCCGGCCGGACGTCCGGGAGACCGGCGAGGCGATGGAGGAGGTCGGCTGACCGGGAGGCCGCACCTGGCACCCTGTCGCCGGTGACGGCGAGGGACACCGACGTCGAGGTCCGGTCGGTGCCGGACGTGCCCGCTCCCACGCCGCGCCCGCTGCGCCCGGTCCTGCGCCTCGTGCTCGCCGCCGGGGTCGCCCTCCTGGTCGTCGCCGGGCTCGTCGGGCGGCTCGGGCTCGTGGGCGGCGACGCCGTCGGCGCGGCCGACAACGCCGACGGCGCCCGCCTGTTCTGCGTCGTCGGGCTCACCCCCGACGCCACCGACGGTCGCGCGGGCGGGCACGGCGTCGTCGTCACCGAGTTCCGCACCGGCGGCCCGCCGTGCCGCGTCCCCGCCCCGGTCACCTCCGGCGGCGTGGTCCTGGAGGCGACCGTCGCCCTCGCCGCCCGGCTCGACCGCTCGGCACCGGCCCCGGACGGCAGCACCCGCGTCAGCCTCGAGTGGCTCGCCGGGGTCTACGCCGTCCTGTTCGGCCTCGGCGCCGGGGTCGCGGCCGCCGCGGCCCTGGCGGGGTCCCGACGACGAGGCCCCGCGGCGGCGCTCGTCGTGCTCCCGCCGCTGCTCCCCCTGCTCGTCGTGCCCTGGTGGACCCGGTTCCTGGTGTCGACCTACGGCGAGCCCGCCGGGCTCCTCGGCACCGCGTGGGTCGCCTGGGGGCTGCTCGCGGTCGCCGTGACCCGTCCGGACGACCGCGCGGCCCGCGGGACGGCGCTCGGCCTCCTCGCCGCCGGCGCCGTCGTCGTGGCCACCGCCAAGCCGGGCTTCCTGCCCGTCGGGATGGCGGCGGTCGTGGCGTGCGCGGTCGTCACCGTCGGGGTCCGACGGGCGTGGCGGCGGCTGCCGGGCCTGGTCGCGGCGGTCGTCGTGGTGGCGCTCGCCGCGTCCCCGGTGCTCGCGGGGATCCGCTACCAGGACGAGCTCTACGCGTCGCCCAACACCCACGACCTGATCTTCACCGCGATCCTGCCCGAGGCCGGGCCGGGCGCCCTCCCCGCGGTCGGCCTGCCCCCGGAGGCGTGGCGGCACTCCGGCGAGCACTTCTACCTCGACCTGGGCCGGGGCGTCCCGGGCTGGGAGACCACGATCGGGGCCCGGCCGGTCGAGACCCGGGCCCTGGCCCGGGCCTGGCTCGCGGAGCACCCCGTCGTCCTCGCCCGGATGGTGCACCGGGGCCTCGTCGCGACCCTGCGCCCGCAGATCCCCTACCTGGTCTCCGTCACCGCCGGGCCGCGGACCGTGAGCGGCACGCTGCCGGTGCCGGAGTTCCCCGAGGCCGCGCAGCGCATGGGCGTGACGTTCCGGTACCTCGACGGTCTCCCGGGGCGGTGGGTGCCGCCGGCGGTCGTCGGGACGGCCCTGCTCGCCGCCGCGGCGACGGTGCTCGTCCCCCGCCCCGCCCGGCGGCGCTCCCCCGCGCCCGGCCTGCTGCGCGTCGCCGGGGCCCTCGCGGCGGCCGCCCTCGGCACCGTGCTGCTCGCGGTGGTGGGCGACGGGTACGTCGAGCTGGCCAAGCACGTCTGGTTGGCCTCGTACCTGCTGGTGGTCACCGCGACGGTGCTCGTCGCGAGCGTCCTGGCACACCTGACGCGTCAGGCGAAGGCGCCCGCGTAGGCGTTGAGGGCGGGCTGGCCGCCGAGGTGGGCGTAGAGGACCGTGGAGTCGCGGTCGATGCCGCCGCCGGTCACGAGGTCGACGAGCCCGGCCATGGACTTGCCCTCGTAGACCGGGTCGAGGATGACGCCCTCGAGGCGGGCGGTCAGCTCGATCGCGTCGCGGGTGGAGCGGACCGGGATGCCGTACTCCTCGCCGGCCCAGCCCTCGAGCACGGTGATCTCGTCGTCGCGCAGGTCGCGCCCGAGCCCGATGAGCTCCGCGGTGTGCCGGGCGATGCGCCCGACCTGGTCCCGGGTCTTCTGCAGCGTCGCCGAGGCGTCGATGCCGATCACGCGGCGCGGCCGGTCGGAGGCCGCGAACCCGGCGATCATCCCGGCGTGGGTGGAGCCGGTGACGGTGCAGACGACGATCGTGTCGAAGAAGACGCCGAGCTCGGCCTCCTGGGCCTCCACCTCACGGGCCCACTGGGCGAACCCGAGCCCCCCGAGCGGGTGCTCGGAGGCGCCCGCGGGGATGCCGTAGGGGACGCCGCCGGCGTCGCGCACCTCCTGCAGGGCCCGCTCGTAGGAGTCCCGCAGGCCGATGTCGAAGCCGGCCGGGTCGAGGCGCACGTCCGCGCCGAGGATGCGCGAGAGCAGGATGTTGCCGACCTTGTCGTTGACGCTGTCGGGCCAGTCGACCCACCGCTCCTGCACCAGGCGGGCCTTGAGGCCGAGCTTCGCCGCGACCGCGGCCACCTGGCGGGTGTGGTTGGACTGCACGCCGCCGATCGAGACCAGCGTGTCCGCGCCGCTCGCGAGGACGTCGGGGACGATGTACTCCAGCTTGCGCATCTTGTTGCCGCCGTAGGCGAGCCCGGAGTTGCAGTCCTCGCGCTTGGCCCAGACCGCGGCGCCGCCGAGGTGGTCGGTGAGCCGGTCGAGCCGGTGCACCGGGCTCGGCCCGAAGAGCAGCGGGTAGCGGTCGAAGTCGTCGAGGGACACGGATCCTCCAGGTCGGGATGAGCCGATCGCCCGGACACGACGACCTCGGCATGCGATATATTGCATGCAGCTCGTCGGACGGTGTCAAGGGCCCGCATCCCGGCCCACGGTGTCGGACCCCTGTGCTTTCGTGGTCACCATGACTTCCGTGGTGTCCGACCTGCGCGCCGACGCCGAGGCGACCCTGCAGCGCCTGGCCGGTCCCGAGGCCGTGCTGCGCGAGGACCAGTGGCGCGCCATCGAGGCGCTCGTGGCGCACGGCCGGCGCGCGCTGGTCGTGCAGCGCACCGGGTGGGGCAAGTCGGCCGTGTACTTCGTCGCCACCGCGCTGCTCCGCGCCCGCGGCAAGGGGCCCACCGTGATCGTCAGCCCGCTGCTGGCCCTGATGCGCAACCAGATCGAGGCTGCGGGCCGGGCGGGCATCCACGCCGTCACGGTGAACTCGGCGAACACCGAGGGCTGGCAGGAGGTCTACGCCCAGGTCCGGGCGGGCGAGGTCGACGTGCTGCTCGTCAGCCCCGAGCGGCTGAACAACCCGGAGTTCCGCGACCAGGTGCTCCCCGAGCTCTCGCGGACCGCCGGGCTGCTCGTGGTCGACGAGGCGCACTGCATCTCCGACTGGGGGCACGACTTCCGGCCCGACTACCGGCGGCTGCGCACGCTGATCTCCGAGCTGCCCGACGGCGTACCGGTGCTCGCCACCACGGCCACGGCGAACGACCGGGTGACCAGCGACGTGGCCGAGCAGCTCGGGGTCGGGACGGCGCAGGACGAGGCCCTGGTGCTGCGCGGCGAGCTCGACCGCGAGTCCCTGCGCCTCAACGTTCTCCCGCTCTGGAAGGGGGCCGACCGGTTCGCCTGGCTCGCCCAGCACCTCGACGACCTGCCGGGCTCGGGCATCGTCTACACGCTGACGGTGTCGGCCGCCGACGAGCTGGCGGCGTTCCTGCGCGAGCGCGGCCACGCCGTCGCCGCCTACACCGGCAAGACCGACCCGGCGGAGCGCGAGCGCGCGGAGGACGACCTGCTGGCCAACCGCGTGAAGGCCCTCGTGGCCACCTCCGCGCTCGGCATGGGGTTCGACAAGCCCGACCTCGGGTTCGTCGTGCACCTCGGGGCCCCGCAGTCGCCGGTGGCCTACTACCAGCAGATCGGCCGTGCCGGCCGTGGCGTGGAGCGCGCCGAGGTGCTGCTGCTCCCCGGCCCGGAGGACCGCGACATCTGGGCCTACTTCGCCTCGCTCGCCTTCCCCGCCGAGCCGCAGGTGCGGGTGGCGCTCTCGGTGCTCAGGGACAGCACGGCCGCGGGGCGCGCACTCTCCACCGCGGCGCTCGAGCCGCGCGTCGAGCTGTCGCGCGGGCGCCTCGAGATGATGCTCAAGGTGCTCGACACCGACGGCGCCGTGAAGCGCGTCAAGGGCGGCTGGGAGGCCACGGGCGAGCCCTGGGAGTACGACGGGCGCCGCTACTCCGGGCTCGCGAAGGCCCGGCGCGCCGAGCAGCAGGCGATGCTCGACTACATCGACACCACGAGCTGCCGGATGGAGTTCCTGCGCCGCCAGCTCGACGATCCCGGCGCCACCCCCTGCGGGCGCTGCGACAACTGCACGGGCCCGTACTACGACGGCTCGATCGGCGAGGACGTCCGCGTGCAGGCCCAGGAGGTCCTCGACCGGCCCGGGGTGCCCCTCGCGGCACGCAAGCAGTGGCCGAGCGGGATGGACGCCCTGAACGTGCCGCTCAAGGGCAAGATCAAGCCCGAGGAGGCCGCCGAGGAGGGCCGCGCGATCGGGCGGCTCACCGACGTCGGGTGGGGGCCGCGGCTGCGCCCGCTGCTGCGCGGCGACGACCTCGTGCCCGACGCGGTGGTCGACGCCGCCGTCGTCGTCCTCAAGACCTGGGGGTGGGCCGAGCGCCCCACCGGCATCGTGTGGCTGCCCAGCCGCGGGCGGCCCGCGCTCGTCGAGAGCTTCGCGCAGCGGATCGCCTCGATCGGCCGGCTGCCGCTGCTCGGGGCGCTGGCCGACACCGCTCCCCCGCTCTACGTCGACCCGGAGGACGAGTCGGAGCCCGAGCCGCCGAACTCGGCCCAGCGCCTCGCCGAGGTGTACGGCCGGCTCTCGGTGCCCCGAGGCCTCGAGGGCCTCGACGCCGGCCCGGTGCTGCTGATCGACGACGTGTCCGACTCGGGGTGGACCCTCACGGTCGCGGCGATGCTGCTGCGCCGCGCCGGGGCGCCCGCGGTGCTGCCGTTCACCCTGACGACGACCATCTGATCGTGCCCACGTTCTCTAGGGTCGACCCATGAGCCGCGCCCGCACCCCGCTCCGGATCGTCGGCATCGTCGCCGCCCTGCTCGGCCTGCTGTTCACCCTGCAGGGCATCGGCCTGGTGGGCGGCAGCTTCATGACCGGGCAGCGGCTCTGGCTGGTCATCGGGATCGTGCTCGTGGTCCTCGGACTCCTGGTGGCCTCGGGTGGCCTCTTCCGGCGCGACACGCGCCGGACGAGGCGCTGACCCGGGGCTCCACGCCCGGGCTCCCGGTGCTGGACGAGCCCCCGACGACCGGCGAGAGTGAGCCGGCACCCGCCCAGGACCGGAAAGGCCCCGAAGTGGACACCCGCGCGAACACCGTCGACGCCGTCCTGCGCCGCAGCGCCCGCCGCACCCCCGGGCGCACCGCGCTGCTCTTCGCCGACCGGACCTGGACCTACGCCGAGCTCGACGACGCCGTCAGCCGCACGGCCGGGTGGCTGCGCACCCTCGGGGTGGTGCAGGGCGACCGGGTGGCCGCCTACGGCCGCAACTCCGACGCCTACCTGCTGAGCTTCCTCGGGGCGGCGCGGATCGGCGCCGTGCACGTGCCGATCAACTACGCGCTGACCGGGGAGGAGCTCGCCTACCTCGTCGAGCAGTCGGGCAGCCGGGTGCTGGTCGTCGACCCCGCCCTCGCCGCCAACGTCGAGGCACTGACCCAGCGCCCCGGGCAGGTCGTCCCGATGCGCGACGCGCCCGGCAGCCTGCTCGAGGCGGCGCGCACGGGCGAGGTCCCGGAGATCGACGTGACGGTCGACGACGGCGACCTCGCGCAGCTGCTCTACACCAGCGGCACCACGTCGAAGCCCAAGGGCGCGATGATGACCCACCGCGGTCTGGTGCACGAGTACGTCTCGGGGATCCACGCCCTCGGGATGACCGAGCACGACGAGCCGCTGCACGCGATGCCGCTCTACCACTCGGCGGGAATGCAGCTGTTCATGATGCCGTACCTGGCGGTCGGGGCCACGAACCATCTGATGGAGGCGCCCGACGTCCCCGAGATCCTCCGCCGGATCGAGGCCGACCGCATCGGGGCCCTGTTCCTCGCGCCCACCGTGTGGGTCCCGGCGGTCAACCACGCCGACTTCGCCACCCGCGACCTGTCGAGCCTGCGCAAGGCGTTCTACGGCGCGTCGATCATGCCGGGCCCGATCCTCGCGCGGCTGCGCGAGCAGCTCCCCGAGCTCGGCGTCTACAACTGCTTCGGCCAGTCCGAGATCGGCCCGCTGGCCACGGTGCTGCAGCCCGAGGAGCACGACGAGCGCCCCGACTCCTGCGGGCGCCCCGTGCTGTTCGTCGAGCTGCGGGTGATCGACGACGAGGGCCGCGACGTCGCCCCGGGCGAGGCCGGCGAGGTCGTCTACCGCTCCCCGCAGCTCTGCGAGGGCTACTGGGACAAGCCCGAGGAGACCGCGGAGGCGTTCCGCGAGGGCTGGTTCCACTCCGGCGACCTCGTCCGGATCGACGAGCAGGGCTACATCACGGTCGTCGACCGCATCAAGGACGTCATCAACACCGGCGGCATCCTCGTCGCCTCCCGCGAGGTGGAGGACGCGCTCTACACCCACGAGGCCGTCGCCGAGGTCGCGGTGATCGGCACGCCCGACGACCGCTGGATCGAGGCGGTGACCGCCTTCGTCGTCCTGCGCCCCGAGCACGCCGAGGGGTTCGACGCGGACGCCCTCATCGAGCACGCGAAGGCCCGGCTCGCGAAGTTCAAGGTGCCCAAGGCGGTGCACCTGATCGCCGAGCTGCCCCGCAACCAGTCGGGGAAGCTGCTCAAGCGCGTCCTGCGGGACAAGGTGTGACCACCCCGGGTGCGCCGACCCGGGGGAACTGGTTCACCCGCGGCGGCTGGTGGTTCTTCGTCCACGTGCTGAGCGTCGGCGTCCTGGCGGTCGTCCCGTTCACGGCCGCGGCCACCGTGTCCCGACGGGCCGGGCACGCGCTGCTCGCCGCGGCGGTCCTCGTCCTGACCATCCTGGCCTTCGTCCTGATCGGCACGGCTCCGGAGGACGCCACGGGGAGAGCGACCGGAGCGGCGTCCGCGATCGGCGGGCTGCTCATCGTGATCGTCCTGATCGGCGGCCTCGTCGGGCTGATCGTGCTGCGCACCCAGATCTACGGCCGGGACGCCCCGGTCCGCCAGGCAGCCCCCACCGGTACCGACCCTGCCGTCGCCCGCGCCATGGCCGGGCGGCAGCGACGCCAGGAGGCCCGGGCCCTCGCCGCGAACGACCCCCTGCTCGCCCACGAGCTGCGGATCGGGCGGCCCGACCTGCCCCGCGACTACGACGACGGCGGTCTGGTCGACCTCAACAGCGCGCCCGCGCCCGTCGTCGCGCAGCTCTGCGGGATCGAGCCCGTGCAGGCGGCCCGCATCGTGCAGGCCCGCCAGGCGGCCGGACGGTTCGCCGCGGTCGACGACGTGTTCTCCTACACCGACCTGCCGGTCGAGGTGTGGGACCGCGTCCGGGACCGCGGGATCGTCGTGTAGCGACACGCGGGGCCCACCCGGATGAGTGACGACCGGGGGCGCCTCGTAGGGTCGTCCGATCGACCAGTCGACCTTCCTCCCCCGTGGTCGCGTCCGGGCGAAGGCCGTCGAGGCCGGGACCGACCTCGTCTCCGCCGCCCGCGCGATCCCCCGCGCCGTCGCCGTCCCGGTGGCGGCGGGCCTCGCGCTCGGACTCACGACCATGCTCGGCGTCGCCCTGCGGATCGGCCTGCTGACCCTGCCGGGGCTCGGCGGCGGCCTGATCGGCGTCGGCGACAACGGCGACGCCTACCGGCTCTTCTGCACCGCCGGCCTCACCCCCGACACCCCGTCGGGGTTCTCGCTCTGGCGCGGGGTGGTGGTCACGTCGTTCACCACCGGCGGGACCCCCTGCACCACCGCGCCGTCGTCGGCCGCGACCCTGCTCGGGCTGGTGGTCCCCGCCGGCCCCGGGGTCTGGTCGCTGACCTCCTACGCCTGGCTGCTCGCGGGCCTCGCCGCCCTCGCCGTCGGCCTCGGCGGCGCGGTGCTCGCCTCCGTCCGGCCGTCGCGGGCGCTGCTCGTCGGCATCCCGCTGGTCGGCCTGCTCGCCGCGTCGTGGTGGTCGCGGTTCCTCGTGTCGCTCTACGCGGAGCCGACCGCGCTGGTCGCGGTGGTCTGGCTGGTCGTCGGGCTGCTCGTGGCGGCCGGGACCCGGCCCGAGCAGCGGTGGCAGCGTCTGGTGGCCCTCGGCCTGCTCGGGCTCGGCGGGCTCGTGGGCGCCACCGCGAAGCCCGGCTTCGTCCCGATCGCCCTGGTGGCGGCGGCCTGCGCCGCGCTCGTGGTCGTCCGGAGCCCGTCCGGACGACGAGGGTGGCGCCTCGCCGGCCCGCTCGTCGCGCTGGCCCTGCTGGCCGGGGCCGCGAGCCCGGTGGCGCAGGCGGTCGAGGGCCAGGACCGCAGCTACGCGACGGTCAACGCCCACAACCTGATCTTCACCGCGCTGCTGCCGGAGCTCGGCCCCGACGTCGTCCTCCCCGCCGTCGGGCTGCCCCCGGCCGCGGCCGCGCACTCCGGCGAGGGCTTCTACTGGGCCGGCGGCCGGGGCATCCCGGGGTGGACGACGGCGATCGAGGACCGTCCCGACGAGGCCCGCGGCGCGGCCCGGGCGCTGCTCGCCGAGCACCCCGGGGCGCTCGTGACCATGGTCGGCCGGGGGCTCACCGCGACGATGCGTCCGCAGCTGGACTACCTGCCCTCGGAGCCGCGCGGCACCGCGCCGGAGCACTTCGAGGGCCGCACCGTGTACCCGGAGGCCGGCCCGCAGACCGCGCTGCTGGTGCGCTGGCTCGACGCGATCGCCGTCGGCTGGCTCCCGGCCGCCGTGGTGCTGGCCGCTCTCGCCGCGGCGGCCGCCACCGTCCTCCCCCGCGCGCGCCGCGCGGACCCGCTGGCCCTGGGCCTCGTCCGGACCGCGGGCGCGTGCGCCCTCCTCGCGCTGGGCGTCGTCGGGCTGGCCGTGCTCGGCGACGGCTACTACGAGCTGTCCAAGCACGTGTGGCTCGCGTCCTACCTCGTCCTGACGGCCGGCGTGACCGGTGGGGCGGCCGCGGTCGTCGGGCTCACCGCGCGGTTCCGGCGTCAGAACCGCGTGTAGGACCGCGTGAAGATCGTCGACGTCCCGGTCGGAAGGGTCGCGATGCCGGGGTTCGGCCCGTCGGGTCCGCCCTTGTCGATCTGGTACTGCAGCAGCGCGTTCGAGGCGCCCGCGTCGGCGACGAACACGTCGATCCGGTAGGTCGCGGTGTCCGGGGCGTCCTGGACCCCGAGGTAGTACTGCCCGCAGTCGAAGGTGCCGTCGGCGCGGGTGACGCACGGCTTGTCCTGCGGGAAGAACCGCCCGGTGCCCGGGTCGAACGTCGTGGCCCAGAGCAGGGTGCCGGGCGGGAGGTCGTGGGACGAGCCCGCCACCCGGAACGTCCGGGGCACCGTGGTGGTGGCGGGCGTGATGATCGTGGCCCCGGCCGGTCCCTCGGTGGCCGCCGCGCTGGTGACCCCCCGGGAGAACGCGAGCGCGGCGAGGGTGAGGGCGCAGCCGAGGAGGAGTCCAACGCCGACGAGCAACCAGGACCGCCGCGGGCGGCCCGCCGGGTCAACCGATGGGTCGGCCGGTGGACCGGACGCGGCGGCGGTGGGTTCGTCTGGACGGGGCTCGTCCGGACCGGGGGGACCCGCACCGGCCCACGGCGGCTCGGGGGCGACGACCTGCTCGCCCCGGCGGCGCCGCGACTCGAGGTCGTCGAGGGAGGCCCAGTAGGACCTCCAGGCCTCGAGCTCTGCCTCGTCGGCACCCACCGCCCGCAGGACCCCCAGCACGAGCGCGAGGTCGCCGAAGGTGTCGCCGCGCAGCGCCTTGCCGAGGGCCGAGCGGCTGAGCCGGGCCTCGTCGGGCAGGGCGCGCAGGATGCGGTCGAGGGTGGCGCCGCCGTGGTCCTCCACCGCGCCGCGCAACCAGTACGCCAGCTCGCGGCGGGGGCTCCCGTCGCGGGCGACGGGCTCCGGGCGGCGTCCCGGCTCCCCCGCGCGACGCTCCCTGTAGTCGGGCACGAGGAGACAGTGCCCCACCGGGCCGGGAGAAATACCTGGTCGGAGCGGTCGTTTTCTCGATCAATCCCGGCGGGGTGCCGCCGGTGTCCGGCCCCCGGTATCACTGGGGCGGTCGAGGCGTACGGCTTCGGCCGCACCTGGGGGGAGCGGCCGGACGCTGCCCCGTCCGGTCGCGGCCGGGCGGGCCCCCGGGGGCCCGCCCGGCGCAACTGTTCAGCTCCGGCCGACCGCCGTCGACGCGGGCACCACCACGAACTGCCGCAGGACGAGGTCGGTGAACACCACCGGCCCGCGCGGGCCGGGAACGTGGTCGACGTTGATGCCCGTCTCCGGCACCCGGCGCAGCTTGTAGCCGTCGAGCAGGCGCGTGGTCGCGTTCCAGAAGGCGCCGGTCCCCGCGTAGGTGTCGAGGAAGGTGCGGGCCGCGGCCTCGTCGGCCGTCACGATCGTCGCCGCCAGGCCCGAGGTCTCCCGGTTCGCGATCGCGGCGGCGTCGGCGGGCCCGTCGGCCGGGGCGATCGTCACGGTGGCCTCGTGGCCGTCGTCGAGGGCCCACTCGTGGCCCAGCGGGTGCGCGTGCGGCGGCAGCGAGGCGTGGATGTCGGCGTCGCGGAGCATCTCGACGAGGATCGGGGTGACCGTCTCCCACTGCGGGGCGTCGACGAGCAGCAGGTTCAGCCGGTTGCACACGCCGAGCCGGTCGACCGAGGACGAGACGAGGGTGGCCGTCAGCGCCGGGTCGGCGGCCCGGTCGACGTAGAGGACGCCGCCGCCGTCGGCGTGGGCGAGGGTGCGGACGCCGTGCTTCGCGGCCTCCAGCCCGAGCGAGCGGGTGGTCTCCCCGGAGCCGCGCAGGATCACCAGGCCGATCAGGCCCGGCCGGCGCACGAGCTCGACGGCGCACTCCCGGCTCGCGTCGCCCACGAGGGTCACCGCGTCCGCGGGCAGCCCGGCCGCGTCGAGCGCGGGCCCGACGACGTCGGCCATCAGCGCGGTCGCCGACGCGAGGGCGGCGCCGCCGGTGCGGAGCACCCCCGCGTTGCGCGACTTCACCAGCTGCGAGGCCACGTCGACGACGACGTTGGGGCGTGCCTCGAAGTTCGCCCCGATCACGCCGACCGGGCGCCGCCGCTCGATCAGCCGCAGCCCGTCCGGGCGCTCCTCGACCACCACGTCGCGCGGCGGCACCCCGATCTCGGCGAGCTCCCGCAGCGAGTCGGCCATCGACTCCAGGCGGGCCTCGTCGAGCCGCAGCCGGTCGAGCAGGGCGCCGGTCATCCCCGCGTCGACCGCGGCCTCCACGTCGGCTGCGTTCGCGGTGGCCAGGGTGGGCGCCTTCGCGAGGAGCAGGTCGGCCATGCCCCGCAGCGCCGCCGCGATCTGCGCGTCGGTCGCGGCGGCCATCGCCGGGGCCGCCGCCGCGGCGCGCTCGCCGCAGTCGGTGACGATGTCGGCCGGCGTGGCGCGGAGGGGCGTGCTGGTCATCCGACCAGTATGCCGACCGGTCCCCCGTGCTGATCAGCCCGTGGTGGCGGCCGCGCGGCCCCGCACGGGCACGAGGTCATCGGCGTGGACCACTTCCCGACGATGCTCGGGGGCGAGATCGCGGGTCTTGCGGCCCACCAGCTCCGGCATCTCCTCGGCGTCGAACGCCACCACGCCGCGGGCCACGGTCTCCCCGTGCGGGCCGACGAGCTCCACGACGTCGCCCGCCTCGAAGTCCCCGTCCGAGCCGGTGATCCCCGCCGCGAGCAGCGAGCGGCGCGTCGACGCCGGACCGGAGGTGACCGCCCGCACCGCGCCGTCGTCGAGATGGAGCCGCCCGCGCGAGCCCGCCATGTGGCGCAGCCAGAAGCGGCGCGCCGAGAGGCGGGGCCCGGTGGGGGCGAACACGGTGCCGACGTCGCCGGACCCGAGCGCCGCCGCGGCCTCGGCCGCCCCGGCCACGAGCACGGGGACGCCCGCCCCGGAGGCCAGGTCGGCGGCGGCGAGCTTCGAGGCCATGCCGCCGGTGCCGACCGCGCCCGCCCCCGGCCGGGCCACCCGGACCCGCTCGAGGTCGGAGACGCCGGCCACCTCGTCGAGCATGGACGCGCCGGGGGCGCGGGGGTCGTCGTCGTACACGCCGTCGACGTCGGAGAGCAGCACGAGCGCGTCCGCGCCCACGATGTGCGCGACGAGGGCGGCGAGGCGGTCGTTGTCGCCGAAGCGGATCTCGTCGGTGGCCACCGTGTCGTTCTCGTTGACCACCGGGACCACCCCGAGCCCGAGCAGCCGCTCGAAGGTGCGCTGGGCGTTGCGGTAGGGCGCCCGGCGCACGACGTCGTGGCTGGTGAGCAGCACCTGGCCGACCACGCGGTCGTGCCGGGCGAAGGCGTCGGCGTAGGCCCGCGTCAGGTGCAGCTGCCCCACCGACGCGGCGGCCTGCTGTGAGGCCAGGTCGCGGGGGCGGCGGGCGAACCCCAGCGGGGCGAGGCCCGCCGCGATCGCCCCGGACGACACGAGGACCACCTGGGTGCCGGTCGCGGCCCGGGACGCCACGGCGTCGACGAGGGCGTCGAGCCGGGAGACGTCGAGCCCGCCGGAAACGCTGGAGAGCGAGGACGAACCGACCTTCACGACGAGCCGCCGCGCCCCCGCGACGGCACCCCGGGCGCTCACTCGCCGGTGTCGCGCACGTAGGGGTCCCCGCCGTCGACCCAGCTCGGGACCCCGAGCTCGGCGTCGTCGCGGTGCCGCCGGCGGTCCTTCTTGGCCGCCTTGCGCTCCGCGGCGGACGCGCGGTCGGCGCGCCCGACGCCGTCGAGCCGCGCGTCGGTGCCGCGGATGTGTCCGCCGAGCGCCGCGATGCCCGCCGGCGTCGAGGGCTCCCAGTCGAAGGTGTGCACGCCGATCGTCACCATGTCGCCGGGCGAGGCCCCGGCCTCGGCCAGCGCCTCCTCGACCCCGAGCTTCGCGAGCCGGTCGGCGAGGTAGCCCACCGCCTCGTCGTTGGCGAAGTCGGTCTGGCGGACCCAGCGCTCGGGCTTCTCGCCGCGGACCAGCCAGGCCGGGCCGTCGACGTCGTCGCCGGTGTCGGGCTCGATGGTGAAGCCGGTGTCGTCGACCGCGGTGGGCCGGATGACCTGGCGCGGCGGGACGGTGACGAGCGCGGTGGCCCGCGCCTCCGCGACCGCCCCGGCCATGAGGAACGTCAGCTCGCGCAGCCCGGTGTGCGCCGCGGTCGAGATCTCGACGACGGGCCAGCCGAAGGCCTCGACGTCGGGGCGCACGAGCTCGGCGAGGTCGGCCGCGTCGGGCACGTCCATCTTGTTGAGCGCCACGATCCGCGGCCGGGTGGACATGTCGGTGCCCAGCCCCGGGGTGTAGGCGGCGAGCTCGGCCTCGAGCGCCCGGATGTCGGACACCGGGTCGCGCTCGGTCTCGAAGGTCGCGCAGTCGACCACGTGCACCAGCACCGAGCAGCGCTCGATGTGGCGCAGGAAGTCGAGGCCGAGGCCCTTGCCGCCCGACGCCCCCGGGATCAGGCCCGGCACGTCGGCGACGGTGAACGTCGTGTCGCCCGCGCTGACCACCCCGAGCTGCGGGGTGAGCGTGGTGAACGGGTAGTCGGCGATCTTCGGCCGCGCCGCCGACAGCACGCTGACCAGCGACGACTTCCCGGCCGAGGGGAACCCGAGCAGCCCGACGTCGGCCATCGAGCGCAGCTCGAGCACCAGGTCGCGGGTCTCCCCCGGCTCCCCCAGCAGCGAGAAGCCCGGGGCCTTGCGCGCCGGGCTCGCGAGTGCCGCGTTGCCGAGCCCGCCGCGGCCGCCCTGCACCGCGACGAAGCGCATGCCCTGGTTGGTGAGGTCGCCGAGCACCTCGCCGTCGGCGTCGAGCACCACGGTGCCCGCGGGGACGGCGAGCTCGATGTCCTCGGCGTTGCCACCGTTGCGGAACGACCCCGCGCCCGGCTTGCCGTTGCCGGCGACGGCGTGCGGGTGGTGGTGGAAGTCGAGCAGGGTGTGCACACCGGGGTCGACGACGAGGACCACGTCACCGCCGCGCCCGCCGTTGCCGCCGTCGGGGCCCCCGAGCGGGACGAACTTCTCCCGGCGGACCGAGGTGCACCCGTGCCCCCCGGACCCGGCGGTGACGTGCAGCGTCACGCGGTCGACGAACCGTGCCATGCGAACCTCTCCTGACACACGAACGAGGGGCGGGCCCGTCGGGCCCGCCCCTCGCCGGTGGAACTGGTGTGTCGGTGAGACCGATCTAGGAGATGATCAGGCCTCGACCGGCACGATGTTGACGTTCTTGCGCCCGGCCTTGCGACCGAACTGGACGGAGCCCGGGACGAGGGCGAAGAGCGTGTCGTCGCCGCCGCGGCCGACGCCGACGCCCGGGTGGAACTTGGTGCCGCGCTGCCGGATGAGGATCTCGCCGGCCTTGACGACCTGGCCGCCGAAGCGCTTCACGCCCAGGAACTGGGCGTTCGAGTCGCGACCGTTGCGGGAGCTGGATGCACCCTTCTTGTGAGCCATGGTGTCTCGCTCCCCTTACTTCGAGATGCCGGTGATCTCGACCTGGCTGTAGCGCTGCCGGTGCCCGACACGCCGCTTGTAGCCGGTCTTGTTCTTGTACTTCATGATCTTGATCTTCGGGCCCTTGGTCACACCGAGGACGTTCCCGGTGATCGAGACCTTGGCCAGGTCGTCCGACGAGGACAGGACGGTGGCGCCGTCGACCACGAGCACGGGCTGCAGGTCGACGGAGTCGCCGTCCAGGAGCTCCACGTCGAGGACGTCGCCGACCGCGACCTTGTACTGCTTGCCGCCGGTCTTCACGATCGCGTACATCTCGGACGCAGGCTCCTGTCGTGCTGGACGTCTCATGCTGTCTGGTGTGCGGGAGGCATCTCAGGTGGGCGCCTCACCGCGCGCCGGGGTGTTCCACCCCGACGCTGCTCGGACCACAGTACCTGCCGGGTCCGACTCCATCGTGGCCGGGGTCAGCTGCCCGCGACCCCCACCGGCGGGCCTCCCGGGCGGGACGCCGCCCGACGACGACGCCGGGCGGCGGGCTCGGCGGGCGCCGGGACGGCCGGCGTGGCCTCCTCCGGCTCCTCCTCGACCTGCTCCGGGCCGGTGGCGGTGTGGATCGACCCGATGCGTCCCGTGACGACCGGCTGGTCGGGCTCCTCGGACGTCGGCGCGACCGGGGCCTCGACGATCTCGTCGGCCGTCGGCTCGGGCGCGTCGGCCAGGGGCTCGGCCGCGGAGACCTTGCGATCGGGCTCCGGGGTGCCCGTCGACTCCTCGGCCAGGGTCTCCTCGAGGGCCACCTCGGGCTCCTCGACGGCCACCGGCGCGGCGTCGTCGGGCGTGCCCGTCGACTCCTCGGCCAGCGTCTCCTCGAGGGCCACCTCGGGCTCCTCGGCCGCCACCGGTGCGACGTCCCCGGTGGTCGCGGTGTCGACGGACGTCGCGGTGTCGTCGGGGACGGTCACCGGCGTGGCGTCGTCGGGCGTGCCCGTCGACTCCTCGGCGAGGGTCTCCTCGAGGGCGACCTCCGACTCCTCGACGGCGTCGTCGTTCGTGGCCCGCCGCGAGGCGAGCTCGGCCGGGCTCGGCACAGGGGCCGAGCCGACCACCGCGTCGACGACGGTCGTGGGCGACCCGCCCTCGGACGACGCCCCCCGCCGGCCGCGGCCGCGCCGGCGACCGGACCCCGACGAGCCGTTCCCGTTCGATTCCGACGATGCACCGTTCGAGCCGCTCGGCGCGGCGGCGCCGTTCGAGCCGTTCCGGTCGCCCGAGCCGTTCGGCCCCTTCGACCCCTGGTCGTTCGACTGCGCGGCGCTGCCGACGGCCACCGGCTCGTCGGACACGATCACGCCGCGGCCCTTGCAGTGCTCGCAGGGCGTGGAGAACTCGTCGAGCAGGCCCTGCCCGACGCGCTTGCGCGTCATCTGCACCAGGCCGAGCGAGGTGACCTCGGCGACCTGGTGACGCGTGCGGTCGCGGCCGAGGCACTCGGTGAGGCGGCGCAGCACGAGGTCGCGGTTGGACTCCAGGACCATGTCGATGAAGTCGATGACGATCATGCCGCCGATGTCGCGCAGCCGGAGCTGGCGGACGACCTCCTCGGCGGCCTCGAGGTTGTTGCGGGTCACCGTCTCCTCGAGGTTGCCCCCGGAGCCGGTGAACTTGCCGGTGTTGACGTCGACCACCGTCATGGCCTCGGTGCGGTCGATCACCAACGTGCCGCCCGAGGGCAGCCACACCTTGCGGTCCAACGCCTTCACCAGCTGTTCGTCGATGCGGTAGGCCGCGAACACGTCCTCGGGGCCGGTGTGGCGCGAGAGGCGGCCGACCAGCTCCGGGGCGACGTGCGAGATGTAGCCCTCGAGGGTCTCCCAGGCCTGCTCCCCCGAGATGACCAGCGAGGAGAAGTCCTCGTTGAACATGTCGCGGACCACGCGGATGAGGAGGTCGGGCTCCTCGTGGACCAGCGTCGGCGCCTTGCCCTTCTTGGCGTCGGCGTCCTGACCGGTCCGCTCGATGACCTCCCACTGCGCCGCGAGACGGCGCACGTCGGCCTCGAGCTCGTCCTCCTCGATGCCCTCCGCGGCCGTGCGGATGATGACCCCGGCCTCGTCGGGGACGATGCGCTTGAGGATCTCCTTGAGGCGCTTGCGCTCGGGCTCGGGGAGCTTGCGGCTGATCCCGGTGGCGCCCCCGCCGGGGACGTAGACGAGGAAGCGGCCGGGCAGGCTGATCTGGGTGGTGAGGCGGGCGCCCTTGTGGCCGACCGGGTCCTTCGTCACCTGCACGAGGACGCTGTCGCCGGAGGACAGCGCGTGCTCGATCTTGCGCTGCTTGCCGTCGAGACCGGCGGCGTCCCAGTTGACCTCGCCGGCGTAGAGCACCGCGTTGCGGCCGCGGCCGATGTCGACGAACGCCGCCTCCATCGAGGGCAGCACGTTCTGCACGCGCCCGAGGTAGACGTTGCCGACCATGGAGTTGGCCCCGATGCCGGCCACGAAGTGCTCGACGAGGACGCCGTCCTCGAGCACACCGATCTGGCTGCGGTCGGCCTGCTGACGGACCACCATCGTCCGCTCGACGGCCTCGCGGCGCGCCAGGAACTCGGACTCGGAGAGGATCGACGGGCGGCGCCGCCCCTGCTCCCGACCGTCCCGACGACGCTGGCGCTTGGCCTCGAGCCGCGTGGAGCCCTTGACCCCGCGGACCTCGTCGTCGCTGGAGCGCCGGTCGGACTTCTCCGACGCGCCCTTGTCCGACTTCTCGGCCTTCTCGGCCTTCTCGCGGACGTGGGTGACGGTGTTCGGCGGGTCGTCGGTGGGCTCACCCGAGTCGTCCGAGCGGCGACGGCGACGACGCCGGCGGCGCGAGGACCCCGAGTCCGACGATCCCGACTCGTCCTCCGACGAGGAGTCGTCCGACTCGTCGTCGGAGTCGTCGGACTCGGAGGAGGTCCCCTCCTCGGACGAGTCGTCCGACTCGTCGGTGGACTCGTCGCCCTCGGCGTTGTCGTCGGCCTCGTCCCCGCCGCGGCCACGGCCGCGACCACGGCGTCCGCGCCGGCGGCGACGCCGACCCGAGTCGTCGTCGCCGTCGTCCTGGCCGTCGGTGTCGGGGCCCGACGTGTCGTCGGCGGTTGTCTCGGGGGCGCTCGCCTCGGGGGCGGCCTCTTCCGGCGTCGGCTCGACCTCGGTGGAGGGGGTCACCACGCCGGTCGAGCGGCTGCTCCGGCGGCGACGGCGCCCACCGGCGGCGGGCTCCTCGTCGTCGGCGGGGACCGCGGGGGTGGCGACGTCGGGGGCGAGGAAGAGCGCCGCGGGCGCGCTCGGCGCGTTCGAGATCGCCCCGGTGACGACGGGCTCGGCCGGCCGGGCGGGCTCGGCCGCCGCGAGGTCGGGCTCGGGCTCGGGGAGCGTGGGCGCGGCCGGGGGCGAGGAGGGGAAGAGGTCCTCCACGACCCGCGAGACCGTCTCCCGGTCGACGCTCGACTGCGCACTGCGCGCCGCCACCCCAAGACGGGCCAGCAGCGCCAGCACCTCACGGCTGGACGAGCCGAGGAGCCGCGCGAGCGCGTGCACCCGCAGCTTGTCGGGCAGCGCGGCCAGCGCGGCCTCGTCGGGACGGACACCTGATGAAGAGGTCTCGGGAGAAGTTCCCTGTGCCTCGTTCTCCGACATGCAACTCCTTCGGTCCCCGGGCGCGACCTGTCCGGTCGCGGCCACACGAGGACATCGCGTGGTTCCGCCTGAGTGCTCACCCGCGGGTGGTCACCGACATCTACGGTCGCCGTGCCGCACGGGGTGGATCAGCGGCCGGTCGCCGCGCGGTCCACCTCGAGCGGGTCGAGGAGCGCTCCGTCGTCGTCGAGCCGGCCCTGCGCCGTCCGCGTCGACTTGACGGGGACGGGCGGCTCCAGCCCGGCGACGGATCGCAGCGCACTCACCACGTCGTCGGGTCGTACAGCCGGCGTGGTGTGCCGTACGACCGCCGACAGTGTCCCACACACCGCCGTCCGTGCACGCGCGTGCGGGTCGGCGAGCGTGATCTGGCGTGTCGGCGTCCCGTCGTACCCTGCTCGGCCATCGTCCGGGTGACGCTCGTCGGGACGGTTCGTGACGGCGTCCGCGGTGAGTCGCACGAGGGCCGAGCGCACGTCCAGCGTGCGCATCCCGTTCTTGGTCATCCGCTCGACCTCGACGACCTCGGTGGCCAGCACCTGCTCCACCGCGGCCGCCAGGGCGTCGGGCTCCACCCCGGGGAACTCGATGCGCCACTCGCTGCCGTCGATCCGGTCGGCGAGCGCGCCGGGACCCGAGCGCACCACGTCCAGCACGACGAGGCCCTCGGGCAGCACCGCGTCGACCTCGCGCCGGAGGTCGTCCGGGTCGATGTCGACCGTGAGCCCGATCTCGACGAACTCCGCCTCGCTGGCCGCGCCCGTCGGCGCCGCGCCGATCCACGAGAGCCGCGGGTGCGGGCTGAACCCGTGGGACAGCGACACCGGCACCCCCGCCCGGCGCAGGGCCCACTCCATCGCCCGGGCGACGTCGCGGTGCGAGCTGAACCGGGCGCGCCCGCGCTTGGCGAAGCGCACCCGGACCTTGGAGACGGTCGGGGCCGACGGGTGCGCGGCCTCGCCCTTGAACGTCACGACTGCAGCCTGGGGTTGTGCACCGGCGTCGACGTGCGCGTCTCCACCGGGGTCAGCGGCAGCGACCGGCCGGGGGCCATCGGGCCCGCCGTCGGGCCGATCTGGATCTCGGTGCCCATCTGCGGGCAGACGCCGCAGTCGAAGCACGGCGTCCAGCGGCAGTCGTCCTGCTCCCGGGAGTCGAGCGCGTCCTGCCAGTCGTCCCAGAGCCACCCGCGGTCGAGACCCGAGTCGAGGTGGTCCCAGGGCAGGACCTCGTGCTGGTCGCGCTCGCGGGTGGTGAACCAGAACAGGTCGACCCCGGTCGGCGCGAGCTGCTCGGCCGCGGCCCGCTCCCACCGCTCGAACGAGAAGTACTCGCTCCAGCCGTCGAAGTGCCCGCCGTCGCGCCACACCGCCTCGATCACGGCCCCGACCCGCCGGTCGCCGCGCGAGAGCAGTCCCTCGATCAGCGAGGGCTGCCCGTCGTGGTAGCGCAACCCGATGTTGCGCCCGAGCGACTTCTCCGAGTTGATGCCCTCCCGGAGCTTCCGCAGCCGGGAGTCGACGACCTCGGGGGCCGTCTGCGCGGCCCACTGGAACGGGGTGTGCGGCTTGGGGACGAACGCGCCGATCGACACCGTCGTCCGCACGTCGCCCCGCCCGGACGCCCGGCGGCCCGCCCGGACGACCTCGTGGGCCATCGTCGCGATCTGCATGACGTCCTCGTCGGTCTCCGTGGGGAGCCCGCACATGAAGTAGAGCTTCACCTGCCGCCAGCCGTGCTCGTAGGCGGTCGAGACGGTCCTGATGAGCTCCTCCTCGGAGACCATCTTGTTGATCACGCGCCGCAGCCGCTCGGAGCCGCCCTCGGGGGCGAACGTCAGGCCCGACCGGCGCCCGGAGCGGGTGAGCTCCTCGGCGAGGTCGACGTTGAACGCGTCGACCCGGGTGGAGGGCAGCGAGAGGCCCGTCCCGGTGCCCTCGTAGCGGTCGGCGAGGCCCTTGGCGATGTCGCCGATCTCCGAGTGGTCGGCGCTGGAGAGCGAGAGCAGGCCGACCTCGGAGTAGCCCGAGGCCTCGAGCCCCGTCTCGATCATCTGCGAGATGCCCTGCTTCGACCGCTCCCGCACCGGGCGGGTGATCATCCCGGCCTGGCAGAAGCGGCAGCCCCGCGTACAGCCGCGGAAGATCTCGACGCTCATCCGCTCGTGGACGGTCTCGGCCATCGGGACGAGCGGCTTCTTCGGGTAGGCCCAGTCGTCGAGGTCGCTCGTCGTGCGCTTGTGCACGCGTGCCGGGGCGGCCGGCGAGACCGGGCGCAGGGCGGCGATCGTCCCGTCCGCCCGGTAGTCGACCGCGTAGAGCGCCGGGACGTAGACCCCGGGGACGCCCGCGAGCCGCTCGAGCGTCGTCCACCGGTCGAGGCCCTCGGCCTTCGCGGCCTTGACGACCTCGGTGATGTCCCCGACGACCTCCTCGCCGTCGCCCAGCGCGACGAGGTCGACGAAGTCGGCGATCGGCTCGGGGTTGAAGGCCGCGTGGCCGCCGGCGAGCACGAACGGGTGGTCGAGCGTCCGGTCGGCCGCGTGCAGCGGGATCCCGGCCAGGTCGAGGATCTCGAGGAGGTTCGTGTAGCCGAGCTCGGTGGCGAACGAGACCCCGAGGACGTCGAAGGCCGCCACCGGGCGGTGCCCGTCGACGGTGAACTGCGGGACGCCGTGCTCGCGCATGAGCGCCGCGAGATCGGGCCACACGGCGTAGGTGCGCTCGGCGAGCGCGTCGGGCCGCTCGTTGAGGACCTCGTAGAGGATCATGAGGCCCTGGTTGGGCAGGCCCACCTCGTACGCGTCGGGGTAGCAGAGGGCCCAGTGGACCTCGGCGTCCTCCCACGGGGTCACCGTCGCGTTGCGCTCGCCCCCCACGTACTGCACGGGCTTGCGCACCCGGGGCAGCAGGGGCTCCAGGCGGTCCCACACGGACGCGGTCGACACGGTGGACGCGGTCATGGTCCTCCAGGCTAGACGCCGTCACGAACCACACCCACGACCCGGCCGAACTCGGCCCCGTGGAACGACACGTGGCGGCGGGCGACATCCGGCTCTGCACGACGACGACCGGGGACCCGGCCGACCCGACGGTCCTGCTCGTCATGGGCCTCGGCCTGAGCTACGACTGGTGGCGCGAGGACTTCTGCGACGCCCTCGCCGGCCGCGGCCTGCACGTCGTCCGCTTCGACAACCGCGACGTCGGCCGGTCCACGCACCTCACCGGGCCCGGCATCTCGCCCTGGGGGTTCCTGACGAGGCGCGCGCGTCCCGTCTACACGCTCGGGGACATGGCCGACGACGCCGCGGCCGTCATCGACGCCCACGGCGGCACCGCGCACGTGGTCGGCGCCTCGCTCGGCGCGATGGTGGCCCAGGAGGTCGCGATCCGGCACCCGGGCCGCACGCTCTCGCTGACCTCGATCATGGGCCGCCCCGGCGACGGCCGGACCGGGAAGGTCTCCTGGCGCCGCGTGCCCGACTTCCTCCGCCCGCCCGCGGCCGACCCCGTCGAGGACATGGTCCGCAGCTTCCGGCGGATCGGGTCGGTCTCCCGCACCGCGGAGGACGACGAGGACGTCCGCACGACGATGCGTCGGGCGGCCGGCAGGGAGGCGACCGTCCCCCACGACGGGCAGGGCGGCGGCCGTCAGCTGGCCGCCTGCGTGGCCGAGCGCGACCGCACGGCCGACCTGCGGGCCCTGACGATGCCGGCGCTCGTCGTGCACGGTGACGCCGACACGGTCATCCGCCCCTCGGGTGGGCGCGCCACCGCCGCGGCCGTCCCCGGCGCCGAACTGCTCGAGCTGCCGGGGATGGGCCACGACCTCGCCCGCGCGACCTGGCCCGCCGTGATCGACGGGATCGCGCGGACGGTCGGGAGGTCTAGCCGAACCAGAGCTTGATCTCGCGCTCGGCCGACTCCGGGGAGTCCGAGCCGTGCACGATGTTCGAGCCCGTCTCCAGCGCCAGGTCCCCGCGCAGCGAGCCGGGGGTGGCCTTCTCCACCGGGTCGGTGCCGCCCGCGATCTGGCGGAACGCCGCGATCGCCCGCGGGCCCTCGACCACCATCGCGGCCACCTTGCCCGAGGTGATGAACTCGATGAGCTCCCCGAAGAACGGGCGCTCGGAGTGCTCGGCGTAGTGCTGCTCGGCCACCGACCGCTCGACGTCCTTCAGCTCGAGGGACGCCAGGCGCAGCCCCTTGCGCTCGATCCGCGAGATGACCTCGCCGACCAGACCGCGCTGCACGCCGTCCGGCTTCACCAACACCAGGGTGCGCTCGTCGGACACGGCGCTCCTCTCCTCGTACGCTTCGATCAGGCCTCGACGAGCCTACTGAGACCCCCGTCGCACGTTCCGTCCCCCTCCGGCGCCGGTGGGAGGCGGGGTGCGGTGGGCGATCCCGCCCGCGGCGGCGGGTCCCACCGCTCGAGCGAGCGCCGGAGCCAGGTGACGACGCCGTCGACGGGCGCCGTCACCCCGGTCTCGAGCAGCTGCCACCCGATCTCCCGGGCCCGGCGGGCCGTCCCGGGTTGTGCGGTGAGGCCCGTGCGGGCCTCCGGCCACGCGAGGGGCAGGTCGGCGACGCGGGCGCCGTCGGCATCGAGGAGCCGCTGATCGACCCGCGGGACCGGGACTCCCCGGGCGAGGAGCCGGACCCGGCGGCGGGACTGCGCCGCGCCCCGACTCCGGGGGTCGACCTGGACGAGCACCGGCTCCACCGCCAGGACGTCCCGCTGCCCGGGGTGGGCCGCCACGATCGCCCGGACGTCGTCCAGCGGGAGCCCGGTCCTGGCGGCCAGGGCGTCGATCGCGACGACCGCCTCGCCGCGCGGCAGCCACCGGGCCAGGTCGAACGCGGTGCGCGCGGGGGTCGTACACCGGACGCCGGACCGGCGTGGCGCCACCTCCTCGTCCGGCAGGTCGACGCGGTGGAGGCGCAGCCCGGGACTGGTCCGCCGCCCGCCGGCGCCCACGGCCAGGTCCACCGTCACGTCGTCCGGGTCGGCCTCCGCGTCCCAGAGGCCGGCGGCGGCGTGGCCCATGACCACCGCGTCCGGGTGCAGGAGCACGGCCCCGGCCGCGCGCACGGCCATCGTCACGACGACGTCGCGGTCGACGGAGACGCCCGGGAAGAGCCGGTGGAACCGGCCGTCGACGAGGTGGTGCCGCGTGAGCGCGCCGGACCGGACGAGGTCGGTGTGGCGGAAGGGTTGGCGGAGGTCCATGTCGTGTGGACTGCCGCGCTGCCGGAACGGTTCCACCTTCTCGCCGCTAGGCAGTTGATCATGTCGAGCGCGACGTCGCGCTCGCCATGATCAACTGCCTAGCGATCCGAGGTACCCCTGAACGGTCGGGCGCCCCCGCTACTCCGACGAGGCGTACCAGGCCTCCTGGCGCCGGATGACCTCGCGGCGCATCCAGAGCATGAGCCCCCAGACGAGGCAGAAGAGGGCACCGAGGAGGCCGAGGGAGGGCGAGAGCACCCAGCCCAGCAGCATGAGCACCTGCAGGCCCACGGCGAACCGCAGGCCCCACGGCTTCAGGATCACGACGCAGCCGACGATCATCCCGACGGTCAGCACGACGACGAGGGCGAGCTTGAGCGGCGTGATGCCGCCCTCGACGTAGTTCATCACCGGGAGCACCAGCGGCACCGCGATGGCCTCGAGGACCAGGCAGGCCGAGGCCGGGCCGCGGAAGGCGCGGCGGGGGTCGGGCGGGAGCTGCACGTCGGGTCCGGGCTCGGTGCTCATGCCGGCTCACCCCCGAGCAGCGTCCGGGCCTCGCCCGCGGCCACGACCGATCCGATCACGAGCACTCCCCCACCGGCCACCGACTCCTCGTCGTCGGAGGTCTCCTCGGCCATCGAGATCGCGGTCTCCAGCGCTGCGTCCATGCGGGTCTCGACCACCACGCGGTCGGCACCGAACCGCCCGACCGCGAGCCCGCCGAGCTCGTCGGGATCCATCGCGCGGGGCGAGCCCATGCCGGTCACGACGATCTCGTCGAGGATCGGCTCCAGGGACTCCAGGATGCCGTCGGCGTCCTTGTCCCCCATCACCGCGACGACCCCGACGAGGCGCCGGAACGAGAACTCCGCCCGGACCGCGGCCGCCGCGGCGGCCGCCCCGTGCGGGTTGTGCGCCGCGTCGACGATCACGGTGGGCGCCGAGCGCATCCGCTCGAGCCGGCCGGGCACCCGGACGGCGGCGAAGGCGTCGCGCACGGCGTCGATGTCGAGCCGCCGGGACGACCCGGCGCCGAAGAAGGCCTCGACGGACGCGAGGGCGAGCGCGGCGTTGCCGGCCTGGTGCTCGCCGAAGAGCGGCAGGTAGATGTCGTCGTACTCGCCGCCGAGGCCCTGCAGGCGCAGCTGCTGCCCGCCGACGGCCACCGAGCGCTCCAGCACGCCGAACTCGACGCCCGAGCGGGCGACCTCGGCGTCGACCTCCACGGCGCGCTCGAGGAGCACCTGGGCCACCTCGGGGGTCTGCTGCGCGAGGAGCGCCACCGACCCGGGCTTGATGATCCCGGCCTTCTCCTTCGCGATCTCCTCGATGGTGTCGCCGAGGTAGGCCATGTGGTCCATGCCGATCGGCGTGATGGCGGCGACGGCCGCGTCGGCGACGTTCGTGGCGTCCCAGGACCCGCCGAGGCCGGTCTCGAGGACGGCCACGTCGACGGGGGCGTCGGCGAAGGCCGCGAACGCCATGGCGGTGAGCACCTCGAACTTGGAGCAGTGCACGCCGTCGACGGCGTCGCGGGCCCGGTCGACCACGCCGACGAACGGCGCGATCTCCTGCCAGGTCTCGACGTAGCGGCGGGCGGAGACCGGGCGACCGTCGATCGCGATCCGCTCGGTGACCTGCTGCAGGTGCGGGCTGGTGTAGCGGCCCGTGCGCGGCCCGATGCGGGTGAGCAGCGCGTCGATCATCCGCGTCACCGAGGACTTGCCGTTGGTGCCGGCCACGTGCACCACCGGGTAGGAGCGCTGGGGCTCGCCGAGCACGTCGCAGAGCGCGCGGATGCGCTCGAGCGAGGGCTCGATCCGCGTCTCGGGCCACCGCTGGTCGAGCACCGCCTCGACCTCGCGCAGGCGGGCGAGGTCCTCGGGGGTGTCGTGGTCGGCCTCGGGCACCCAGTCGGGATCGGGGCCCGTGCGCACCATGGCGTCGGTCATCGCCGCGCCGCCGGGGGTGGCGTCACCCCCGGCGGCGGCGAGCAGGTGGGCGATCTCGTCGACGTCGGGGTCGCCCGCGGCGTCGGTCTCCGGGGAGGAGTACCCGTCGGGGTCGGCCCAGGGCTGGTAGCGCATCGACACCGATCCTACGGCCGGACCGGGCGGGGCCTCAGAACAGCGCCGGGACCTTGATCACGAGCTGCCACACGCCGTAGAGGAACGGGACCAGCACCCACAGCCACGCCAGGACCGTGAGCACGGTCCGGCCACCACCGCTCGTCGCCTCGGTCATCGCGCCGCCTCCTCACGCACCGGGGACCCGGCGCTGACGTAGTGCTTCGGGTCGACCGGCTTGACCAGCTCGTTGGCGACGAAGCCGACCACGAGCAGACCGATCATGATGATGAACGAGATGCTGTACTTCGCCGGACCCTCGATGTCGCTCCGGGCGTCGACGATCGCGTTCACCACGAGCGGACCGAGCACCCCGGCGGCCGACCACGCCGTGAGCAGCCGGCCGTGGATGGCGCCGACCTGGTAGGTACCGAAGAGGTCCTTCAGGTACGCGGGGATCGTCGCGAAGCCGGCGCCGTAGAAGGACAGGATCAGCAGCGAGGCGAGGAGGAAGACGAGCTTGTTCCCCTCGCCGACCGTGAGGATCAGCAGGTAGAGCAGGGCGCCGACGCCGAGGTACATCCGGTAGATGTTCTTGCGCCCGACGACGTCGGACGTCGACGACCAGACGAACCGTCCGAGCATGTTCGCCAGCGACAGGATCGCCACGAACGCCGCCGCCGCACCGGCGATCAGCTGGGCCGGGCCCGTCGTCGAGAAGAAGTCCTTGTAGATGTCGTTCGCGCGCTCGAGCAGGCCGATCCCGGCCGTGACGTTGAAGCACAGGATGATCCACAGCAGCCAGAACTGCGGGAGCCGGACCGCGGTCTTCGCGGAGACCGCCAGGTCGTCCCGCGCGGCCTGCTTGGCCTGCTGCGGGGCGTTCGGCGGGGACCAGTCGTCGGCGGGCACGCGGATCAGCAGCCAGCCGACGGACATGAAGATCGCGTAGCCGACGCCCATGACGGCGAACGTCGAGGCGAGGCCGCCGGACGACGTCCCGAAGGCGGCCAGCAGGTTCGTCTCGATCGGCGAGGCGATGAGCGCGCCGCCGCCGAAGCCCATGATCGCGATGCCCGTGGCCATGCCCGGCCGGTCGGAGAACCACTTCATGAGGGTGGAGACCGGCGAGATGTAGCCGATGCCGAGCCCGATCCCGCCGAGGAACCCGTACCCGACGACGACCAGCCAGTACTGCTCGAGCGCGAGGCCCAGGGCGGAGACCAGGAAGCCGCTGGAGAAGAAGATCGTGGAGACGAACATCGCCCACCGCGGCCCGCGCTTCTCCACGGTCGTCCCGACGATCGCGGCGGAGAGACCGAGCATGATGATCGCGAGCTGGAAGGGCAGCGCGGTCGCCGTCCCGGACAGCTGCAGTCCGCTCCCGAGCCCGGTCTTGAGCACGCTCCAGGCGTAGGCCTGCCCGATGGACAGGTGCACCGCGAGCGCGGCGGGCGGGACGAGCCAGCGACTCCACCCCGGCGGTGCGACGATGGCCGAACGGTCGAGGAACCCCATCGCGACCTCCGTAGGCGCAACCGTGTGTGACGGGCGTAGGACCGGGTGACTATGTCACCGCTGTCCGTTGTCCACCATTCGAGGCGAGGTGTAACTCATGGGCAGGGTGACCGTTCGACGACCAGTCGTCCGTGTACGGGAGCAGGGGGTGTCCCGCCGGCCCGACGCGCTCGCGGCCGAGGAGCCCCTGGAGATCCGCGTCGACGGGAAGTCGTTGGCGGTGACGATGCGGACCCCGGGCCACGACGTCGAGCTCGCGCACGGGTTCCTGCTCACCGAGGGGGTCATCACCTCGGTCGACGACATCGCGACGGCCCGGTACTGCGACTCGCTCGACGACGCCGGGCGCAACACCTACAACGTGCTCGACCTGGCGCTCGCCCCCGGCGTGGCCCCGCCGGACGACTCGGTGGAGCGGCGCTTCTACACCACCTCGAGCTGCGGGGTGTGCGGCAAGGCCTCCCTCGACGCGGTCCGCACCCGCACCGTCTTCTCCCCCGCGGACGACCCGGTGGAGATCCCGGCCGAGGTGCTCTTCACGCTGCCCGACGCCCTCCGGGCCGCCCAGAAGGTCTTCGACTCCACGGGCGGCCTGCACGGGGCGGGGCTGTTCACCGCCGACGGCGCGCTCCTCTGCGTGCGGGAGGACGTCGGGCGGCACAACGCCGTCGACAAGGTCCTCGGCCACGCCCTGCTCTCCGGCGCCGTCCCCGCCACCGGGACCGTCCTCATGGTCTCCGGTCGGGCGTCGTTCGAGCTCACCCAGAAGGCCGTGATGGCCGGCGTCCCGGCGCTGGCGGCGGTGTCGGCGCCCTCGTCGCTGGCCGCCGAGATGGCCGAGGACACGGGCATGACCCTGATCGGCTTCCTGCGTGGCCGCTCGATGAACATCTACGCCGGGGCCTCCCGCGTGACCGGTCTCGGGGCCGACGCCGGGTAACGTCGCACGCCCGGGAGGCCGATACGCGGCCGTGGGTCGGGTCGAGAGGAGCGGGCGGTGACGGGCCAGCAGCGGGTCAGCCGGCGCGGACTGCTCATCGGCGGCGGGATCGCCGTCGGCACCGCCGCGGTCGCCGCCGTCGGCACCACGCTGGCCGGCGCGGTGGAGACGCCCGCCCCGGTCCCCCAGCGGGTCCCGGCCGCCCCCCGCGTCGCGAAGGCCCCCGACGCCGCCGTGTCCGTGGAGTGGGTGCGCTCGGCGGCCCGCAACCGGTCGGTGCGCCTCGTGGTGACCTCGCCCGCCGGCGCCGACCGGGCCGACCTCCCGCTGTGCGTCGGGCTGCACGGCCTAGGCGGCAACGCCCTGTGGTGGGGCGACCCGGGCATGCGGCGCTACCTCGGGGCCGCGTGGGCGTCCGGGGTGCCGCCGTTCGCGGTGGCCGCCCTCGACGGCGGCGACAACTACTGGCACCCGTTCCGCCCCAACGACGACCCGATGCGGATGCTGCTCGACGAGCTGCCCGGCTGGATGGCCGAGCGCGGGGTCGCGGCGCCCACGGCGGGCGTGCCGACGCTCGCGGCCGGCGTGTCCATGGGCGGGGCCGGCGCGTTGATGTACGCCCGAGCGCGGGGGCAGCGCGGGGCGCCCGTGAAGGCCGTGGCCGCGATGTCGCCGGGCCTGTTCGTCGACTGGCGGGTCGCCGCCACGCGCCCCTTCGCGGGGCCGGCCGACTGGGCCGCCAACGACCCGCTGCGCTTCTACCCCGAGCTGGCCGGCACCCCCACCGGCATCTGGTGCGGCGACCGCGACTCGTTCGCCGAGCCCGTGCGCCGCTACATCGCGCTGGCGCGCCCGCAGTACTCGCGGATCAGCCCCGGGCGCCACGACGGCGCCTACTACGCGACGATCCTGCCGCAGGTCATCGCGTTCCTCGGCCAGCACGTGGCCCCGGCGCCGGCGACCCTGCCGGTCGCCCCGTGGCGCACGGCGTTCCCGCACCTCTAGGGCCCCTCACGACCACCGGCACCTGAGGCGTCCAACCCCGGTGGGTCGGGGATGCCTCAGGTGCCGGTGGTCGTGCAGGAGAAGACCGGGTCGGTCAGGCCGACTTGTCGCGACGCTCCCGGCGGGCCGGCTGGCGGGGGACGATCGTCGGGTTGACGTTGTCCTTCACCGTCTGCTCGGTGACGACGACCTTGGCGACGTCGTCCCGGCTCGGGATGTCGTACATGACCGGGTTGAGGACCTCTTCCATGATGGCCCGCAGACCACGCGCGCCGGTGCCGCGCAGGATCGCCTGGTCGGCGATCGCCTCGAGGGACGCCGGGTCGAACTCGAGCTCGACGCCGTCCATCTCGAAGAGCTTCTGGTACTGCTTCACCAGCGCGTTGCGCGGCTCGGTGAGGATCTGGACGAGGCTCGGCTGGTCGAGGTTCGACACCGAGGCCACCACCGGCACGCGGCCGATGAACTCGGGGATCAGCCCGAACTTGATGAGGTCCTCGGGCATGGTGTCGCCGAACGACTCGGCGGACTCCATCTCGGCCTTCGACCGGATGTCGGCGCCGAAGCCGAGGCCGCCCTTGCCGACGCGCTCCGCGATGATCTTCTCGAGGCCGGCGAAGGCGCCCGCCACGATGAAGAGCACGTTGGTGGTGTCGATCTGGATGAACTCCTGGTGCGGGTGCTTGCGCCCGCCCTGGGGCGGCACCGACGCCGTCGTGCCCTCGAGAATCTTCAGCAGGGCCTGCTGGACACCCTCGCCGGAGACGTCGCGCGTGATCGACGGGTTCTCCGACTTGCGGGCGATCTTGTCGACCTCGTCGATGTAGATGATGCCGGTCTCGGCACGCTTCACGTCGTAGTCGGCGGCCTGGATCAGCTTCAGCAGGATGTTCTCGACGTCCTCGCCGACGTAGCCCGCCTCGGTGAGCGCCGTCGCGTCCGCGATGGCGAACGGGACGTTCAGCAGCTTCGCGAGCGTCTGCGCGAGGTAGGTCTTCCCACAGCCGGTGGGGCCGAGCATGAGGATGTTCGACTTCGCCAGCTCGACGACGTCCTCCCGGGAGTTCTCCCGGTTCTTCTCCCCCGCCTGCACCCGCTTGTAGTGGTTGTAGACGGCGACGGACAGCGTCTTCTTGGTGGCGTCCTGGCCGATCACGTACTGGTCGAGGAACTCGTGGATCTCGGTCGGCTTCGGCAGCTCGTCGAGCTTGACCTCACCCGCCTCGGCGAGCTCCTCCTCGATGATCTCGTTGCACAGGTCGATGCACTCGTCGCAGATGTACACACCTGGCCCGGCGATGAGCTTCTTGACCTGCTTCTGGCTCTTTCCGCAGAACGAGCACTTCAGCAGGTCCCCGCCGTCACCGATGCGTGCCATCGCAGCAGACCTTTGTCCCATCCGGCGCACCCGGACGGTGCGCGCTGTCGTGATTGACCGTACCCGCCCACCTGCCCTGTCGGGGAGGTGTCGGGGAGTGCGGCGATCCTGCTGGTCGAGTCCGTGCCGTGGGCGGCGACGCGCCGCCCCGGCCGGGCGACACGGTGGGCGGACGCTCGGTCGCGCCCACCGTGTCGACCGGAATCGCTAGCGGCCGGCGGAGAGCTTCCGGCTCGCGACGACGTCGTCGATGAGGCCGTACTCCTTGGCCTCCGCCGCCGTCAGGATCATGTCGCGCTCGATGTCCTTGCGGACCTGCTCGGGCGTGCGGCTCGAGTGGCTGGCCAGCGTGGTCTCGAGCAGCCGCCGCATGCGGGTGATCTCGTTGGCCTGGATCTCCAGGTCGGAGGCCTGCCCGTAGAAGCCCTCGGTGGCCGGCTGGTGGATCATGACCCGCGCGTTCGGCACGGCCAGGCGCTTGCCCGGGGTGCCGGCGGCGAGCACGACGGCCGCGGCCGAGGCCGCCTGCCCGAGGCAGACGGTCGCGATGTCGGGGCGGACGTACTGCATCGTGTCGTAGATCGCCATCAGCGCGGTGAACGAGCCGCCGGGCGAGTTGATGTACATGGTGATGTCGCGGTCGGGGTCGTTGGACTCCAGGAACAGCAACTGCGCCATGACGTCGTTCGCCGACGCGTCGTCGATCTGCACCCCGAGGAAGATGATGCGTTCCTCGAAGAGCTTGTTGTAGGGGTTGGACTCCTTGACGCCGTAGCTCGTCCGCTCGACGAACGACGGCAGGATGTAGCGCGCCTCGGGCGAGGCCGCGGCGCGGCCACCGGGCTGGTAGAGCTCACTCATCGCGATCTCCTCAGGCACTCGTGCCGTTGCCGTTGCCGTTCGCCCGCGAATCGCTCGAGCGGGTGACGACGTGGTCGATGAAGCCGTACTCGAGGGCCTCGTACGGGTCGAACCAGCGGTCGCGGTCGGAGTCCTCGGTGATCTGGTCGAACGACTGGCCCGTGTGCTCGGCGATCAGCTCCGCGAGCTGGCGCTTGAGCTTGCGCAGCGACTCCGCGCGGATCGTGATGTCGGTTTCCGTGCCGCCGAGGCCGCCGGAGGGCTGGTGCATCATGATCTGCGCGTGCGGCAGGGCGAGGCGCTTGCCCCGGGCCCCCGCCGAGAGCAGGAACTGCCCCATCGACGCCGCGAGGCCCATGGCCACCGTGGAGACGTCGGGCTCGATCCACTGCATCGTGTCGTAGATCGCCATGCCCGCCGACACCGAGCCGCCGGGCGAGTTGATGTAGAGCGTGATGTCGCTGGCCGGGTCCTCCGCGGAGAGCAACAGCAGCTGCGCCGAGATCTGGTTGGCGATGGTGTCGTTGACCTCCTGACCGAGGACCACGATGCGCTCCCGCAGGAGGCGCTCGTAGACCGAGTCGTTGAGGTTCATCGCCCCGCCGGCGGAACGCATGACCGCCCCGGACGGGTCGGAGAGGTGCTGACTCACCTGTCCCTGCTTTCCTCGTGAATAGGTGTCATCGGACGGGGCCGGCGGGGTTCCGCCGGGCCTCGTCGGCTGCCATCGACACTAACGATCGCCGGGCCCCGGAACGTCCGCCCGAGGGCCGTGTTCGCTGTCGGCACAGCCGCTGCGGCACACGGACCGGCGATCGGGCCGGTCAGGCCTTCGGGGCGCTGGCGGCCGTGTCGGCGTCGGCGACCTCGTCGCCGGAGTCGGACGGGCCGGCGGCGGCGTCGGCCCCCTCGACCACCACGGAGTCCTCGTCCTGGTCGGACCCGGAGGCGACGGTGGCGGTCTCGTCCGCCACCTCCGCCGCGTCCTCGTCGGTGGTGTCGTCCGCCGCGGCGGTCCCGAACAGCTCCGAGAGGTCGACCGGCTCGCCGTCGGGGCCGAGGATCGTCGCCGCCTGGACCACCGACGCGAGCGCCTTGCCGCGCCGCACGTCGGCGAAGATGGCGCCGAGCTGGTTGGCCTGCTGGGCCTGCTGGATGTAGTCCTCGGGGCTGATGCCGAAGCGCTGCGCCTGCATGAAGATGCGCTCCATCAGCTCCTGCTGGTCGACCTGGACCTCGCCCTTCTCGGCGACCTCGTCCAGCAGCAGCTGGGTGCGCACGGCCTGCTCGGCCGTGGTGCGCAGCTCGGTGTCGAACTCCTCGCGGGTCTGGCCCTGCGACTCGACGTAGGCGGTGAGCTTGTCCTCGTCGTGGTCGAACTCGTGGACGGCCTCGTGGGCGCGCACCTCGACCTCGGAGTCGACGACGCCCTGGGGCGCCGGGACGTCGGTGGCCTCGAGCAGCGCCTCGAGGACCTTGTCGCGGGCCTGGCCGGCCTGCTCCATCTTCTTGACCCGCCCGTGGCGCTCCCGCAGGTCGGCCTTCAGCTCGTCGAGCGTGTCGAACTCGCTCGCGAGCTGGGCGAACTCGTCGTCGGCCTCGGGGAGCTGGCGCTCCTTCACCGTCTGCACGGTGACGGTCACCTCCGCCTCCTGGCCGGCGTGGTCGCCGGCGACGAGGGTGGTGGTGAAGTTCTTGGTCTCGCCCGCGGACATCCCGACGAGGGCGTCGTCGAGACCGTCGATCAGCTCGCCGGCGCCGACCTGGTGGCTCATCCCTGAGGTCTGGGCCTCCTCGACGGCCTCGCCGTCGACCGTGGCCGACAGGTCCATCACCACGAAGTCGTCCTTCGCGGCGGGACGCTGCACGCCGGTGAGCGTGCCGAAGCGGGCCTGGAGACCCTTGAGCTGGTCGTCCACGTCCTCGTCGGTGACCTCGGCGGCGTCGACCGACACCGAGATCGTCGAGAAGTCGGGCAGCTCGATCGAGGGACGGACGTCGACCTCGGCGGTGAAGGCGATCTTGTCGCCGTCCTCGATCGAGGTCACCTCGATCTCGGGCTGGCCCAGCGGGTTGATCTCGGCCTCGCCGACGGCCTCGCCGTACTTCTGCGGGACGGCCGTGTTCACGACCTCCTCGAGGACGACGCCGCGCCCGAGGCGCTGGTCGAGGATGCGGGCCGGGGCCTTCCCGGGGCGGAACCCGGGGACGCGGACCTGCTGGGCGATCTTCTTGTACGCCTGGTCGAAGGTCGGCTTGAGCTCGTCGAACGGGACCTCGACGGCGAGACGGACGCGCGTCGGCGACAGGTGCTCGACGGTGGACTTCACAGCTCGTTCTCCTCCGGGGCGGGACTGCCAACACGGCCCGGGGGAATCCGACGGTGACCCTGCAGGGACCCGCGAGCATCGCGAGGATTCCGCTGCTGTCCTGGCACGGACATCGACACCCGCCCGGGCGTTGGCCGCAGTCTAGACGTGCACCCCGACAGCGCGCGGACGCGGCCCTGACCAGCGCGGACGGTGCCGCCCTAGGGTGGGCGGGTGACCCGGACCGCCCTCGGGCTGGCCGCGCTCGGCCGCCCCTCCTACGTCAACCTCGGCCGCGACGGCGTGCACCGCACCGTCGACGAGCTCCGCGCGCTCACCCACGCCACGCTCGACCTCGCGTGGGAGGCCGGTGTGCGGTGGTTCGACGTCGCCCGCTCCTACGGCCGCGCCGAGGAGTTCCTCGGGACGTGGTTCGCCGAGCGCCCCGGGCGCCGCGAGGAGTGCACGGTGTCCTCGAAGTGGGGCTACCGCTACACCGCCGGCTGGGATCCCGACGCCGAGGTGCACGAGGTCAAGGAGCACACCCTCGCCCACTTCCGCACCCAGTGGGACGAGACCCGGGAGGTGCTCGGGACGCCCGACCTCTACCAGGTGCACTCCCTGACCACCGACTCCCCGCTGTTCGACGACGATGCGCTACTCGGGGCGATGGGCGGGCTGCGCGACGAGGGCGTGCGGCTGGGGTTCTCGACCTCCGGGCCCGACCAGGCGGACGCGGTGCGCCGCGGTCTCGCGCTCGAGGTCGACGGCCGGCCGTTGTTCACTGCGGTGCAGTCGACGTGGAACCTCCTCGAGCCCTCGGTCGGCGACGCGCTGCGCGAGGCCCACGACGACGAGGTGCTCGTCCTGGTCAAGGAGGGGCTCGCGAACGGGCGGCTGGTGGTCGAGGCGCCCGCCGCGCTCCTCGCGGTGGCAGAGCGGCACCGCGTCGGCCCCGACGCGGTGGCGCTCGCGGCCGTCGCGGAGCAGCCCTTCGTCGACGTCGTCCTCTCCGGTGCCGCGGACCCCGACCAGCTGCGCTCCAACCTCACGCCCGTCGTCCTCGCCGAGGACGAGCGCGACCAGCTCGCCGGACTGGCCGTCCCGGCGGCCGACTACTGGGCGCACCGCCGCGCGATGGCCTGGGTCTGACCCGCCCGGGGGGACGGGGCGGGTCGCTGTCGGACCTTTCGGGAACACTGCGGGCCAGCAGTGATCACCGGAGGGGAACGCCCGTGCTGAGCACGTACGACTTCACGAACGTCTACCGCCACGGCCTGGCCCGGGTGGCGGCCGCGACGCTGCACACCGCGCTGGCCGACCCGCCGGCCAACGCCGCGTCCGTGCTGGAGGCGGCCCGCGCCTGCCAGGACGACGGCGCGGTGCTCGTCGTCTACCCCGAGCTCGCGCTCACGGGGTACTCGATCGAGGACCTCCTGCTGCAGGACACGCTGCTCGACTCGGCGGAGGAGGCCCTCGCCACCGTGGTCGAGGGGTCGGCCGATCTCACGCCCGTGCTCGTCGTCGGCGTCCCGCTGCGCCACCGGCACCGGATGTACAACTGCGCGGCGGTCGTCCACCGGGGCCGGGTGCTCGGCGTGGCCCCGAAGTCCTACCTGCCGACCTACCGCGAGTTCTACGAGCGCCGCCAGGCCGCCGCCGGCGACGACCAGGGCGGCACCATCCGGGTCAACGGCACCGACGTGCCGTTCGGGCCCGACCTCCTCTTCACCGCCGACGACGTCCCCGGGTTCGTGCTGCACGCCGAGATCTGCGAGGACATGTTCGTGCCCGTGCCGCCGAGCGCGGAGGCCGCCCTCGCCGGGGCGACGATCCTGGCCAACCTCTCCGGCAGCCCGATCACCGTGGGCCGAGCCGACGACCGGGAGCTGCTCACCCGCTCGGCGAGCGCCCGCTGCGCCGCCGCCTACATCTACGCGGCGGCCGGCGAGGGCGAGTCGACCACCGACCTGTCCTGGGACGGGCAGACCTCGATCCACGAGAACGGGCACCTCCTCGCCCGCACCCCGCGGTTCCCGCAGGGCGCGCAGCACTGCGTCGCCGACGTCGACCTGGCGCTGCTCGCCTCCGAGCGCCTGCGCACCGGCACGTTCGACGACAACCGCCGCCACCACGCCGCGCGCCTCGACACCTGGCGCACCGTCGGGTTCACGCTGAACCCGCCCGACGGCGACCTCGGCCTGCGCCGCGAGGTGGAGCGCTTCCCGTTCGTGCCCGCCGACCCGGCCCGGCTGGAGCAGGACTGCTACGAGGCCTACTCGATCCAGGTCTCGGGGCTCGAGCAGCGGCTGCGGGCGATCGGGAACCCGAAGATCGTCATCGGGGTCTCCGGCGGGCTCGACTCCACCCACGCGCTCATCGTCGCGGCCCGCGCGCTCGACCGGGCCGGGCGCCCCCGCTCCGACATCCTGGCCTTCACGCTGCCCGGCTTCGCCACCGGCGAGCGGACCAAGGGCAACGCGCAGCGGCTGTGCGAGGCGCTCGGGACGACGTTCACCGAGATCGACATCACCGAGTCGGCGCGGACCATGCTGCGCGAGCTCGAGCACCCCTTCGCCCAGGGCGAGCCGGTCTACGACGTGACGTTCGAGAACGTCCAGGCGGGTCTGCGCACCGACTACCTCTTCCGTGCGGCCAACCAGCGCGGCGGGATCGTGCTGGGCACCGGCGACCTCTCCGAGATCGCGCTCGGTTGGTCCACCTACGGCGTCGGCGACCAGATGTCGCACTACAACGTCAACGGCGGGGTGCCGAAGACGCTGATGCAGCACCTGATCCGCTGGGTCATCTCCTCGGAGCAGTTCGACGACGACGTGGCCGACGTGCTCCGCGACGTCCTCGACACCGAGATCACCCCCGAGCTCGTGCCGGCCACCGAGGAGGCGCCGGTCCAGTCGAGCCAGGAGAAGGTGGGCCCCTACAACCTGCAGGACTTCACGCTCTGGCAGGTGCTGCGCCACGGGTCGCGCCCCTCGAAGATCGCGTTCCTCGCGTGGCACGCCTGGCACGACGAGTCCGTCGGCGGCTGGCCCACCGGCTTCCCCGACGACGACCGCGTGGCCTACGACCTCCCCGAGATCCGGCGCTGGCTCGAGGTCTTCGCGTACCGGTTCTTCCAGTTCGCGCAGTTCAAGCGGTCCGCGGTGCCGAACGGACCCAAGGTCTCGTCGGGCGGCGCGCTGTCCCCGCGCGGCGACTGGCGGGCGCCGTCCGACTCCTCGGCGAGGATCTGGCTCGACGAGATCGAGCGGGGGGTCCCCGAGGACTGGCCCTCCCCCGCGAGCTGACACCCGCCTCCGCGCACGGGCGGTCGCCGCGACCCATGCTGGCCCCGTGACCGCGCAGACCCCACCCGCCGACGTCTCCACCCCCGGGGCACGGATCGAGTCGCTCGACGTGCTCCGGGGGTTCGCGCTCTGCGGGATCCTCGCGGTCAACATCATCCAGCAGCTGCTCTGGATCCGGGGCGGCCAGCCGTTCGTCATGCCCACCGCGGTGGGGCTCGTGTTCTTCGAGCGCTTCCTGTCGATCTTCGCGGTGCTGTTCGGCGTCGGCTTCGGGCTGTTCCTCGACCGCGCCGCGTCCCGCAGCGACCGCCCCCGCCTGGTCCTGGCCCGCCGCCTGGCCGTGCTGGCGGTGATCGGGGCGGTCCACCAGTTCTTCCACGTCGGCGAGGCGCTGCTCCCCTACGCGCTCGTCGCGCTCGTCGTCCTGATCCCGCTCTCCTTCGCGGGGCCGCGGGTGTGCCTGGTGGTCGGTCTGGTGGCGATCCTGGTGCTGCCGCAACTCGAGGAGTCCTACGGCCTCACGGTCGGGCTGCTGGTGCTCGGCTTCGGGCTCGCGCGGGTCGGTGTCCCCGAGGGCCTCGACCGCCACCCGGGCCGGGTCGCGGTGGCGCTGGCGGTCACCGCACCGCTCGCCGTCGGCTGGGTGCTGCTCACGCTCTCCGGCGTCCGGTCGATCCAGGTCAACGTGCTCGGGGGCGGGATCGGCGGCACCCAGAACCTCCTGCCGCCGCTGGCCGCCGTCGTCACGGCCACCGCCTACTGCTGCGTCGTCCTCCTGCTGCTGCGCACGCCGGCGGGCCGGGTCCTCGACGCGGTGCTGGCCCCGATGGGGCGGATGGCCCTGACGAACTACCTGGCCGCGACGGTCCTGTTCCTCACGATCGGCCCGCTGCTGGGCATCGACTCGTTCGACGACGGCCCGGCGATCACCGGGCTGACGGTCGGCATCCTCGTGGTGGAGGCGGTCTGGAGTGCACTCTGGCTCCGACGATTCCGCTACGGGCCGGTGGAGTGGGTGTGGCGGTGTCTGACGTGGGGCCACCGTGCCCCGTTCCGCCGGGGTGCGCGGAGCGCCGGTGAGCAGTAATCCGTGTCCAGGCACGGATCACTGCTCACGGGCCTCCGGCACCTACTGGCGCTGCGCGAGCCCCTTGAGGCACCAGTCGCCCTGGACCTGACCGATGACGATCTCCGAGGGCAGCGTCTGGGTCTGGCCCTGGAAGCTCAGCGTCAGGTCGACCGGGGTGCGGGCCTCGGTGTCGATGAACGCGGTCGTCGGGCCGGAGGGCTTCACGGCGCTGATGAGCTGCAGCACCTGCGGGCTGAGCGACGAGACCGCCGCCCCGTCGGGCCCGCGGCACGAGAGCCCGTCGAGCGCCGGGGCGTCCTTGGCCGCGAGGGCGCTGACGATCTCGTTCGCGGTGTCGTCCGGGCTGCCGGGGCCGCCCAGGTAGCCGGGGTAGACGAACGCGCCGAGCAGCAGCGCGACGATCGCGCCGAGCACGAGCCCGCCGGCGAGGCCGAAGAAGAGGCCCTTGCGCAGTTCGCGCTTGTAGGCCTGGTCCTCGGCGTCGGCCCAGGACTCGTCGTCCTCGGCCTCGGGGGCGGCGTGGGCGGCCGGGCGCTCCTGTCCGGGCAGCGTGGCCGCGGGGACGGTCCCACCCTCGGCGGGCGCCGGGCCGTCGTGCGCCGGACTGTCGTACGCCGCGCCGTCGTGCGCCGCGCCGTTGACCGCGGTGCCCCCGCCCGCGGTGTCGTCGTGCGTGCCCTCGGGAGCCCCGGGGGTCGTCTCCGGGGAGGACGTGCCGTCCGTCGGCGTGCCCTCGACCTCGGCGCCGGTGTCGCCGACGCTGGTCCGTCCCTCGGTCATCGCGGGTCCTGTTCCCCTCCATCGCCGTGGCGGCACCCCGACGGGTGCCCCGGCCCGACGATGCCTCATCACGCGGGGGTGTCGACCGGCGGGTCTCCCCCGCGCGAGGACGGGGTCGCGGGGCGGGTCCTCTGGCACAGTTCGGGCGGTGAGCGCACCCGGGCCGAAGGACGTCCTGCACCGGTACCTGACGGAGGGTCGCGAGGCGGTGCTGTGGAAGCTCGAGGGGGTCGGCGAGTACGACGCGCGCCGCCCGCTCACGCCCACCTGTACCAACCTGCTGGGCCTGGTCAAGCACCTCGCGATCGTCGAGTCCGGCTACTTCGGCGAGGTGTTCGACCGGCCGTTCGCCGAGACCGCGGACTGGTTCACGGGCCACCCCGAGCCCGACGCCGACCTGTGGGCGACCGCCGAGGAGTCGCGCGAGGAGATCGTCGGGCTCTACCGGCGCGCCATCGAGCACTCCGACGAGACGATCCGCGAGCTCGACCTCGACGCCCCCGGACGCGTGCCGCACTGGCCCGCCGAGCGCGCCGAGGTGACGCTGCACCAGATCCTCGTGCACATGGCGACCGAGACCCACCGCCACGCGGGGCACGCCGACGTGGCCCGCGAGCTCGTCGACGGGACGGTCGGCCTGCGCCGGGACAACGACAACATGGCGGGGCTCGCGGCGGCCCAGCGCCTCGGTCACCGGGAACGCCTCGAGCGGGTGGCGCGCCGGGCTGCCTCGGACTGAGCCGTGCGGACAGCGCTCGTCGGGCTGGTCCTCGTCCTGGCCGCCTGCTCCCCCTCACCGACCCGGACCGAGGTGCTGCGCGTGCCGTCGGCCGACGCCGCGCTCGACGCGGTCGTCGTGCAGACCGACGCCGGGGCGACCACGTCGTTCGGCTACCTGCTCTCGGTGGTGCCGCACGGGTGCGCGGCGGCGCCGGACCCGGCGCTGCGGGTGGTCGACGCGACCCGCAACCCCGCCGCGGCCGGGCTCGGCGTCCGCTGGACCGGTCCCCGCGCGCTCGTCGTCGAGTTCCTCGACGCCCGCTTCGCCGACCCCCCGACGCCCGTCACGGCGGCCGGGATCACCGTCGACGTCCACCCCGGCGTGCCCGATCCGGCGGCCCCACCCGGCCCGATGCCCCCGACCGGCGTCGTCGGGACCTGCTGACCCTCACGCCCCGACGTAGGCCGCGAGGTGCTCACCGGTGAGGGTGGAGCGGGCGGCGACGAGGTCGGCGGGGGTGCCCTCGAAGACCACCGTCCCGCCGTCGTGCCCGGCGCCCGGGCCGAGGTCGATGATCCAGTCGGCGTGGGCCATGACCGCCTGGTGGTGCTCGATGACGATCACCGACCGGCCGCCGTCGACCAGCCGGTCGAGCAGGCCGAGCAGCTGCTCGACGTCGGCGAGGTGCAGGCCGGTGGTCGGCTCGTCGAGGACGTAGACGCTGCCCTTGTCGCCCATCTGGCTCGCGAGCTTGAGCCGCTGGCGCTCGCCGCCCGAGAGGGTCGTCAGGGGCTGGCCGATCTTGAGGTAGCCCAGGCCGACGTCGACGAGCCGGACGAGGATCTTGTGCGCGGCCGGGAGCTTCCCCTCCCCCTCCCGGAAGAAGGCCTCCGCCTCCGCGACCGACATCCCGAGCACCTCGCTGATGTCGCGGCCGCCGAAGCGGTACTCGAGCACCCCGGCGTCGAACCGCTTGCCCTCGCAGACCACGCAGGTGGTCGCGACCCCCGCCATGATCGCGAGGTCGGTGTAGATGACCCCGGCGCCGTTGCAGTTCGGGCAGGCGCCCTCGGAGTTGGCGCTGAACAGGGCCGGCTTGACGCCGTTCACCTTCGCGAACGCCTTGCGGATCGGCTCGAGCAGCCCGGTGTAGGTGGCCGGGTTGCTGCGCCGCGAGCCCTTGATGGCGCCCTGGTCGATCTCGACGACGCCCTCGCGCCCGGCGACCGACCCGTGGATCAGCGAGCTCTTGCCCGAGCCGGCCACGCCGGTCACCACGACGAGGACCCCGAGCGGCACGTCGACGTCGACGTCACGCAGGTTGTGGCTGTTCGCCCCCCGGATCTCCAGGCTTCCCGACGAGGCCCGCACGGCCGGCTTCGTCGTGGTGCGGTCGTCGAGGTGGCGCCCCGTGAGCGTCCCGCTCGCCCGCAACTCCTCGACGGTCCCCTCGAAGACGATCTCGCCGCCCTCGGAGCCCGCGCCCGGGCCGAGGTCGACCACCCGGTCGGCGATCGCGATGGTCTCCGGCTTGTGCTCGACGACGAGGACCGTGTTGCCCTTGTCGCGCAGCTGGAGCAGGAGCTCGTTCATGCGCGTGATGTCGTGGGGGTGCAGCCCGATCGTCGGCTCGTCGAACACGTAGGTCACGTCGGTGAGCGACGACCCGAGGTGGCGGATCATCTTCGTCCGCTGCGCCTCTCCGCCGGAGAGCGAGCCCGACGGCCGCTCGAGGCTCAGGTAGCCGAGCCCGATCCGCACGAACGAGTCGAGCGTGTGCCGCAGCGTCGTGAGCAGCGGCGCGACGCCCTCGTCGTGGATGCCCGCCACCCACTCGGCGAGGTCGCTGATCTGCATCGCGGAGGCCTCGGCGATGTTGATGCCCCCGATGCGCGACGAGCGCGCGGCCTCGGTGAGGCGGGTGCCGTCGCAGTCGGGGCAGGTGGTGAAGACGACCGCCCGGTCGACGAAGGCCCGGATGTGCGGCTGCATCGCCTCCCGGTCCTTCGAGAGCATCGATTTCTGGATCTTCGGGATGAGGCCCTCGTAGGTCAGGTTGATGCCCTCGACCTGGATCTTCGTGGGCTCCCGGTAGAGCAGGTCGTTCATCTCGCGCTTCGAGTACTCCGCGATCGGCTTCGCGGGGTCGAAGAAGCCGCTGCCCTTGAAGATGCGGCCGAACCAGCCGTCCATGCTGTAGCCGGGGATGGTGAACGGGCCCTCGTCGAGCGACTTGTCCGCGTCGTAGAGGGCCGTGAGGTCGAAGTCGGAGACCGCGCCGCGGCCCTCGCACCGCGGGCACATGCCGCCGGTGATCGAGAACTCGCGGCGCTCCTTGACCTCCCGGCCGCCCTTCTCGACCGTGACCGCCCCGGCCCCGCTGATCGACGCGACGTTGAAGGAGAACGCCTGCGCCGAGCCGATGTGCGGGGTCCCCAGCCGGCTGAACAGGATGCGCAGCATCGCGCCGGCGTCGGTGGCGGTGCCGACCGTGGAGCGCGGGTCGGCGCCGAGGCGCTGCTGGTCGACGATGATCGCGGTGGTCAGCCCGTCGAGGAGGTCGACGTCGGGGCGCGCCAGCGTCGGCATGAAGCCCTGCACGAACGTCGAGTAGGTCTCGTTGATCATCCGCTGCGACTCGGCGGCGATCGTCGCGAACACCAGCGAGCTCTTTCCCGAGCCGGAGACGCCGGTGAACACCGTCAGGCGGCGCTTCGGGAGCTCGAGGCTGACGTCCTTGAGGTTGTTCTCCCGGGCGCCGTGGACGCGGATGAGGTCGTGGACGTCGGCGGCGTGCGTGCTCACTGAAGGACTCCTTCTGCCGGCTGGGGGGCTCAGCCTGCCGGTGGACGGGCTCTCGGTGCTTCTCGATTCCTGATCGCGTGACGGCGGGCCGGTGTGTCAGGCCAACCGGGGAACGTCCCGGGTCAGGGCGTCGGCGATGCGGTGGGCGTGGTTGGTGAACAGGTCGTACTCGCCGAGCCGCCCGGGCTCCACCCACTCGACCGCCGTCGTCTCCACCCCGTCCGCGCGCGCCTCTCCCCCGACGGGCCGGGCGTGGAAGCAGACCGCGAGGGGCTGCAGGGCGCGGCCGTCGTCGAGCAGGGTGACGTGGCGGGGGTCGGTGTAGAGCCCGACGAGGCCCGTCACCTCGATCTCGACGCCCGACTCCTCGCGGGTCTCCCGCACGGCGCACTCGGCGATGGTCTCGTCGAGCTCGAAGATGCCGCCGGGCAGCGCCCACTGGCCGGTGTCCTCGCGGCGGATCAGCAGGATCCGGCCCCGCTCGTCGCGCACGCACGCGGAGGCGCCGGGGATGCGGCCGATCGCGGCCGGCGCGGCGGGGTCGTCGAAGAAGTCCTGGCGCACCACGGGGTCACCGTAGGGTGCCCGGCGTGTTCGAGGACGTCGTCGCCCAGGTCGGTCGGTGGTCGGCCCGCTGGCTGGAGTCGCTGTCGACCCGGCCGGTCGGCGTGCCGGTCGACGCCGCCGACGTGCGCGCCGGGGTCGACGACCACCTCCCGGATCGGGGGGAGCCGGTGGACCGGGTGCTCTCCGACCTCACGCGGGCCTGGGAGCCGGGGCTCGTCGCGAGCGCCGGCCCCCGCTACTTCGGGTTCGTCACCGGCGGGGCCCTCCCGGCCGCCGTCGGCGCGGAGTGGCTGGTCACCGCCGCCGACCAGAACGCCGCCACCTACGTCATGTCCCCGGCCGCCGCCGTGATCGAGGACGTCGCCGCGGCCTGGGTGCTCGACCTGCTCCGCCTTCCCGACGATGCCGCGCTCGGCTTCGTCACGGGCGCGCAGATGGCGAACGTGACCTGCCTGGCCGCGGCCCGACGGTCACTGCTGGCCGCCCGCGGCTGGGACGACGGGGCCGACGGGCTCGCCGGGGCCCCGGTCCCGACCGTGCTGGTCGGCGACCAGGCGCATGCGACTTTGACCCAGGCCCTGCGCCTGCTCGGCCTCGGGTCGGCGCGGGCGGTGCGGGTGGCCGTCGACGACCAGGGCCGGATGCGCGCCGACGCCCTGGCCGACCGGCTCGACGGGGTCGACGGCCCGGTGCTGGTGTGCGCCCAGGCCGGGAACGTGGCCACCGGGGCGTGCGACCCCCTCGACGCGATCGCCGACCTGCTCTCCGACCGCACGGAGAGCTGGCTGCACGTCGACGGCGCCTTCGGGCTCTGGGCCGCCGCCGCCCCGGCCCGGCAGCACCTCGTGGCGGGCGCGGAGCGGGCCGACTCGTGGGCGGTCGACGCGCACAAGTGGCTCAACGTCCCCTACGACTGCGCGATGGCGGTCGTCCGCGATCCGGCGGCCCTCACCGGGGCGCTGACCACCTCGGCCGCCTACCTGCCGCTCGGCGACCTCGACCCGTCCGCCCGCACCCCCGAGAACTCCCGCCGCGCCCGGGCGGTCCCGGTCTACGCGGCGCTGCGCAGTCTGGGGCGCGACGGCGTCGCGGACCTGGTGGAGCGGTGCTGCGCCCTGGCTTCCCAGGCTGCTCTCGAGCTCGGGCGCCACGACCGGGTGCGGATCCTCAACGACGTGGTGCTCAACCAGGTCCTGGTCCGCGCCGACGGCGTCGACGCCCGCGACCTCGCCGCCGCGGTGCAGCGCGACGGCACGTGCTGGGTGGGCACCACGGTGTGGGACGGCGAGCCGGCCGTGCGGTTCTCGGTGTCGAACTGGTCGACGACGCCGGCCGACGTCACGCGGTCGACGACGCGGATCCTGGAGCTCCTCGACGCCCTCTGACGGCGCTCGCCCGCCTCAGGCGTTCAGGTGCCGCCGGAGGACCGCGAGGACCCGCTCGTCGACCTCGGGAGGTGCCGGGACGGCGATGCGGCGTGCGTGGTCGTCCAGGACCTGCTGGGCGGCGGACGCGAGGGACCCGTCGGCGAGCTGGGCCCGCAGCTCCAGGTCCCGGTGTGCCTGGGCGATCGACACGTCGAACATCGTCGCCAGGACGCCCTCCGCCCGGTGCACCGTCACGCGGTCCGCGAGGACGCCGGGCAGGTCGTCGGGCTCCATCGGTGGCCCTTCCGTTCGGGTCGCGGGAGAGACACGCGACCGGTGACACGGCGGGTCCGGGCCGTGCGATGCCACGGCCAGCGTGCGCCCACCGGGCCGGGCGCGTCCACTCGGACGCCGGCCCGTCGCATCGAGGGCGGATACCTGCTGGTCGGGGTGGCGGGATTCGAACCCACGGCCCCTCGCTCCCAAAGCGAGTGCGCTACCAAGCTGCGCTACACCCCGTGCAGGGAGAGTGTAGGGCTCTCCGGCTCCAGGGTTCCTCGCGGATTCACCGGCGCCCGGCCCGGAGGGTCTCTCCGGGCATCGGGGCGGCGCGGCGGCGGCCTGTCGTGACCACCGCTCCTCGACGGCCGGCCGGTGGTCGCCGGTCGGCCGGAGTGCATGGGTGGGCCTGCGGACCTCGTCGTCCGCGCCCGCCCGTCACCTACTGGTCAGTCGAGCCCGCGGACGATGTGGTCCTCGTCGGCGTCCATGACCCTGTTGTCGCGCTGCGTGTCCATGTTCGAACTTCCCTCCGGTCGTCGTGTCGGCCACCGACCATGGTGGTCGCCTCGTCGGGCCTACCGTGAAGTACCAGGTGAGGGTCACAACGGGACAACCTGCCCGGACCCACGGCGTCCGACGATCGCGCTTGTGTACTCGTTCACAAGCTGCGGGGCCAGACCTGCACCGTGACAGAGCGTCTACTGACCGATTCAGAGACCAGAAGTTCACCCCGGAGGGCAACCCCCCGGACGGAGCAACCGTCCCGGAGGGACGCCCGGGACCCTGCCGCCGACCGGCGATCGGCTACGGTGGGAGCGGCCCGTACGCGGGCCATCGCGGGCGTAGCTCAATGGTAGAGCCCCAGTCTTCCAAACTGGCTACGCGGGTTCGATTCCCGTCGCCCGCTCCACACCGTCGGCGCAGGTCAGAGGCACGAGGTAGTAGAACCGTACTACCTGGTACCGGGAAGCACCGGCCGACGCTAGGCTCCGCGCGCATGGGGTCCCTCCGCTACTCGATCAACCTCACCCTCGACGGCTGCGGCGACCACCGCGCCGGTATCCCGAACGAGGCCGTGCACCGCAACGCCCTCGAGGCCATCGAGCGGGCCGACGCGATGCTGCTCGGCCGCGTCACCTACGAGCTGATGGAGGGGGCGTGGCGGCTGCCGGCCGAGCCGGTCGGGTCGCCGGAGCCGTTCGCCGTGACGATCGACGCGGCCCGGAAGTACGTCGTGTCGAGCACCCTGGAGCAGGTCGACTGGAACGCGGAGCTCCTGCCCGCCGACGACCTGGGGACGGCCGTCCGGCAGCTGAAGGAGGCCTGCCCGAACGGGGTGACCACCGGGGGCCTGACATTGCCACTGGCCCTGGCGGACCTCGGTCTCATCGACGAGTACGAGTTCGTGCTGCACCCCCGGCTCGCGGGGCACGGCCCGTGGCTGTTCGCCGGCCTCTCCCACTACGTCGACCTGACGCTGGTGGACCGGGAGGACTTCGGCGACGGCGTGGTGGCGATGCGGTACGAGCCGACGGCGACCGCCTGACCGTTGACCGCTCGGGAGGCGCCCCTCGTCGGGGGCCGAGGACGCGAGAAGCGGCCCGCGTGCTACGTTGTGATCGTTGCAGTCTCGTTTTCCTCGCCGTGCTCGGGTTTCCGTGGATGATGTGACAACGGCCCGGCTGACATGGCTAGAAGGATTGATGACCTTCTTCTGTGCGTCGCGGTCGGGCAACGCTCTTGGGCAGGTCGCCCAGGAACAGCTCGACCCGAAAGAGGATGGATGACTGAAGGAACAGTCAAGTGGTTCAACGCCGAGAAGGGCTTCGGCTTCATCGCTCCTGACGACGGTGGCAAGGACGTTTTCGTCCACTACTCGGCGATCCAGGGCGGCGGCTTCCGGTCGCTGGAGGAGAACCAGCGGGTGAGCTTCGAGTCCAGCCAGGGCCAGAAGGGCCCGCAGGCCGACTCCGTTCAGGCGCTCTGATCATCGCCTGACCGGGCAGGGCGCCGCCGTCAGGGTGCCGCGCCCAGCCCGCCGGGGGCTGTGCTTCCACGCCTCATACCCGTGGAAACACAGCCCCTTCGGCATGTCCGGACCCTTTTCCCCTCTTGAAGATCAGTCCCGGCTCGACGATGCCCGGTGCAGCGCCGCCGCCATGAGCCGGTCGGCCGTCCGGGTCGCCTCGGAGTCGGGCGCGAGCAGGTCGAACGCGTGCGACAGCCCCGGAACCACGTGCAGCTCGGTGGTGACACCCGAGCGCATCATCCGCCAGGCGTAGTCCACGGCCTCGTCGCGCAGCGGGTCGTTCCCGCCGACGAGCACGAACGCCGGGCAGAGCCCGGAGAGGTCCTCGGTGCGGTTGGGGACGATGGAGGGCGCGGGCGGACCGAGGTTCGCCATCACCTGCGCGATCGCCTCCTCCGGGATCACCGGGAGGTCCTCGCGCCGTGAGGCGTGCCCGGGCAGCGCCCGGTCGTCGGTGTTCGGGTAGAGCGCGAGCTGCAGCATCGGGTCGGTGTCGCCGCGGTCGCGGGCCAGCTGGGCGAGCGACAGCGTCAGCATCCCGCCCCCGCTCGCGCCGGTGACCGCGATCCGCCGCGGGTCGACGTCGTAGTCCTGCGGGTGCTCCGTGACGTGCCGCAGCACCGAGTAGGCGTCGTCGAGGATCACCGCCGGCGGGTTCTCGGGCGCCATCCGGAAGTCGACGCTGATCCCCACGGCGCCGGTGTCGCGGCAGAGCGCGAGGCAGCGCCGGTGCTCGGTGTTGAGGTGCCCGAACGACAGCCCGCCGCCGTGGAGGAGCACGTAGCCGTGCCGCCGGGGATCGGGCTCGGCGGGACGGTAGATCCGGACCGGGACGTCGTGGTCGCCGGCGGTGTTCCCCACCGTTCCCGACGACCACGTGACGTCCCGCTCCGGCGCCGGGTCGGGCCCCGGGTCGCGCAGCACGGCCAGCACGGCCGGGTCGCTCAGGTTGCCGCGACCGCCTCCCGTGGCGGCGCGGTACGCCTCCAGGGCCGGCGCGAGCTCGGGGTCCCACCAGGGCACGTGACCACTCCTCCTCGTCAGGAGAGGATCTCGTCCAGGCGCTCGTAGCCCTCGACCACCCCCTCGTCCATCCCGGAGTGAAGCATCCCGTCGCGCGCCTCGAACGAGTCGCACAGCGAGAAGCCCTCCAGGCGGGTGCGTCCGTCGGGCAGCGGCACGAGGGTCATCGTCTCCAGGGCCACTCCCTCGGGGAAGCCGGCGTAGGTGAAGGTCTGGACGATGCGCTCGTCGGGACGGAGCTCGTGGAACGACCCGAAGAAGTGGTGCTCCACGCCGTCCTCGCCGACGTGCGTGTAGCGGTAGCCGCCGCCGGTCTCGGGCTCCCAGCGCTGCAGCGTCATCGTCAGCCGGCGCGGGCCGAGCCACTGCACGACGAGCTCGGGGTCGACGTGCGCGCGGTAGACCGCCGACGGCGGGGCGTCGAACTCGCGGGTGATGCGGATGGCCGGGACCGTGGGGTCGGCCTCGATGCGGGTGGCCAGGGCGGTGTTCATGGTTCTCTCCTCGTGGTCGTGGTCGTGTTCGTGGTCGCGCGAAGGACCTCGTCGAGCCGCCGGTACCGGGCGTCGGCCCGGCGGCGGTAGGTGTCGAGCCAGCCGGTGAGCAGGTCGAACACGTCGACCTCGAGGTGCGCCCAGCGCTGCTGGCCGTCCCGCCGGCGGGTGATCAGACCGGCCGTCTCGAGCACCCGCAGGTGCTTCGAGACGGCCTGGAAGCTCACGTCGTAGGCCGACGCGAGCTCCGTGACCGTCATGTCGTCCGCGGTGAGACGGGCGACGATGTCGCGTCGGATGGGGTCGGCGAGTGCGGAGAACGCCCGCGACAGCTCGTCGTCCACCCGACTCGACCTCCGTTGTTCAACCTTGCGGTTGAGTACGACTGTAGGACTACCGAGGCTCGGAAGTCAACGAACACTCGACCGGGAGACTGGGCGGATGGCCGGCTCCCGCGCTGCCGCGAAGGCTCGCACCCACGAGAACCTCCTCGACGCCGCGACGACGGTCTTCGCCGCGCGGGGCTACGGCGCCGCGTCGGTGGAGGAGATCGCCCGCACCGCCGGCGTGTCGGTCGGCTCGGTCTACGCGCACTTCACCACCAAGGAGAAGCTCTTCGTCGCGCTGATGGAGCGGCGCGCGCAGAGCGAGTTCGCCGCGGCGCAGGCCGAGCTCGCCGACGGGTTCGAGGCCGCCGTGCCCGCCCTGAACCGGCAGTTCCTCGCCGAGGCCGACTCCGACCACCTCGCCGAGCTCGGCGCGGAGGCGTGGCTCTACGCCGTGCGCTCCCCCGCGTTCGGGGTCGAGCTCGCCGAGCACCACCGGCGGGTGCAGGGCGTGGTCACCGAGATGGTCGCCGCGGAGCGCGCCCGCCGCCGGACGAGCTTCCCGATGTCCGACGACGAGGTGGGCACGGTCGCCACCGCCCTGGCCCGCGGGCTCGTCCAGCACCGCCGGCTGCGGCCCGAGGCGGTCGCCGACGACCTCCTCGGGCGCGCCCTCACCGCTCTGCTGCGCGGTCTGGAGACTCCGGGCGGGACGGCTCCGGGCGGGACGGCTCCGGCGGGGACTGCTCCTCCGGCGGAGTGACCTCGCGCGGCGCGAGCCGGCGCATCACGTGGTAGCCGACGATCGTCACCACCGTCCCCAGGGCGATCCCGCCGAACTGCCCGCCCGCGTAGCGCATCGTCACGTCGCCGACCCCGATGACGATGCCCGCGGCGAGCGGCACGAGGACCTCGGGGCGGGAGAAGTCGACCTTGTTCTCCACCCAGATCCGGGCCCCGAGCAGGCCGATCATCCCGTAGAGCACCACGGTGATCCCGCCGAGCACGCCGCCCGGGGTGGCCGCGACGACCGCCCCGAACTTCGGGCAGAACCCGATCAGCACCGCGACCACCGCGGCGACCCAGTAGGCGGCCGTCGAGTACACGCGGGTCGCCGCCATGACGCCGATGTTCTCCGCGTAGGTGGTGGTCGGCGACCCGCCCACTCCCCCGGCGACGGCGGTGGCGATGCCGTCCGCGGCGAGCGCGCGCCCGAGGTAGGGGTCGAGGTCCTCGCGGGTCATCGACGCGACCGCCTTGACGTGCCCGGTGTTCTCCGCGATGAGCGCGACCACCACGGGCACGACGACGAGGATCGCCGAGGCGCTGAACGCGGGCAGGTGCAGGCCCGGGGCGTCCGGGGTGCCGAGCGGCAGCCCGATCCACGGGACGTCGGAGACCCCGGAGAGGTCGACCCGCGGGTGGGCGGAGACGACGCCGGAGCCGTCGGGCGCGGTGATGGGTCCGAGCACGGCGTCGAGGACGATCGAGAGCAGGTAGCCGACCACGAGGCCCACCAGGATCGCGAGCCGCCCGAGCATGCCGCGCCCGGCGACCGCGATCACCATGACGACGAGCATCGTCACCAGGGCGACGCCCTGGTCCTGGGGCCAGTACACGCCGGCCACCACGGGCGCGAGGTTGAACCCGATCAGCAGGACGACCGCACCGGTCACCGCGGGCGGGAGGATCGCGGAGATCACGCGGGCGCCGCCGAGGTGCACGGCGAGCCCGACGAGCGCGAGCACCACGCCCGTCACCGCGATCGCACCCGTGACCTCGGCGCTCGTGCCGCCGTCGGCCCGCACCGCGGCGACCACCCCGACGAACGAGGCGCTCGTCCCGAGGTAGCTGGGGACGCGCCCCCGGGTCATCAGCAGGAACAGCATCGTCGCGAACCCGGAGAGGAGGATCGCGAGGTTCGGGTCGAGCCCCATGAGCACGGGGAAGACGAACGTCGCGCCGAACATGGCCAGCACGTGCTGCAGGCCCATGCCGACGGTGCGGCCCCAGCTCATCCGTTCGTCGGGGCGCACCACCTCTCCCGGGGCGGGGGCGCGGCCGTCGCCGTGCACGGTCCAGCGGAAGGGGCTGCTCACACGGGGCTCCCGGTCTGTCCGAGCCGCTCGGCGACCTCGGCGCGCGGTGGTGGGTCGAGCTGGGGCAGGGGGGTGCGCTCGGCGCCGGCGGCGAGCGCGTCGAGCACGAAGGCCAGGTAGCGGTTCCAGCGGTCCTCCTGGACCTCGCCGCCGAACGGGGCCGCCACGCTCGCGAGCATGTGCGCCGCGGCGGGCAGGTCCCGGACCTCGAGGTCGGCGCGGACGACGCCGGCCTCCCGGGCGCGCGTCACGAGGTCGTGCAGCGGGCCGACGAAGCGCAGCACGAGGTCGACGGTGAACGCGCCCGCGTCCTTGGCGGCGCGCAGGATGCCGCGGCGGTGCACGAAGGCCCGAGCCATCCCCTCGACGACCACCTCGACCGCGCGCATCGGGTCGGACTCCGCGGTCGCGCGCGCGAACAGGGGCTCGACGGCCTCGTCGAAGTACTCGCTGAAGACGGCCGTCACCAGCTCCTCGCGCCCGCCGAAGCGCCGGTAGAGCGTCGAGGGCCCGACCCCGGCGCGGCGCGCGACCTCCTCCAGCGGCACGTCGGGACCGAGCTCTTCGAACGCCTCGCGCGCCGCCGCGACGATGGCGCGGTGGTTGCGCAGGGCGTCCGCGCGCAACGGCCGCGCCGTCGGGTCGGTCACGGGGCGCGACGCTAGCAGCGCACGGGACTCCCGCCAGTCCTCGACCGACCCGTCACTCCTCGATGGAGAGGGCACCCGACGGGCACGAGCCCACCGCGTTGCGGGCCTTCTCGGCGTCGGCGCCCTCCGGGGCCTCGTCGAGGACGACGACGACCGCGTCGTCGTCCTGGTCGAACACGTTCTCGGCCGCCAGCACGCAGTTGCCGGCGCCGATGCAGACGTCGCGGTCGGCAAGGATCTTCATGGGTGGGTTCCTCTCCCGGTGGCCGGAGGTGGTGGTGGTGCCGCTCGGTGTGGTCGGGGTCGATCTCACCAGGTGACCGGCAGGTGCCGCAGTCCGTAGACCACGGCGGCCGACCGGAACTCCGGCTCGCCCGCCACCGCGAGGGCCGGGAAGCGGCGCAGCAGGGCGGGGAACGCGGTGGCCATCTCCATGCGCGCCAGCGGTGCCCCGAGGCAGTGGTGCACCCCGTGGCCGAACGCCACGTGGTGCGACGCAGGTCCACTCCCCGTCGCTCCGCTCGCCCTGCCCCGCCCCACGTCGAGCCGGTCGGGGTCCTCCACCAGGGCCCGGTCGCGGTCGGCGGAGGGCAGGGACACGACGAGCAGGTCGCCGGCCGAGACCGGGGAGCCGGCCACGTCGGTGTCGCGGGTCACGCGCCGCGGGACCCCGGAGTGCACCACCGACAGGAACCGCATGAGCTCCTCGACGGCCGGGGCCGTGGCCTCCGGGTCGTCGCGCACGGTCGCGGCCTGCTCCGGGTTCTCCAGCAGCGCGAGGGTGCCGAGGGAGAGCATGTTCGCCGTGGTCTCGTGCCCGGCGATGAGCAGCAGCGACGCGACGCCGACGAGCTCGGCGCGGGTGAGGTCGTCGCCGTGCTCGCGCACCAGCATCCCGAGCATGTCCTCGCCCGGCTCGGCGCGGGCCCGGTCGACGAGCGTGCCCATGTAGGCGCGCGACTCCGAGGCCACGGCACCGCGCTCGGAGAGCGGGCGGGTCAGGTCGAGCTGCACCGAGGCGCGCCGGTGGAACTCCGCGCGGTCGGCGTAGGGCACCCCGAGCAGCTCGCAGATGACGAGGCTCGGGATCGGCAGCGCGAACTGCTCGACGAGGTCGGCGGGCGGCCCGGCCTGCGCCATCGCGTCGAGGTGGTCGGTGACGATCTCGGAGACCCGCGGCTGCAGCCGGCGGATGCGCTTGACCGTGAACTCGCCGGTCAGCAGGCGCCGCAGCCGGGTGTGCTCCGGCGGGTCGATCATCAGCAGGTTGCCGGCGCGCTGGTCGTCGTCGGAGCCGGGCAGGGCCGGCAGACCCGCGCTGGAGAAGCGCGTCGCGTCGCCGAGGACCTCCCGCACGTCGGCGTAGCGCGTGACGAGCCACGCGGTCAGGCCGAGCGGGGTGGTGACCCGCTCGAGGCCGGGCCGCCCGCGCAGGTCCGCCATGCGCGCCGGCGGGTCGAACCGGTCGCGCTGCATGTGGAGCGGGAGGGCGGTGGGGGCGGCCATGCTCCCGACGCTAGCACCGGATTCGGGAGCCCACTTCCACCTACACCGCTCCAGGGGCCGGACTCATCCCGGCGGCGCACTCCAGGGCCGCCGCGACGAAGTGCGCGACCGCCGGGGAGCGGTCGCTGCGCCGGTAGGCCACCTGCAGCGCGACCTCCGGGACGTCGCCCTCCAGCGGCAGGAACACGACCCCCGGCGGGCGCAGGTTGGCGTAGTAGGAGGGCTGCAGCGACACCCCGAGCCCGGCGGCGACGAGCCCCAGCTGGGTCTCGATGTCGGCGCCCTCGGCGACGATGCGGGGGCTGAAGCCGTGGTCGAGGCAGTAGCTGACGATGATGTCGAAGAACGCGCGCCCGAGCGGGCGGGGCCAGAGCACGAACGGCTCGTCGGCGAGCGCGGCCGGGTCGACGGTCGGGCCGCCCGCCAGCCGGTGGTCGGTCGGCACGGCGCACAGCAGCGGCTCGGCCACGAGGTGGTCGACAGCCACGGACTCGGTGGGCCGCGCGGCGCGGACGAGGCCGACGTCGAGGCGCCCGTCGGCGAGGGCCACGAGCTGGGCGGAGGTGTCGTGCTGGCTCACCTCGAGCCGCAGGTCGGGGAACGAGGCCCGCACCGAGCGCAGGATGCGCGGCGTGATCGACGCCAGGGCCGTCCCCACCGAGCCCACCACCAGCAGGCCCACCGCGCCCTGGGCGGCCTGGGTCACCAGCGCCTGCGCCCGCTCGGCCTCGTAGAGCACCCGCGGCGCCGCCTCGAAGAGCACCCGGCCCGCGGCGGTCAGCTCGGTGGCCCGGCTCGAGCGGTCGAACAGCGCGACCCCGAGACTCTTCTCCAGCGCGCGGACCTGCTGCGAGAGCGCGGGCTGGCTGACGTGCAGGCGGCGCGCCGCGCGGCTGAAGTGCAGCTCGGTCGCCACGGCCAGGAAGGTCCGCAGCTGCCGGAGCTCGAGGTCCATGGTCCCGATGGTGCCCCCAGGGGACGAGGAGCGGCACGACGACCCGCGAGCCGGGCCGGGCAGTCGCCGACGACGGAGTGTCCGTGTCCCGGAGCCGCGGGTCCCGCGCCTCGTCGACCTGGCGCCCGCCCGGAGCCGGCCCCGCAGCGGGCGTTGCGGCCCGCACACGGTGGTCCGCGCTCGCACTCGGTCCGCAGGCCGTTGCGGCCCGCAACGCCGGCATCGGGGCACGTCGACGCGCCGGTGGCCGTGTGCGTCCCGCAACGCCCGGGTTGTTGCGCCCCGGGCACTCGCCCGGCCGGCAGGGCGCCCTCGTCCGACCGCGTCCGACATAAGGCGGCCCTTCTCGGAGCAGTGGCAGCCCTGATCGCGGATCCGCACCACGGGGCCTCGTCGGGACCCAGGGTGGAACGCGACCGACAGGATCCGACCCGGGAGCGCGTTCGGACATGAACAGCGACCACCGCTACGTCGTCGTGGGATGCGGGGGCCTCGGCTCCGCCGCCCTCTACTGGCTCGCCCGTGCGGCGGGGAGCCGCGAGGGCGCCGTGCTCGGCCTCGAGGCCCACCACCTCGGGCACGACCGCGGCGCCAGCCAGGACCACAGCCGGATCATCCGGTACGCCCAGCACGAGGACGCCTACGCCGCCCTCGCCCCCGCGGCCTACGACGCCTGGCACGACGTCGAACGCGTCTCGGGCCAGCAGCTCGTCGTCGAGACCGGCGGGCTCGTCATCGAGGACGTCGAGGCCCGCCGGGGCGCCGACACCGGGTCGCGCAACATGGACGGGTACCGCGCGGTCGCGGCCCGCCACGGCGTGCCGCTCGAGGAGCTCGACGCCAAGGGCGTCACCCACCGCTGGCCGCAGTTCCGGCTCTCGGGCACCGAGCAGGCGCTCTACCAGCGGCGCTCGGGCATCGTCGACGCCCGCCGCGCGAACGCCACGCACGTCGCCCTGGCCCGGGGTCACGGCGCACACGTGGAGCAGGACTCGCCGGTCCGGGCGCTGCACCCCACGCGCGACGGGGTCGAGGTCGTCACCGACGACGAGGTCTACCGCGCCGAGCAGGTGATCGTCACCGCAGACGCCCGCACCAACGAGGTCCTCGCCGGCGTCGGCCGCGAGCTGCCCCTGACCGTCCTGCAGGAGCAGGTCACCTACTACGCGACCCCGAACCTGCTCGCCTTCTCCCCCGAGAACTTCCCCGTCTTCATGTGGCACGGGGCCGACAACTTCTACGGCTTCCCGGTCTACGGCGAGGTCGCGACGAAGCTCGGGCAGCACATGGGCGGGCACGAGGTCACCGCCGACTCGCGCACCTTCGAGGCCGACCCGCTGCGCCGCAAGCGCCAGGAGGAGTTCCTCGCCGAGCACGTGCCCGGCTTCGGCGGCCCCGAGCTGTACACGAAGACCTGCCTCTACACGATCCCGCCCGACCAGCACTTCGTCATCGACACCGTCCCCGAGGCCCCCAACGTCCACGTCGCCGTCGGCGCCGGGCACGCCTTCAAGTTCGCCTCGCTGATCGGGCGGATCCTTGCCGAGCTGGCCACCGCCGGCCGCTCCCGCCACCCGATCGACACGTTCTCGCTCGACCGCCCGGCCCTGCTCGACCCGGGCTTCGAGCGGAGGTTCCATGTCTGAGCAGACCCTGACCCGGACCACGCTGCCCCAGCCCTGCTACACCGACGACGCGGTCTTCGCCGACGACCTCGAGCACGTCTTCGCCCGGAACTGGACGTTCGCCGGACACACCTGCGAGCTCGGCCCCGGCGACTGGTTCCGCCGCACCCTGGGCCGCGACCAGGTGATCGTCGTCCGCGACCACGACGGCACCCTGCGCGCCCACCACGACGTCTGCGCGCACCGCGGCTCCCGCCTGACGACCGCCGAGTGCGGCACCGCGAAGGCGTTCGTCTGCCCGTACCACCAGTGGGTCTACGGGCTCGACGGCCGCCTGCGCTCGGCCCGGCTCATGGGCGAGAACTTCCCGACGAGCTCCGTGACGCTCGCGCCGGTCGCGGTGCGGGAGGTGGCGGGCCTGGTCTTCCTCCGCCTCGCCGACGACGGGGCGCCGGAGGGCTCGATGGACGCGTTCACCGCGGCCGCCGAGCGCCGGCTCGTCCCGCACGGCCTCGCCGACGCCCGCATCGTCGCCCGCGACCGCTACCGGGTCGCCGCGAACTGGAAGACGCTCGTGGAGAACAACCGCGAGTGCTACCACTGCCGCGGGAGCCACCCCGAGTTCTCGCTCTCGAACTTCGAGCAGGGCACCCACGGTGACGTGCGGGCCAACCCCCGCTACGACGAGGCCCTCACCCTCGCCCGGCAGCGCTGGGCCGCGCGCGGGCTCGACCCCGACGACGTCTCCTTCCCCGGCGACGCCTGGTTCCGCCTCGCCCGGCTCCCGCTCAAGGACGGCTTCGCGACCGAGACCCTCGACGGGCGGCTCGTGGCGCCGACGATGGGAACGCTGCCCGACGCCGAGGTGGGGAGCCTCCGGATCGTCGGCCTGCCGAACCTCTGGGCGCACGCCAACGCCGACTACGCGATGACCACCCGCCTCACCCCGGTCGACGCGGGCACCACCGACGTCGAGGTCTGCTTCCTCGTGCGTGCCGACGCCCGGCTCGACGACGCCGACGTCGACGCCCTCACCGCCGTCTGGCGCGCGACCTCCGAGCAGGACTGGGAGCTGTGCGAGGCCAACTACGCGGGGATCGCGTCGCGGGGCTACCGCCCGGGGCCGCTCTCCCCCGTCGTCGAGGCCTCCGTCGCCGCCTTCCTCGACTGGTACGCCGCCCAGCTCCCGGTCGCCCGGGCGTCCTAGCCGGAGGTCGGGGAAGGGCTCAGAACAGCAGCTCGAAGCGCACACGCGGGGCGGCCGGGTCCCCCACCATCCGCTCGACGACCGCGCGGGCCTGCTCCTGCACCGGATCGTCCGACAGCGCCTCGAGGTAGCGGCGGTGGCAGGCCAGCGAGGCCACCGCGGCCTCGACGAACCCGGTCACGTCGACCTCGTGCGTCGGGTGCGCCGACGCCGCCACGGCGATGTGCCGCGGCGAGTGCGCCGCGCCCTCGTCGGAAAAGATCCAGCGGGTGCCGGCGTCGGAGACGGCGTCGATCGCGGCGCGGCCCACCGCGCGGTGGTCGGCGGAGTTCCAGCCGACCCCACCGGCCCAGCGCTCGTGGTGGTTGAGGGTGACGACGAGGTCGGGGCGCACGTCGCGGACCACCCGGCAGATGTCGCGGCGCAGGGCGAGGCCCTCGACGACCGTGCCGTCGGCGTGGCCGTCGAGGAACCGGACGTCGTGCACCCCCACGGCGGCGGCGCTCGCCCGCTCCTCGGCCTCGCGCGCGGGGCCGGCCTCGCCCGGGTGCGTCGTCGCGATGCCGGCCTCCCCGCGGGTGACGAGCAGGTAGGTGACCTCCTTCCCGGCGGCGGTCCACGCGGCGACGGCGGCGGACACGCCGTACTCGAGGTCGTCGGGGTGGGCGGCGACGGCGAGGACGCGGTCGACGTCGTCGGGCAGCGGTTCCATGGGGACGACCTTGCACCACCGGCCCGATCGGGAGCCGGAACCCGGCGAATCGGACACTCTCGGTAACAAGTCGGTGGACCGGGAGTGTCCGGGCTCACCTCTCGAGTAGAGCGTCAGCCATGACGGAGACGCAGAGCGGGGACGTGACCGCCGGCAGGACCGAGCGGGCCGACTCCGGGCTGCGCAAGGACCTCGGGTTCTGGTCGCTGCTCGCGGCCGGGCTGGGCAGCGTGATCGGCTCGGGGTGGCTGTTCTCCTCGCTGTACGCCGCGCAGGACGCCGGGCCCGCCGCGATGCTCGCGTGGGTCATCGGCGGGGCGCTGATGCTCTGCGTCGCGCTGGTGTTCGCCGAACTGGGGATGGCCAAGCCCGAGTCCGGCGGGCTGGTGCGCTACCCGATGTACAGCCACGGCGGGCTCGCCGCCGGCATCGTCGGGTGGGCGAACTGGATCAGCTACGTCGGCAACCCGCCGACGGAGGCCGCGGGCGTCGTCCAGTACGCGGCGAGCTACCTGCCGGGGGTCTACGAGGACGACCAGCTCACCGGGCCCGGCATCGCGATCGCCGTCGTGCTCATGGCCGGGTTCGTCGCGCTGAACTGGTTCGGGGTGCGGCTCTTCGCCCGCTCCAACACGACGATCACCGCCATCAAGATCCTGATCCCGGTGACGACGATCGTCCTGCTCGTCGCCAGCGGGTTCGACTCCGCCAACCTGACCGACCACGGCGGCTTCGCCCCGTACGGCTGGAGCGCTGCGCTGGCTCGATCGCGACGGCCGGGATGGTGTTCGCCTACACCGGCTTCCGCAACGTCGTCGAGCTCTCCGGTGAGGCCCGCGACCCCCGCCGGACCGTCCCGCGCGCCCTGATCACGACGATCCTCGTGACGATCGTGCTCTACCTCGGCCTGCAGCTGGCGTTCCTCGGGGCCGTGCCCGCCTCGTCGCTGCTCGGGGGCTGGCACGGCGTCAACTTCGACTCGCCGTTCGCCGACCTCGCGATGGTCCTGGGCCTGACGTGGCTCTCGTGGACGCTGATCGCCGACTCGATGCTCTCCCCGTCGGGCTCGGGCATCGTGTTCACCGCCGCCAACGCCCGCAACGTGTTCGGCCTGGCCAAGAACGGCTTCTTCCCCGCCTGGCTGACCGGGCTGAACGGGCGCGGTGTCCCCGCCCGGGCGCTCGCGATCAACTTCGTCATCGGGCTGGCCTACCTGCTGCCGCTGCCGAGCTGGCACTCGATCATCTCGGTGACCGGGTCGATCGCGGCCTTCACCTTCCAGATCGGCGCGGTGTCGCTCATCGCGTTCCGCCGCTCGGGGCTGACGCGGCAGGACAGCCGGCTGCGCGGCATGACCGTGGTGGCGCCGGTCGCGTTCGTCGTGTCGTCTCTGGTCATCTTCTGGGTCTCGTGGACCGAGCTGCGCGTCGCGATGGCCATCACCGCGATCGGGGTGGTCGTCTACGTGGCGGTGTGGCTGCGCTCCGGCCGGCCCGCCGGGCAGCTCTCGGGCGGGTACTGGCTGGTGGTCTACCTCGCCGGGATCACGGTGTTCTCCGCGCTCGGCAGCTTCGACGGCGCCGAGCTGGTCCCGGCGCCGTGGGACAGCGTGGTCGTCGCGGTGTTCGCGCTGGCGGTCTACGGGTGGGGGGTGCGCAGCGGGGTGGCGCACATGCTCGCCCGGCCCGAGATGGTGCAGCGCCTGCGCGCCGAGGCCGACCTCGACCGCGGCGACTCCCCCGAGGAGGTCACACCCGCGCGCTGAGCCCCTTCGGCGCGACGTGGCGGTAGGCGTCGGTGACGAGCCCGCGGAGCTCGTCGTCGTCGAGGGCGTCCCCGCCGGTCAGGTCGAGGCGCAGGCCCACCCAGCCGCGGTGCCCGACGTAGGGCGGCCGGAAGAACCGCGCGGGCTCCGCGGCGATCAGCTCCGCGGCCACCCCGGGCGGGGCGGCGGCCCACAGCGCGACGTGCGGGTCGCCGTGGGTGTGGTCGGCGAACATGACGAAGGTCTTCCTCCCGCGCACGAACCAGCACGGGGTGCCGTGGCTGGGCCGCTCGACCACCTCGGGCAACGCCAGACAGGCGGCCCGGACCCGCACGAGCAGCGCTTCGGCGTCCATGGCCGTCGGAGGGTAGTGCCCGCCCGGGTCAGAGCAGGAGGGCTCCGACGAGGATCGAGAGCAGGAAGGCCCCGAGCACCACGAGGGTCACGATCTTCGCCCAGGGGCGGTGGGCCGACATCGCCACCGGCTCGTCGGTCCCGCGCTCGGTCTCCACTGCCACCTCCACGTCCGGTTCGTCCGCTTCGAGACTACCGGGCGGGCTGTGAACGGGCGGCGTGGCGAGCCGGGGCGGGGTCGCCGGCTCCGGCGGGGGCGGCGTGGCGGCCGGGCGCCGAGGGCGAGGTGGTGGGGCGCGAGATGGTCGGGCGCGGGATGGTCGGGCGCGGGATGGTCGGGCGCGGGATGGTCGGGCGCGGGGTCGATGCGGACACGGGCTCGCGGGGCGCGGGGGCCGACGACCGCCGGCCCCCCGCCGCGTGGGCGCCGAAGGTCATGCAGCCACCGAAGGGGGGCGTGGCGTCGTCGTCGTACGGGACGCGGGGCTCCGGGCCGGGCCGCGTCTCCGTCGCCGGACGGGCCGGGAGGCGAGCGGTCGGCGCCGCGGTCGAACCCGGGACGGACGAGGCGGGGGCGGACGAGGTTGGGGCGGTCGGGGTGACGGCGGTCGGCGCGGGGGCCTCGGCCTCCGCCCGGCGGCCGCGGGCGGTGGTGGCCGTGTGGCGGGAGGTGCCGGAGAGCGCGCGGGGCGCGCCCGCGGAGCTCTCCTCCAGGCGCCGACGACCCGACCCCGCGGGGCGCGGACGGTCCGACCCCGGCGTGGCCTGCTCCGGCGCCGCGCGCTGGTGGGCGCGCAGCGCGTCGGGGGCGGACGGTCGGGGCCGGTCCTCGGGCGCGCGGCGGGGCCGCGGGA